>CAYVZJ010000005.1:0-62964 GCA_964456155.1 uncultured Sangeribacter sp.
GGACACAAGGATTTTCAGTCCTTTGCTCTACCAACTGAGCTATGGCACCATCTTTTATGTTTTGCTTCAGAGGTCTTTCCCCTCTTTTGCGATTGCAAAGTTAGCGACTTTTTTTGAATTGACAAATTTTTTTTGAGGTTTTTTTGATTTTTTCGTGTAAAATAGCTCTAAAGGGGGTGTTCAGCGCGTTTCCTCCCTTAGAAATTCTGGAGTATCAGCACTTCGCGCGGCGCAAGACGGAGAAATTCTTCTATCTCTACGTCTTCACCTCCGAGGGAGCGGTGCATCACCGTGCCTTTCGGCAAAATCTCCGCGTAGCGGTCCATGTCGAGATCCATCGGCTCATCCGTGCCGTTCATAATCACTACCACCTGACGGTCGTCAAGACGTCGCTCGTAGACGTAAGCGCAGTTGATGGGCATGAAGTGTTTCAGTTTGCCACGGGCTATCACCTCATTGGCCGCTCCTTTGCGCCAGTGGAGCAGTGATGACAGATAATCCCACGCATCGTTTTGCAGATCCGTTCTTCCGTCGCGTGTGAAGGCGTTGATGCTGTCGCCTTCGAAGCCGCCGGGCATATCGCGTCTCACATATCCGTCACTCCCTTCCTTTGAGCCGTTCATCAGCAGTTCCGTGCCGTAATAAAGTTGCGGGATACCTCGTGAAGTCAGCAGGAATGTCACGCCCTGTTTCCAGGCATCAAGTGTCTCCGGCTCCTTGAGCAGGAAGCGGTCGGTGTCATGATTGTCAAGGAAAGTGAGCACTTTCTGAGGATCCGGGTAGAGAAAATCATTCGACAGGTGGTCATACAGGAGATTAAGTCCGGTCCAGGGCGTAGTCTCATCGACAAACATCTTCTGTCCGTCTATTACCAGTTTGAAGTCCATCACCGTCGGAAGCTCCGTCGTATGGTCGTTGATGCGAGAGCCGTTCTGCCAGAATGCCGAGCCGGCCTCGTTGCCATACCAGCATTCTCCTACGATATTGAAGTTAGGATATTCCCTCATCACGTCTCTTGCCCAGGAGGCCATCCCCTCCATGTCGGCGTAAGGATAGGTATCCATGCGAATGCCGCTAATACCGCTGCTTTCCACCCACCAGATGCTGTTTTGCGTCAGATATTTCATCAGGTGAGGATTGCGCTGGTTGAGGTCGGGCATCGAGCGTACAAACCAGCCGTTGACCGTCGCATCCTTGTCGTAATCAGACACGTACGGGTCATGCACGGTGGTGAGGCGGAAATTGGTCATCACATCTCCTTCAGGATGATTATACCAGTCAGCCATCGGCATATTGTTAAGCCAGCGATGATTGGAGCCGGAGTGATTGAATATCATGTCCATCACCACCTTAATACTACGGTTCCCGGCCTCGGCTATAAATTCGTTCCATTCATCATTTGTGCCAAATCGGGGGTCGATACGGTAATAATCCGTCGTGGCATATCCGTGGTAAGAGCCGCCGGGCATATCGTTTTCAAGCACAGGACACACCCATACTGCCGTCACTCCCAGGCTGTCGATATAGTCAAGATGCTCGCGTATGCCTGCTATGTTGCCGCCATGTCGCGCATTCGGATTCCGGCGGTCGGGGTGCGCCTTATATTCCAGGCTTTCATAAGGGTCGGCTACTGCGCTCTTGCCTTGTGCGAAACGGTCCGGCATCAGCAGATAAAGCACATCGCCGGCGTCAAAGCCGGTGTGCTCTTCCGCCTTCTTGCTGCGAGCCTTCAGAGTGTAATTCACTGTCTCTTCGACGCCTTCACTCTCAAAATGCAGTTTCATCTCGCCCGGACGTGCATCCGGCGCTATCTTGAAATACAATATTTTGTAATCCGGGCTTACATCGGCCACATCTTCTATCATGCTGACGCCGGGATAGTCGACACTGACGCGGGCCGAAGCAATGTCGGGTCCGGACACCATCAGCTGAAGAGTGTCGTTTTTCATGCCGGTCCACCAGTATGGAGGGTCTATTCTATCAATCATATTCTCTGCCAATACGGGCATGGCGGCGACTCCCCACAGAATCCCCGCCATCAATACCTTTGTTAATTTCATATATATACGTCAGTAAGTACGAATCCTGATGCTCCGTAGCGGAGCTCTTTATTTCAATTTGGCAGATGCTTCGCGTATGCGGCGCATTGCCTCACGGATATTGTCGTCGGATGTTGCGTAAGAGAGTCGCATGTATCCCGGAGCGCAGAAAGCCGCGCCATCCACACAGGCTACATGTGCCTCTTCAAGAAGATACATCACGTAGTCATTTACGCTCTCGATGACACGGTCACCGCAGTGCTTGCCCACATAGCTGCTCACCTCAGGGAAGAGGTAGAATGCGCCGTCGGGACGATTTACTTTCCATCCCGGTATCTCTGACGCCAGCTCCACGATGATGTCGCGTCTGCGGTGGAAGGCCTTGCGCATATCCTCGACGCATTGCTGCGAACCCTCATAGGCGGCTTCGGCAGCCTTTTGTGCTATTGAGGATACGCCTGACGTATATTGACCCTGAAGCTTGGTCACCGCCTTGGCTATCGGCAGCGGACCGGCCATATATCCTACACGCCATCCAGTCATCGCGTAAGCCTTGGAGACACCGTTGATGATGATCACACGGTCGCGTATTGACTCAAATTCGGAGATGCTGTGCACCTTGTCTACGAAATTGATGTGCTCATAAATCTCATCGGCGAGAATGTAAATCTCCGGATGTCGGGCCAGCACGTCGGCAAGGGCTTTCAGTTCGTCGTAAGTGTAGATGCTCCCCGTAGGATTGGAGGGGCTGTTGAGCATCAATACTTTTGATCGAGGTGTGATGGCAGCCTCAAGTTGGTCAGCCGTGATTTTGAAGTCAGAGTCGATTCCTGCACTCACTGTCACGGGTACTCCTTCTGCAAGCTTCACCATCTCCACATAACTCACCCACGCCGGCACGGGGATTATCACCTCATCGCCGGGGTTGATCATCGCCATGATGACATTGCAAAGTTCATGCTTGGCGCCGTTGCCCACCACGATTTGCTCCGGGGCAAACTCCATGCCGTTTTCACGGCGCAGCTTTTCGCAGACAGCCTTGCGCAGCGACATGTATCCCGGCACGGGGGTATATCGCGAAAAATTATCGTCTATGGCACGTTTGGCAGCCTCCTTGATATGGTGTGGCGTGTCAAAGTCAGGTTCGCCTACCGACATATTAATCACGTCGATGCCGGCTGCTTTCAGTTCGGCGCTCTTTTGCGACATTGCAAGCGTGGCAGACGGTGCAAGACTCTCCACACGGTTGGATATGATACTCATTTCAATATTTTTTTACTTATTTTTCGCGAAGATAAGGATTTTTTCTTAACTTTGGAATATAATACATACTACATCTGCTTTATAACATTTTTATAGCCATGAAATCATACCTAAGAAGCCTTCTTCCCGCTGCGGGTGTCATACTGTTTCTATCCCTCTTATTGGCTGCTTGTTCCGGCTCTGAGGCCAAAGATGATGCCGAGGCATTGCTGCAGACTGTCCCGGCTGATGCTGTCTCGGTAGGAGTAATTGACCTTGAACGGCTAATCGGCGATTTGGGCGCCAAGGCCGACGGTACGGTCATTAAAAAGGGTGACGCTTTAAAGAAAGAGCTCATCGGGTTTAACTCAAAATTCGATTATAATTCTCTGTTTGACGGAAAATCCGGCATTCGCTTCACATCCGCTGTATTCTTCAGTGATGCCAAAGGGAGTTATCTTACCTGTCTGGCAGAAGATGGAGAGACTTTGCGCAAGTATCTTACGGAGAAGGCCGGTGCTAAATGGACAAAAGAGGGCAATCTGTATGTTGCCGACAATTTCGTCCAGAAAGGCAATCAGCTTTGGATAGTCAGCAAGGGGAGTCACGAATCTCTCGATGAATACTCAGAGCTAACGCGAGCCCGCAGCTTCCTGAGTAAGGATTATGCTTCTGTCCTGACTGCCTGCGACCACGGCATCACATGGTATGCCTCCGTCAATTCAGCTATCGATAAGGCCGGAATGTCATTTTCAGAGCGTACATCGGTGCGCCTCGTCACCTCCATGATTTTTGATAACATAGAGGCTGTGGCCGGATATGCGGATGTTAAGGAAAATGAATTTGAGGTAATTGCCGAAGCTCTTGACAGTAAGGGCAAAGTGGCTAAGTGCAATCTTAAGTTCGGAAAGATTGACGTTAAGCAGGTTGCAGCCCTCGGCGGTAATGCCAATACACTCTTTGCCATCTCCCTCCCGCATGCTCTTATCGAGCAGCTTATGAAGAGCGCCGAGTCTTTCGGAGGCACAATGCCCGCTCTTTACAGTAATATATTCTTGCCGATTGACGGCACCGTCGCTGTAGCCTCCTCAGTGACACCGGAGACAAAAACCACTGATGTGGCCTACGTGGCCTCCATAGCCACTACGGGCAATCAGGGCAGTCTCATGCAGTCACTTTATAGTCTGGGCTTGAAGCCGGATTCTGACGGCAACCTGCTCAAACTCAGTTCCGGCAATTACGGCGCCGGTGCATATAAAGTGGAGGATGCTGCGCGCAAGTTTGAAGGTGCAGCCATCGGTCTTGTGATGAGAGGAGAAGACGGCGAGAATATGACCGCCACCATTGATCAGCATGACGGCGGATTGCGTCTTAAGATTGAGGGCGAGATACCGGAGTCAGCCGGAAGCATTGTCCGCAAACTTTTGCATAAGAAGTAAAACGAGAAAGAAGATGGCCGAAGATATCACCACATCAGCTGCCTATACCCCTCATATCGATGAGATTACCCTCAGCGAGATGCTACCACGCGTCTTCGTGGGAGAGTCGATACCCAATTCTCAGATATGGCTCACCAACGTCACCTTCCGGCGCGGTAAGAATTATCTGATAGAGGCGCCGTCGGGTGGCGGTAAGTCTTCGCTTCTCTCATTTTTATATGGCAATCGCCGTGACTTCAAGGGCAAGCTCCTCTTTAACGGGGTAGATACGGCCTCACTACGTCTGGCCGACTGGCAGGAGATACGTAGACGTCATATAGCCTATCTTCCGCAAGACCTGTCGCTCTTCCCGGAGCTTTCCGCCCTGGATAATATACGCCTTAAGAATTCACTTGCCGACCATGTCGACATGCGTCGCATCGAGGAGTGGTTGCATCGTCTGGGCATCGCCGACCGTGCTGACTATCCGGCTCGCAAGATGTCTATCGGTCAGCAGCAGCGTCTCGCATTGATACGTGCCCTCTGCATGCCTTTCGATTTTCTGATACTCGACGAGCCGGTAAGCCACCTTGACTCTGCCAACAATATGATAGCCGCAGAGATCATCGCCGAAGAGGCTGCTCGTCAGGGCGCGGCCGTAATTTCCACCTCCGTCGGCAATCCTCTCCTGCTGCATTCCACTGTAAATATAAAATTATGAAGTATCCCCTCGTCAGCCGGTTGCTCAGACGCAACACCTCCGCAGCCCGCATCGCGGGATTCATACTCTCTAATTTTCTCGGTCTCACGATTGTGGCCGGTGCATTACAGTTTTATTTCGATGCGCGCACGCTCTGGACGGAAGAAGACTCCTTCGTTCGTTCCGACCATATGGTCATCAACAAGCGCGTCTCCTCCGGCAATACGCTGGATATGAAGGCCAACGACTTCACGGCCGAAGAGATTGAGGAGATTAAAGAGCAACCCTGGGTGCGCTCAGTGGGAAAATTTCGCAAGGCTGACTTTCGAGTGCATGCCTCCATCGGCTTTGCTGACATCACGCGCAATGCTGCGGCAGGGGAGGAGCAGAGTGGTCGGAGCGGCCAGCTTTCCACGGCGATGTTTCTGGAAGCCGTGCCCGATTCATTTCTTGACATTCCTCTTGCCGATTGGCAATGGACGCCGGACTCTCCCGAAGTGCCCATCGTCATCTCCAAAGACTATCTTGCTCTCTATAATTTCGGCTTTGCAGCCGGCTCGGGGCTGCCGCAGCTTTCAGCCTCTACAGTGAGCGGCATACCTCTCACCCTGGAGCTATATTCTGAAGACGGCAGTCAGCACTTGGTACTTCCGGGACGCGTAGCCGGTTATTCACGACGCTTCAACACTATTCTGGCTCCGGAGTCATTTATTGAATATATGAATACGCGTCTGGCAGAAAATGGCGGCGATAATGGAGGGAAAAAAGACGGCGACAATTCTTCGCAGTCACCGAGTCGTATTATAATAGATGTATCTTCACCGGGCGATGCGGCCATTGCTCCCTGGCTTGAAGAGCATGGGTATGAAGTGGCCGGCGACAAGACTGCCTCCTCCGCGGCATATCTTTTGAGGATAATTGTCACCATAGTAGTGGCTATCGGCTCTGTCATCTCATTGCTGTCGCTCTTTATCCTCATGCTGAGCATCTCTCTGCTGATGGAGAAAAACCGCTCAAAATTGCATTCCTTGTTGATGTTAGGTTATAATCCGGCCGACGTGGCGCGTCCCTATTGGAATATCATAACTGTGGCCTGCTGTGGGGCAGCATTGCTTTCTGCTGCGGCCATTGCCGTGCTTCGTGCCTTTTATCTGTCACCTCTTGAAGGCTTGGGCGCTGAAAGCGGTTCATTTTTCACCACGATACTCACGCTGCTTATCATGACGGTGCTGATTATCTCGCTCAACTTCCTTTCCGTCTACCGTAGGGTTATTTCTACTTGGCGTTAGTCAGGAGGTAGGGGAGATGACGTCTTTTAGATTTTTTGGGAATTTTTCTTTAACATTTGTTAAAAAAATCTCTAAAAAACGTTTCATATCTAAATTTTTGTTATTTTTGCATATAGTTCGCAGCAGACTGCAGTGGATTGTTGTATGCCTACGCATGCCGCATTCCCTTTCGCCGGCAGTCTGACTACGGAAGAATACCTGGAAAACTCTGCCGTGCAGGGTAATGTAAATAACTCAAAATCATTTAATAATTAACCATAATGTTGAACTAAATTAATTCCTGCATGAAAAATTTCAATTTTCATCTGAATCGGAAGTTCTGGGCCACCATGGCGATGGTGCTTTGCCTGGCGTTTCCTGCTTTAGCTCAGAAAATTACCGTGCATGGTACCGTTATCGATGAGTATGGCGACCCGCTGATCGGCGCCACAGTCATGGAGAAGGGTACAAGCAATGGTACTGCTGCCGACGTAGACGGCAACTTCGAGCTTAGCGTCAATCCCAATTCCACACTCGTGGTAA
Organism: uncultured Sangeribacter sp.; assembly: GCA_964456155.1. Classification (GTDB taxonomy): domain Bacteria; phylum Bacteroidota; class Bacteroidia; order Bacteroidales; family Muribaculaceae; genus Lepagella. Next base: position 7,211 of record CAYVZJ010000005.1, read on the forward strand.
GTTATGTAGGTTATGACCCCATGGACGTAGCAGTCGGCGGTCGCACAACCTTGCACATCGAAATGAAAGAGAACGCAACTCTGCTCACCGAACATGTGGTGATCGGTTACGGCTCTGTCAAGAAATCTGACGCTACAGGTTCAGTAGCAATGGTAGTTCCTGACGAGGTAGAGGCAAACATCGCCACTTCCGCTCAGGACCTGCTCACCGGCGCAAGCCCCGGTGTTGTCGTTACATCCGACGGTGGTAGCCCCCAGGGCGGCGCTACAATCCGTATCCGTGGCGGCGCTTCACTCAATGCTTCCAACGACCCCCTCATCGTCCTCGACGGTGTGCCCTTGGTGTCAGGTGAAGTGTCAGGTATGGGCAACCCCCTCGCTATGATCGCTCCTGACAACATTGAGTCAATGACTATCCTTAAGGACGCATCCGCTACAGCTATCTACGGTTCGCGTGCATCCAACGGTGTCATCATCATTACAACTAAGAAAGGTAAATCAGGCCGTCCGCAGGTCAACTTCTCTGCTACCGTGTCTGTCAACACTCCCCGTAAGGTATGGGGCGTGCTCGGCGCTCAGGAGTATTCAGAGATGATCCGCAACTATTGGGGCGCTGAATCAGAAGCAGCCGCTGCTCTTGGCGATGCCGACACTGACTGGCAGAAGCAAGTGCTCCGCACTGCTGTCTCTCACGAGTACAACCTCTCTGTAGGTGGCACTCTCGGCTTCCTCCCCTATCGCGTCAGCGGTTCCTACACCTCCAATTCAGGTATCCTCAAGAAGACCTGCATGGAGCGTGTCACTGCCGGACTCAGCCTTACTCCCCAATTCTTCGACGGCTTGCTCAAGATCAATGCCAACGTGAAGGGTTATTATATCCACAATGACTGGGGTGACACCGGCTCAATCGGCTCTGCCGTAAGTTTCAACCCCACTCTGCCCGTGATGAACTTCACTCCGGGCAACCTTACCGGCAACAGCCTCTTCCCCTTCTTCTACAACGGCTATACAGTGACTTCCGGCAACAAGCACGTATATAATGTGAATGCTTCACAAAACCCCGTGTCAATGCTCGAAGATAAGGAAAACTATTCAAGCGTATATCGTTCTAACGGTAACATCCAGATCGACTACGCCATGCATTTCCTCCCCGAACTGCATGCCAACCTCAACCTCGGTTATGACGTGGCTCGCTCCACATCAGTGACTGACGTTGCTCAGAATACTCCGACTGCATGGAAGAACGAACGTCAGAACGGTATGGGTTACCACTCATGGTATTATGAGCTCCGCCGCAACACTCTTCTCGACTTCTACCTCAACTATAAGAAATATTTCTCAAAGATTGAGTCTGACGTCGACGTAATGGCCGGCTATTCATGGCAGCGTTTTGACTATCACAACCGCAGCAACGGTACGATCCTCACTACTCCCGGTTTCTACAGCCCCGACCAGACTGGCGGTCAGCTCGTAATCAATCCGGAGACTATCGATCTCGTAGGCACTCCTCAGGGTGTCGTTTATCCCTATCATTCAGGTAATCTGATGCTCGTGTCATTCTTCGGACGTTTGAACTACAACTTCAAGGACACATATCTTCTCACCTTCACTCTTCGTGACGACGGCACATCCCGCTTTGCGAAAGGCAACCGCTGGGGTCTCTTCCCCGCTCTCGCCCTCGGTTGGAAGATCAACAACATGCCCTTTATGGAGAAGTATCGCGCCAACATGAATGAATTCAAGATGCGTCTCGGCTGGGGTGTCACCGGTCAGCAGGACGTAGGTGGTTACTTCCCCGCTATCGCTACTTACTCTCAGTCTACCCAGGGCTCTTGGTATCCCAACATGTTCACAGGCCAGTATCTCCTCGACCCCAACGGTGGTGAGGTGGCTTCCAACATCGCCGGTAATACTTACTACCCCAACGGCTACTCAGCCAACCTTAAGTGGGAGGAAACTACAACTTGGAACGTCGGTTTCGACCTCGGATGGTGGAACAGCCGTCTGACCGTGTCATTAGACTGGTATCTCCGTAATTCCAAAGACCTTCTCTCATTCGTCACTGTAACTCCCGGTGCGTTTACCACCAACATGCTCGACCAGAACATCGGTACTCTCCAGAACATCGGTGTCGAGGCCAACATCGGCGCACGCATCATCGATACAGATGCATTCCAGTGGAAGTCAAGCCTCAATGTGGCATGGAACAAGAACAAGATCACCAAGCTCAACAACGAAGGTACATACGTGCTGACCGGCGGTATCTCCGGTGGTAACGGCAACACCGCTCAGGTGCATGCAGTAGGCTATCCGGCCAACTCCTTCTATCTCTACGAGCAGATCTATGACAAGGATGGTCTCCCCATCGAGGGTGCTTACGTTGACCAGGACGGTAACGGTCAGATTGACTCCAACGACCTTATCATCAAGCACAGCAAGGATCCGAAGGTTACTCTCGCATGGAGCAACAACTTCTCATGGAAAAACTGGGACCTCGGCTTCCAGATCCGTGCATCTATCGGCAACTACGTTTACAACAATGCTCTTGCCGGCAACTGCACACTGAGCGATACCTTCAAGAACGGTCTCAGCAACATGATGAAGACAGACTTCTACTTCCAGGGCGGTCAGACTACCAACACTTATCTGTCAGACTACTGGTTGGAGAACGCCGGCTTCGTACGTTGCGACAACATCACTCTCGGCTACACATGGCCCGGTCTGCTTCACGACAAGCTTCGTCTCCGTGTCTTCGGCGCCGTGCAGAATCCCTTCGTCATCACCAAGTATAAAGGTCTTGATCCCGAGGTATTCGGCGGTATCGACAACAATGTGTATCCGCGTCCCATCACCTTCAACCTCGGTGTTGTGGCTACATTCTAATTGTTTCACTTAATGCGTTACAACATAATGAAATCATATATTAATCGTTTCCTTATCGGCAGCGCGCTTGTAGCCACTATGGGCATGACTTCCTGCGTGGGCGACCTTGACCAGTTCCCTCAGGATGAACGCGTTACAACCGCTTCCAACTTCAAGGAGAATCCCAGAGAATATCTTTCCGGCGCAATGGCAAAGTGCTATTCAGGCATAGCCATCTCAGGACAGACCGGTGCAGGTTCTTCAGATATCTCCGGTCTCGACAACGGCCGCAGCTGCTGGAGCCGCGCCATCTTCATGCTCAATGAGTTTACTACAGATGAGTGCAACTGGATATGGAAAGACTCAGGTGTGTTCGACCTTTGCACCAACACATGGTCAACCAACAATGAGAACGTATTCGGCACATACTCACGTCTGCTGACTCACATCGCTATCTGTAACGACTTCCTCCGCCTCACAACTCCGGAAAGCCTTTCAGGCTTCGGTATTGAGATTGGCGGTACCGGCGACAAGGCAATCTCACAGGCTGATATCGACCAGTTCCGTCTCGAGGCGCGTGCCCTCCGCGGTCTCTCATATTTCTATATGATCGACCTCTTCGGCAACTCAGTAAAATGCTGGGATGACACCCCCGCCGGTGATGCTCCCGTACCCACTAATCGTGCCGACCTCTTCAAACTCGTCACTGACGATCTCGAGGAAGTCCTCACAGCATTCCCCGACGCTACTCCCGTATACGGCCGTATCGGTAGAGACGCTGTCGAGGCACTGCTCGCCAAATTTTACCTCAACGGTGAGGTTTGGACCGGCACCAAATACTTCGACAAGTGTCTGCAACACTGCCAGACTATCATCAATCGTCACAAAGGCGGTGGTTTCCAGGGTTCAGGTCTTACTTACTGCTATCACTACAACTTCTGTAAGAACAATCACATCTTCGCTCCCGGCGGCGGTCGTGATGACCAGAACGAGATTCTCTGGAACATACCTTACGAATATCGTATGACAGAGTCTTACGGCGGCAGCTCATTCCTTATCCTTGCTGCTATCTCAGACAAGAATACTTCAGCAATGTCATGGTTTGGCATCAACGGCCAGTGGACTTGTATGCACGCCCGCACTCAGTTCTCAGAGAAATTCTCTTTCTCCAACGGCCAGTCAATGGACAAGCGTACTTATCTCTGGCTCACAGAGGGTGATGACTTCAATATCAACAACCGTGAATTTACAGAGTATAAGGATGGCTATGTGCCCGTTAAGTTTACCAACGTAGACTGCGATCCCTCACAGACTGACTATACTACCGAGAACTACTGGGCAGACCCGGAGAGCGGCCTTAACCGCTTCGGCAAGCATAACATCGCTGACACCGACCACAACTACGGTATCGATGCTTCTGCAACATTTGCTGACACCGACCTCCCCGTAATCCGTCTGTCAGAGATTTATCTTACAGCAGCTGAAGCTATCGTGCGCGGTGGCGGTGGCAGCCTTGACGATGCCAAGACTTACGTCAACTACGTGCGCGAACGTGCCGGTGTGCCTGCTTGGTCTGTATCCGACCTTACTCTCCAGCATCTTCTCGACGAGCGCGCCCGCGAACTTTATTGGGAGAACTGCCGTCGTACAGACCTCGTGCGCTTCGGTCAGTTTGCCAAGGGTTATACCTGGAACTGGAAGAACAACGTGCCCCTCGGCGCAGACGTAGACGAACACATGAACGTCTTCCCGATCCCGACTCAGGTGCTCACTTCTTACCCGAAGGATCTGAATTACGAGCAGAACAAAGGCTATTAATCTTATTTCTAAATTAAACAATTCTAATCGAAAGTATCATGAATAAGATATCGATTCTGTCGGCTTTCACTGCGCTGGTGGCCCTCAGCCTCACAAGCTGTAAGGATGACACCCAGCCGCGCCTCAAAGATCCCACACCCGGGACATTTGAGGTCTTCGAGCCGGCACTGAACAATTATACATACTTCCTCGACCCCAACTCCACAATCGAGCTCGTCACTTCACAGCCCGATTACGGTCTAGGCACAGTGACCCAGTACGAAATTCAGGCGTGTCTCACTCCCGATTTCGTTGAGGCTTCTGTAGATCCGATCACCGGCGAGGTGGCTAATGAAGCCAACTATCAGGTGCTGATCACCACCAACACTCAGGCACGCATCCAGATGAGCTGTAAGGAGCTCGCCATCGCAATGTGCGCTCTTCACGGTATCACTACCGAGGAGGATATCGACAAATGGGATGATCCCGCCATCAACGGCGTGCAGCCCGTCTATATCCGTGTGGCTGCTTACGTAGCAGACCCGAAGAGCCCCACAGGCTACGTGCCCGGCTCTTACATCCTCTCAAATGTAGTGAAGCTTAACAAGGTGCAGCCTTATTTCGCTGTCAACGTTCCTCATATCATCTACCTCATCGGTAAGCCGCAAGGCTGGGATATCAATAACGGTGACATGCAGCTTTCAGAGCCAAAGAACGGTATCGGCTCCGATATCTACACCGGTGTATTCGAACTCACTGACGAACTGGTTGGCGCAGCAGGTGGTGGCTTCCGCTTCTACAAGGAACTCGGCAACTGGGGTGATGACGGCAAGTATCCCTCTATCGGTGCCAACGCCAATGACGGTGACAATCTGAAGGTGACTCTTGACGAAGAGACACTTTCCGCCGAAGTCAAGGTAGTGGCAGGTAAGGGTAACTTCCAGATCGAAGGCTGGCCCACTGATCCGACATGGATGGAGATGACCGTCAACCTCGTAAATATGACTGGTAACTTCAAACCCGGCAAAGCTCCGGCTGCTCAATAATGAATAATGCAATGAAAAAGTCAATATTATTTTTAGCAGGTATCGTGGGGCTCAGCCTCGCATCCTGCGACGACACCTCCGATCTCGGTAAGCCTCAGGTGAATACACCCCCGACGGTAATTGCTGCCAACGGCGTCACTGCTACTGCAAGCTCTGTGCTCAGTGCGCCCGCGATCAACCTCAATGACTACCAGAACGTGAATATTCCCATCCTGAATATCACGATGGCAAGTGATTTCCCGGATAATGCCACAGTGGCCGGCACATTCAGAGTAGCCGACAATGAGGATTTCACTAACGCTGTGGAAATACCGGTAACTGTAGAGGTTGTTGAAGAAGCCGCTCCCGAAGCTACTAAAGAGGGTGAGGCCGCTGCCCGCAAGATGATTGGCGTCATCGAGGGCAACCTCTGGGAGGACGCCTTCACTGCAAGCTTCGGCTACAATCCTGCTCCGGAAGAGAACTATTATACATATATTCTCTACATCCAGAATGGCACTGAGGTGACCGAACTTACCGGTGACTATGTCGCTGCTCAGAAAATTCTCGTGACTCCCGTCGACCAGAAATTTACTATCGCAGACCATTACTATATCTTCGGTAAGTATCTTGGCAATGACAACATCAATGATGCTTTGGAGATGTCACACTCTGACAAGCACAAATATGATGATCCCATCTACAAGTATTCCGTTAAGGTTACTGAGGCTACTGTAAGCGACTTCACATGGAAGATTGCCGGCAAGGATGAGCCCGATGCCAACGTATACGGTGTAGTGGATCCCGCTGCTACCAACGGTCAGCTCCGTCTCCTCTCACAGGGCGGTGTTCCGGGTCAGATTGCTCTGGAAGGCTCTTGGACAATAGAGGTGGATATGCTCAAGAAGACATACTCCATCCGTCTTGCAGCCGATCAGCTCTATGTAGTAGGTGGTGCTACCAACGGTGGCTTCAATGAGAAGGCTCTCGGTCTGCCCACAAGCGATTTCGTCAATTACACGGGCTTTGGTCTGATCAAGACTGACTTCAAGCTCTACACAGAGAAAGACCTGAAGAAGGGTATCTCTTACGGTGCAGGTGAGACTGTAGGTTCTCTCGCCATCGGCGGTGATGCCATCAAGGTGGCCAGCGCTAAGTCTCTCAAGCTTTACTACATGAATGCCAACGTGGTGCAGCTCACTTATGATGTGACGGAGATCAAGAGCATCGGTGTGGTAGGTACTGTCAACAACTGGGGCAATGACGGTGATGCCGACATCAAGCTGAAGGCTGACGCCAACAAGACCAAGTGGTCAGCTGACGTGACTGTATCCGCTGCCGGCGAGTACAAGTTCCGTTGCGACAACGACTGGGCTATCAACCTCGGTGGTTCTCTTGACAATCTGACCTTCGGCGGCGACAACCTCAACTTTACCGAGGCCGGTACGTATACCGTTACACTCGACCTCTCTAAGGTGCCCTACAGCGCTACTGTAGTCAAAAAGTAATCAGCAATAACGTATCTCTGCGGGGCTACGGCCTCGCAGAGATAATAACTATCAATTATCAAGACAATGAAAAAGACTTTCAAATATCTGATGTCGCTCGTGGCTGTAGTGATGCTGAGCTTTGCTTTCGCATCCTGCACCAATGAGGATAACGTTGATTTCGGTCCTGTAGGCAACTGGAGCGTGCGTTGCTCCAGTGTCGTTGCTCCCGATATGAATCAGGCGTGGGCTGCAAGTGTGATGGAGGTGATGAACAAGGATATCTGCCTCGATCAGACTTTGGCCGATGCTGAGCCCACCACTAAAGCCGACGGTGACGAAGAAGAGGAGGAGAAAGAACCCCTCGATCTCACCAAACTTGAAAACAAGTCAGAGACTCAGGCCAAATACTATTTGCGTTTTGCATTGGAGAGCTGCTACCAGTATCTCAACAATGCTGCCAACAAGAACTTCCGCGAGTCTCTTCCCAACGGCACAATCATCACATTCACTCTCTATCGTGTTACAGCAGAGAGCGAACTGGTAAACAGCACAGTGTCTGTAGCCATAAATGATAACAACGTAATCCCGAGCGACAATCTCGAATTCGACCTCAAGAAATAATCCCCATCTAAATCCAATAAAAAGAACAGGCTGTGTCCACAGACACAGCCTGTTCTTTTTTATATCGTTAAAGCGATAAAATCAACGGTTAAAATCAGATGGTATATTAACGTTAATTGGGTATATTTACTGTAGAGGTGGAGGAACGTTAAAAGGAAGTATTAAAGGTGTAAGGTATGAGTTTTTATTTGTCGAGGGAGGCGTAGCGGGAGTTGGCGCTTTTGTATTCGGGCACTATGGCTTTCATTTTGGCCACTATCGCCATGTCATCTACCTCGGAGGCTGTGTTGATTAGATTGTCTATTTCGCGGCTTACAGAGTCAAAATCATACTCTCTTACCTTTGCTATCTTTATTTTCGGATGGAATGTAGGAAGGGTAATCTCCTTGTCGTTGAGCACCTCCTCATATAGTTTTTCGCCGTCTCTAAGGCCGGTATATACTATATCCACATTTACCGCTCCGCTGAGTTTTATCATGCGTTTGGCAAGGTCGGCTATCTTTACTGGCTCTCCCATGTCAAAGACGAAAATTTCGCCGCCTTTGCCTATGGTGCCGGCTTCTATCACGAGCTTGCACGCCTCCGGTATCAGCATGAAGTAGCGGATGATGTCCGGGTGAGTCACCGTAAGCGGTCCCCCGGCGCGTATCTGTTTCTGGAAGAGAGGTATCACCGAACCGTTGGATCCAAGCACGTTGCCGAAACGCGTGGTGACAAACTGAGTGACGCCCTTTATTTCCCCATCCTTGATGGCCTTGTCGAGGCTCTGCACGTATATCTCGCAGATGCGCTTCGAGCAGCCCATCACGTTGGTGGGATTTACAGCCTTGTCGGTGGATACCATCACAAACTTGCGTGTTCCGTATTTTACGGCCAGATCGGCTATTATCTTAGTGCCGAGGATATTGTTGATGACGCTTTCGTAGGGATTATCCTCCATCATCGGCACGTGCTTGTAAGCGGCGGCATGGAACACGTATTCCGGACGATAGCGGCGGAAAAGACGCTCCATAAGTCGCTCATCGGAGATGTTTGCCACGATAGTCTTCGCGTTAACCTCCGGAAATTCCTTGCTCATCATCAGCCGGATATCATGCATGGGCGTTTCTGCCTGGTCAACGAGCACTAATTCCGAGGGCTTGTAGGCGGCTATCTGGCGCACCATCTCTGAGCCGATGCTGCCGGCCGCTCCGGTGATCATCACTACCTTGTCGGTAATAAGTTGAGAGGCAGCCTCCATATCCACCTCAATCTTGTCGCGAGGCAGAAGGTCTTCCACATCCACCGGCTTCAGATTTGAGAAATTAATCTCTTTCTTGCCGTCCCATTCAGTAGCATTGGGAAGCACCATTATCTTTATGCCCGCGTCAATGAGTTTGCCGGTCAGAGCCGAATATTCCGGCAGGACGCTCATCATCAGAGGGGACACCAGAATGTATTGCACATTCTTTTTGAGCATTATTTCAGGCAGATGCTCGTCAAAGAGCAGTATTTCCTTGCCCATCAGCATGTGATGCACCATATCAGGCTCATTGGTAAGAAAACCGGCCAGACGATAAGGCGTAGACGCCGAAGTGTTGATGTTTTTCGCAAGTGAGACAGCCCCGGATTTTACCCCTAAGATGTAGGCGCGATGCTGCACGTTGCGATGTATATACTCCTCATAGAGAGTCTTCACCCATACGCGCGTCAGGATCATGAACGTGGCTGTCAGCAGACCGAACATGAGTAGATTGGCCCCTTCGAAAGGGATAATCAAGCCCGTGTTGCGCAGCAATTCCTGCTCGCAGACCACCAACGCCATGGCCATCACCACCGAAAGGAAGATATTTACAAGATCCTTGAAGGTAGAGAAGCGTATTACACCCACGTATGTGTGGAAGACGCGGAAGGATATGAGGAAAGAGGGGAGAAGAAGAATCAGAGTGCGCATCAGGGGCAAAAACCGTGAGGCGATTGACTCCGACCTGTTGTGCACGAGGAAAGCGAGTATACCGGCCACAATGACGAAGATACTGTCAAGCACGAGCATGCCCCAGAACGGCAGAGACGCTTTGGTGAAATACCAACGTATCGTTTTCAAAAATGACCTTCTCCTGCTCATATCATGTATTGTATGGAAAAGAAATTCAATCTATCGCTTCCTTTATCTTATCAGCGATATATCTTACATCATCATCCGTGACGTATGGTCCGGCCGGCAGACAGATACCGCTGTGGAAGAGGTCTTCGCTCACACCGTTGACGTATGCCGGCGCATTGCGATATACGGGTTGCTTGTGCATCGGTTTCCAGAGCGGACGAGCCTCGATATTGGCCTTGTCAAGATATACGCGCAGCGCCTCGACGTTGGCGTCCGGCTGACAGTCGGTCACGGCCGTTTTGGCAGCGTGGGTCACGCCGGCCGCTCCGCCTACAGCGCCCGTGATGACATCCTTGTAGACATCCTCCTGTCCCTTGATATGCAGGTCCTTATCGAGCACAGCAGCACAGAGCCAGAAATTGGAGTCGTAACGCGGCGAAGGATTCTGATGCATCGTGAAGCCCGGCACGTCGGCGAGCAGTTCCGTGTAAAGCTCCTGCACATGCTTGTGATGAGCGATATGCTCGTCAAGAATGGTCATCTGTCCGCGACCAATGCCCGCGCAGATGTTGCTCATGCGGTAGTTGTAGCCTATGTGTTCATGCTGATAATAGGGATAGCTTTCGCGCGCCTGAGTGGCGTAGAAGAGTATCTCGCGTTTCGCCTCCTCATCCTTGCATATCAGAGCGCCGCCACCGGAGGTGGTGATCATCTTGTTGCCGTTGAATGAAAGGACGCCATATTCTCCGAATGTGCCGAGCGCCTGACCGTCAAAGCGAGAGCCGAACCCCTCGGCGGCATCCTCAATCACCGGAATGCCGTAGCGGTCGGCTATCTCCATGATGCGGTCTATCTGATATGGCATACCGTAGAGAGCCACGGGGATAATGGCTTTCGGAGTCTTGCCGGTCTTTGCGATACGGTCTTTGATAGCCTCTTCAAGCAAATCCGGGTCAATATTCCATGTCTCACGCTCAGAGTCGACAAATACCGGTGTGGCACCTACATACGTGATGGGATGACTCGAAGCGCAGAAAGTAAAGGATTGTACCAGTACCTCATCGCCCGGACCTACACCGCAGGCCACGAGGGCAAGATGCACGGCAGCCGTGCCGGCACTCAATCCTACGACTGACTTATGCAACGGCGCCGCATCTACACGATGATTGACAAAGTCCTCAAGATCCTTTTCAAAACCGTTGACATTCGGACCCATCGGCACCACCCAGTTGGCATCGAAGGCCTCCTTTATAAAGTCCATTTCCTTGCCGCTCATGTGAGCCAAGCAAAGCAATATTCTCTCTCTCATAGGCTTATAAGTTTTACCGGGCCATGTCCCGGATAAATGTCATACGTTTCCGCCATGTCCTGCAGCCGGGCATACCATTCGCGCGCCGCTTTCTTGTCGCTGCGCGGGAAGGTGGCTATTACCTTCACATCCGGAATATAGGAATCTCCGGTGAAGAGAGCATTCCCAATAACAAAGGAGACACAACTGCTGTCATGTCCCGGGGTGTGAATAGCCGTTACTGCCGGAGTCTCGCATGGCGAAACGATAGCATTATTTTGTAAAGATATAATTTTCTCTGAAATTATGCAAATAGGAGAGCCATGATAACGGGAAAAATTGTATTTAGGCTCCCGCAGAGCCTCAATTCCCGCTTCGGTAGTGTATACCGGCACCTCCGGATATTGGCTCATCAGTTCCGGCAGACCGTAGATATGGTCAAAATGGGTATGTGTAATAAAAACGCCTCTCAGAGCAAGGCCCTGAGAGGTGAGATATTCTTTAAGAGCGGGGAAATCCCCGACATCGATTATGAGGGCATTGCGCCCGTCATGCACGATGTATGAATTGGAAGTGAATACGCTGTTGACAAACTGTTGTATCTTCATTATCAATTCGTGCCGTCAAAGGGTGCTATGGTCGCCTGGCCTTCAGCCGATATGTCCGAGCGCTTGATGACCTTCAGCAGCGTGGTCCATACCACTTGATAATCTACGCGAAATGAGAGATGGTCCACATACCAGACATCATACTCAAACTTCTTCGCCCAGGAGATATTGTTACGTCCGTGACATTGCGCCCATCCGGTGATGCCGGGCCGCACTTCATGCCGGCGAGCCTGCTCCGGTGAGTATAGTGGGAGGTACTTCACCAGCAGCGGACGAGGGCCGATGAGCGACATATCCCCCTTGAAGACGTTCCACAACTGCGGCAGTTCATCGATAGAGGTAGATCTCACCAACTTTCCTACGCGAGTCAGACGGTCTTTATCCGGCAGCAGTTTGCCGTTTTCGTCCGTCTCATCGGTCATGGTCTTGAATTTCACCACACGGAATATCTTGCCGTTCTTGCCGGGGCGCTCCTGACGGAACAAGGCTCCCGCTCCCTTGTTGGCAAAATGCAGCCAGAGAGTGATAATAGCCAGCGGCAAAGCCAATATCAGAAGCACAAGCCCCGAGGCCGTCACATCAATAAAGCGCTTGAAAAACCGTCGATACATCACCCGTATAAATTACCTCCGGACTCCAATCTCTCCACTCTCGACTCTAAACTCTCGACTTTAAATATACTGCAATTCCGGAATTACCATCGGGCCGAAAGTAGCCGTCATAGTAGCCCATGAGAGCCCCAGTCCGAAGGATGACATCAGCAACCGGTGCGGTGCCGTAGATAACGGCTCACGCAGGCGAGTCACCATCAGAGACGGTATTGAAGCCCCGCCAAGATTGCCGAATTCTTCGATATTGTAAGGCACCTTGTCAGTGGGGAGTTTCAATTTTTTTACCACACGGTCTACAATCATCTTGTTGGCTTGATGTATCAGGAAATAGTCGATATCAGTATTACGGTCCAATTCCTCAGCCTCAAGAAATTGCTCTACCGACTTCGGCGGTTTTGAGATAGCGAAGGAGAAGACGTTCATGCCGTTGATAAGCGTATGTATAGGTGCGCGGACTATACCGTTGCCGAAATCCTCCTCAATAAACGATTCGGGCGTAGCCGGATGACGGAAGCCGCCGTGAGGAGTCATCAGTGCTTCGTAGCCTTTGCCGTAGGTATGGAAGTCCACGACAATTTCTGGTGCCTCCGGATCATATTCGAGTGCGATTGCCGTTCCCGCATCTCCGAAGAGGGGCACGCGACTCTTATCCTTCATCGAGCCCATGCGTAGTGCGGTGTCACCGATAAGGAGCAGAGCGCGGCGCACGTTGCCGGTGGTCAGCATATTGCCACCTACAGTTATGGCATACAGACATCCGCAGCAGCCCATCGGCATATCCAGACAGAAAGTGGTGTCCGGCAGTCCCAAGCGGTCCTGAAGCAGGCAGGAGGTGGGAGGGGTCTTGTAGTCGCCGGTTACGGATTCGAAGATAAGCACATCGATGGAGTCGCGTTCCCAGCCAAGCTCCTCAAGGAGTTTCTCGGCAGCCTTCTGACACATATCCGAAGCGCAGATATCATCCGGAGCGAGATGACGGCGCTCGATGCCCACAGTCTTGATAAAGGTCTGCGCCTCTTCCGGTGTGAGTATGCCGAGTTGTTCAGTGGTCACCACATTCTCCGGCACACAGGCAGAGACACCGGCCATTCGCACATTTTGTATTCTCCACTTAGCCATAGCAGATGATTTAGGATAATACTACGGTGTTGATTTTTTGAATTTTGAGTATTAGGGCATTATTAAAGTTCCACGCCCTGATTTGCCATGATCTCCTTACCCTTCTCGTATGAGGTGAAGCCCATTATCTCTTCGGGGTCGAGCATGATATCAAAAGTCTCTTCGGCCAGCGATACAAGATTAAGCTGATGTACGGAGTCCCATTCAGGCACATTCTCCTTGCAGAAATCCGCTCCGAGAGCATCTGCGTTCACGCCGAATACTTCAATAAAGAAGTTGTTGTATTTATCAAGATTAGTCATAACTATTTATTATATAATCGATTATTTATTTCCACATATTGAGGATATATTTTCATTGCGGGCGGCAATCTATGCGTCTATGAGTTTGCCATTCTTTACGTTAATTCCGGTTTTGATGACACGGGCGGGGTTGCCGACCACGACGCAATTGTCAGGCACATCTTTGGTTACGATGCTTCCGCTACCTACCACCACCTCATTGCCGATCGTCACGCCCGGCATGATGATAGAGCGCACGCCTATGACGCAATTATTGCCGATGTTGACGTCTGTCACTAAACTGCGGCAATGGTCATGCGCCATTATCATGGCTTCTCTCAACACCCAAGTATTATCTCCTATGTGAATGCCACGCGGATTGATGGATTTATCCAGGTGGGCGGTATGCGCTATGCGGCAGTTCTTGCCGATGTTCATCTTGTAGACCTTGCGCAAAAACCAGGGATAAAAATTAGTATATAATTTCCAAAGATATTTTCTCATAATCTTTTTTATAGCCCATTCCACAAAATGTTAACGCAGGGGCAGCGTATGTTTGGTGTGAGTTGAGGCTTATTCTTTCGGCAACTTTGCGTATAGTATTTTTCCGGCGTCGTTTTTAGGCATGACGTCAATCTGTCTTATCTCAATAACGCTTGCCGGCACCTTAATAGCCTTAAGAAGTGCTTGCAATGCAGTCTCGCTTTGGGCAATATCCGTGAGATAAACGATGATCTTATCATCATTACCGGTAGTGGCACATTCGCACGTCACCGCTGCTTTCAATATCTGATCACACTCATCGAGACCGATACGGTTGCCGAAAATCTTAAGAAAACGCCCCATTCGTCCTCGGATGAAATAGAAACCATCCTCATCACGGTAGGCTATATCACCCGTTGGAAGGAAGCCGTGGCGCTCATCGCCGAGCTGAAGATCCTCACGTTGGCGGGCATATCCCATTGTAACATTCTTTCCGCGATAACACATTTCTCCTGTGGCCGGCGACTCTTTGATTTCCATCCCTTGCTCATCGCGGAGTGTCAACTCACCGTTAGGCACGGCGATGCCTATGCTTCCCATTTTAGAAATAGCGTATTCCGGCGGCAGCCAAGCCATGCGGGCCGTCCCTTCCGACTGCCCGTAGGTAGCAATCCATTCTTTGCCGTTGTCACGACAATATTCAGCAAATTTGAGGTTGAGCGCTTCAGGCATCTTGCCTCCCCCTTGAGTAAGGAGGGTAAGATCGGGCAACTTCATGCGCGTGAAGCGCATCTTGTCAAGTATCTCATAACTGAAGGGGACACCCGTAAAACTTGTGGCACGCTCCTCCTTGAGAAATTTCCAGAAGCCCGGGTCAGTCATTTTCAGTCCGGTGATAAGAATTGTGGCTCCCGCCTTAATATGGCTGAAGACCATCGAGAGTCCCATCGTGTAGTAGAGGGGCAGCACCATGAATGGTCTGTCCTGCTCCGTAAGACGGAAGAAAGTGCTGATATTCAGAGCAGCCGACTCAATATTTTCATATTTATGGCGCACGAGTTTCGGACTTCCCGTAGAGCCGGAGGTGGGAAGCAGATGGCTCAGTTCAGGATGCATCGGGCATGCCTCTTCCGAATATTTCTTAAGCGAATATCCGGCGAAAGAGATTTCTCCGTTCTCGCCCGGACCGGCTATATAATTCGGTCGGTATGTGTCAAGGAGAGTCTGCAAAAGTCCCTCCTCTGTGTGAGCATTTAGAATCAGAGGAACATTTCCGGAGAGAATTGAAGCCATCACCCATGCGATGCCCCCTACGTTATTTTCGGTAAGCACAAAGAGAAGCGATCTCTCCGGCAGCGACGCGCGCATTTGCTCCGCCAGGTCTAAAAGCTCACCGTAAGTAAGCCTATTTCCTTCGGAATCAATCGCTACTACAGCGGATAGCTCTCTTTTATCAATATCAAGTATCATAGAGGTTCAATTCCTAACCTAATTCCTAATTACTAATTGCTAATTCCTAAATTGAAGCGCAGCCGTCTACTCCGAGTATTTGTCCTGATATATAAGATGCGTTGTCGGAGGCAAGGAATGCACAGGCGCGGGCTACATCCTCCGGTGCACCAAGACGTCCGAGAGCGATACGACCTATTCGTGTGTCTATCTTGTCGCCGGAGGCTTCATATAGTTCTTCGAAGCGCTCGGTCTTGACGATGCCGGGTGCTACTGCATTGACGCGTACTCCGGAAGCGGCCAATTCCTTAGCGGCTGATTTAGTGAAGGATATGATGGCTCCTTTGGTAGCGCTGTAAGCAGACTGTCCGGCGCTGCCGAGCACTGCTGTGACAGAAGCGATATTGACGATAGAACCTCCACCGGTGCGAGCCATGATACGTGATACAAGTTGTGTCAATTCGATTACAGCGATAACGTTGACCCGAAACATCAGTTCAGTCTCTTCGCGCACGATCATGCCGATTTTCTTATTGAAGACGACGCCGGCGTTGTTGACGAGCACATCTATGCGTCCCTGCTCCTTCTTGACCTGCATCATCGCGCTCTTGGCGGCTGCTGCATCAGTCACGTCAAAATAGAGAGCGTGGAAGCGCTCATGTTCAGCCGCGAAGTCTTCCATAGAGCCCTCGCGGTAGTCACATCCATAGACGATGCCACCCTCCTCGAGCAGACAGGCAGCGATGGCCTTGCCGATGCCCTGAGCAGCACCGGTCACCACGCATATTTTATCCTTAAGTATCATAATATAATTAATCCTTCAGGTAAATTCCTCGGTTATTTAAGACTCCTTCCGCCATCAATTACCAGTTCCGTTCCGGTGATGCAAGCTGCAGCGTCAGAGAGCATATAAATGAATGCCCACGCCACCTCTTCCGGACGCGTATATCTTCCGAGCGGGTAGTTGAGCAAATCACGCTTAATAGCCTCCTCATCCGTGACAGCATGTATCAGAGGAGTCTCCACGCGTCCCGGCAGCACGGCGTTACAACGGATACCCTTTGACGCAAGTTCCAGCGCGGCATACTTCATGAAAGCTGAAAGTGCCGCTTTGGAAGCACCATATATGCCGTTGCCAACAGATACATTGGTATGTCCCGATATGGATGCCGTAAATACGACGGAGGCCGGTGAGGCCATTTTTTTCTTTTTCACCAGATATTTTAAAAGAACAGCCGGCGAAAAACAGTTGACTTTAAATACCTGACTTATATCATTTTCATTCCAGAAAGAGAGGGGCTTCATCTTATTGATGCCTGCATTGAGCACTGCACCGTCCAATACCGGTACTTCATCAACAAGTTTTCTCACCTGCTCGTCATCGGTCAAGTCGCAGGGCATGATGACAGCCTTACATCCCGCATCGAGCATTCCGGCTGTCTCTTCAAGAGCCTTGATATTACGAGCCACCAGGACACAGCATTCTGCTCCCGCCTTTGACACTTCGATAGCCGTGGCGCGTCCTATTCCCGAGGAAGCACCGGTCACCAATACAGTCTTTCCGGATAAGCCAAACGGCGAGGATATCATTTCTTGCTGTTGATTTTTTCAAACAGGTCTGCTATGGTCTGTGAGGAGTGCATGTCATCTGCATTAAGAGTGACGCCATATTCCTCATCGGCCATTGCGATAACTGACAGACCGGCGATGGAGTCCCAGTCTTCCAAATCCCTGAATTTCGTTTCGGGAGTGAGAGTGGAGGGATCCACGTCGTCAAAAATTGCAGCAAAATTCTCTATAAACTGTGTCATGATATATTATATACTTTTAATTTAATTTACATTCTTTTAGCCGGCGAGCCGAAGACGGTGACGCCATCCTTGACGCTGCGTATCACGAAACTGCAGGCTCCCACTTTTGCGTGATTGCCAATGGTGACGTTATGATTTATTACCGCACCGGTATGGACGGTGGCCTCATCAAGTATCTTGATACCGCCCACGCATGTGACATGAGTATCGATACGGTTGAAATTTCCGATTACCGCGTCATGTCCTATAACGGTATAAGACTGTATCATATTGTAATCACCCAGTGATGAGTCAGCACCGAGTGTGGTGAAAGCACCGATGATGTTTCCCTTGCCGAGCCTTACATTTGTGCCGATGCGAGCCGATTTATGGATGAGATTTATAAACTCTGCGCCCTTGTCCACAAGGTCAGAGATACACTTCCGTCGTGCCTCTCCACCTATGGAGAAAGTGAATACGTCATTCTCCGAAGGGATGTAGTCGGTGATAGTGGAGAGCACCGGAGGATATGACTCAAAACCGTCAAGTGCATTGACGTTATCATCAATAAAGCCCTTGATTAAAAAATCCTCGCCATAACCCACTGACTCGCGGGCAATATCAAATACAGTGCGCCCCATGCCGCCTGCTCCTATGATAACAAGTTCCTTCATACGATATGATGAGAATTAATCGTCAAGTACATGAGGCATGAAATCTTCGTAATACAGGCGCTTGGCGAGCGCAATCTCACGATTAAGCTTCTTTTGTTCAAGAGTAAGCGAGGTAAGAGCGGACATATCTTTCAGGTCATCCTCCACTGAGAATATGATATATCCCTTCTCACGATAATATTCGAGCAGGTTGTTATCATTGCGAAGAAAAACCTTTACCCCGTTGCGCAGCAACTGTATGATATTGCCGGAAGCTTCCTGCCGACGCTGTCCGAATATAGCGATGTCGATGCCCTCAAGCATTTCAAAATACTCATTCTTGGGCATATAGTCAACTACCGGTCGGAATTTATCACCAAAATATTTCTTACCTTTTTTTACGATATCCTGCTTTATCTGCTTGTGGCCGTATGAAATAGGAACTATCTTTTGGAAAGTATTCTCTTTATCTATATCTGCAAGGAGTCGGAACATGGCGGCATGGTTGCCGTATGCAGAGGCCTGATGATTGATAAGTATGTTGCGGGCCGGACGCTCCTTGAGTTCAAACAAATCAGGCACTTCCTGACCTTTGTAAGAGGCACCGTAAGCGAAAAATCTGAATTTCAGCGGCAGATTATAATACTTTTGCAGCAAGGCAAAGTCTTTCTTATCCCAGAAGCAGAAATAATCCACCATCGGCATGATGACCTCATAATCATCAGCGCGACAGACACCCAATACTTTACGTACCAACTTGGTGGCGAAGTAGGGCTTGTAATACGAACTTACGTTGAAGGGCTCAAACTTATCATCCAGAAGTGGATATCCTTTTTTATAAGCGAGAGTTTCGTAAAGTTCATATCCCCAGAAGAGCCAGTATACCTTTACATCGCAGGCCGCCTTGAGTTTGGGTAAAAACTCCTTCATATAGCTGACCATGCCGTGCAGTACGACCTTGTTGACCTTTTCGAGGCGGCACAATTCAATCAATTGATCCTGCTGCTCTTTTTTTGTGAGGTCATATATCAGAAAGCCGGTGGTGTCCTTAAGCATTTTAAATTCGCCTAAGGGATTATGAGCGACAAAAATATTCTGTCCGGGATAAAACTCCTCAAACCTCTTTTTTGAATCGCTTATAAAATTATGGTCACGGCCTAAATGCAGAACTTTCATAATCGTATATTTTGCTCTTCGTTTACTTCAGACAGGTCTTTCTCGCCATCATCCGGCAATTCCTCCTGACGGTCAGCCTGTATCCTGTTTCCATAGTAATACATAAGCGGGATGGCAAGAAGGAAGAGATACATCCATTGCTCCTTCGTGGGATAGTCGCGAATCCAGTTGGCTATAATGTATATAATCAGAAATCCTATCGTCATTCGGGAAGGATACCGGAAAGTGTATAAGAGCATAAAAGCGAGAATCAAAGCCAGACCCGCTACGCCGCGTAGATAGAAATATCGCTTGAAGCCGGCTGTGCCCATCGTCACGTTGTCGGATGAGTCTGACTGACTGCCGAAAGCACGCCGTCCTACGCCCATCCATATATCGTTTGTCTTGAGATATTTATCGTATGTCAGGTCGAAAAAGCCGGTGGTACGGTTGTTGCCCACGATATCGTCGCCGTTTTCATTCAGTTCAAGTCGGGAGAAGACGAGTTGGTATACCGGGTTTTCGCCATTGTTGAAATATTGGGCACCGATGCCGATAAGAACGAAGAAGACGGCCATCACCAAGATGCTCACATATCTGCGTAGATTGAAGAGAGTGATGATTACCGCGCCAATCAGCAAGCCATACGCCGCCAATGAAAGAGAAAAGAGGATGCCTAACAACAACACTATATTACCAATCTTCTTGAGTCGGAATCCGTTGATATACAAAAGGAATACACACATTGTGCCGAGGTGGCCCGGCTCAAGAAACGGTCCGGCGAAACGCGGCATTATATCAAACGTGTCACGCGACAGGACTACATTGAAGAAATAGTATACGTGATAGAAATAGAAATTGTCACTATTGTCAACGTAATAGGGGAGAGGTACGTTACAGAGGTATAAAATCCACCATAGCAGTCCGATGCCCACCATAATCTGTATGGTGATATTATATGCGTTATACACCTTTCGCTTCTGTTCTATCGGACATTGCAACAGGACGATTGCGCCTAACATGATGGTGACAAGGCTGAAAGTGGATACCACATTAAAGGAACTCAGCCTCAACCGGTCAAACATATAGATGGCACCTAACAACGTAATTATTATGACGGTGAAGAGATTGAGGCGCTCTATCTTTTGAAAGTTTTTAATGAAATATATCAAAAAGCAGAAAAAGCCAACTCCGTAAGTCAGAATTTCAGGAAGACCACGCACGTAGAGGATACGCATCGACCTGAGCATCACGAGGATGGTGCCTATTGCAAGAAGCACCACATCGTAACTCAGTTCGCTCTTCCGGGATTGAATTTCTGTCTGCGTCATCGCTTTGCTTAAAGATTATTTTACCGTCAAGTGACGTGTTTCGATCCGAAGATGATTATTCCGCAAAGAGATTATTATAAAGAATTTTCATCACCGGAGCGTGTATCTCGCTGAAGCCGTCTCTATCCTTGCAGTCTGCTCCCGAGGAGAAAACTACGAATCCAATCTCCTCTTCCGGCTCAAAGATCATGCAGGTCTTTGCTCCATGGCTGCCGCCCGTCTGTCCGTACATCCTCTTGCCGGGTATGATATTATCATAATGGCGGAAAGAGAGACCGTAATTATATGAGCCGACATAGTTACGACGCATCAGCTCCTCGCTCTCTTTAGAGATAACACGATGACCGTCCAGTTTTCCGTCGTGCATATGCAGTCTCATGAATTTTGTCAGTTCCTTCGGAGAGATTTTCATACCGCTGGCCGGATATTCCAGACCCAACGACCTGCCAAGCGTGTAATTATCCATCAGTTGGCTGTAATAGGGTTTGTAATATTCCGGATATGATATCAGAGAGTCTTTATTGCCGGGAGCGTGCGCATATAGCGTCACAAGTTTTGAGCGGTCAAGCAGATTGACATTAAATCCCCCTTCGATATCGAGTGGCTTGATGAGGATATCGTCAACCACACGGTCGAAGCGTGTGCCGGTAGCTCCCTCAAGCACAGCGCCAAGCAATGTATAGTTCATATTGCAGTAGACATACTGCTCGCCCGGCGATGCATCCGAATAGCATTTGTAGACATCCTTTACACGACGGGGATTGATGGAGTCAATGTTCCAATAACTCCGGTTGTCAGTGATGCTCGATGTGTGATTGAGAAGTTGCTTGATAGTAATCGGAGTGTCCGGATGTTTTGGATTTCTCAGCGGAAAAGTAAGATATTTCTGCGCATCATCCTCAATGTTAAGAAGTCCCTCATCCTGCAGGCGCATTATCGCTGTTGCGATAAAGGTCTTTGATACCGAGGCGATGCAAAACATATCATCCTCCTCCAGTTTCTTTCCGGGATTTCCGGCTGAGGGCATCTCCTTGTATCCGAAAGATTCCAGGAACACGATAGAGTCATGGTGAGTCACGGCAATGCCCATGCTCGTCATTCCCATATCGTCAAACACCTTTTGGAGTTGGGCGTTTGTCCGCGCTATCTGTTCCTGAGTAAAAGCAGATGCCGTTATAGGCAAGAGCATCAGGCTCAGTAACAAGAATATATGTTTAATCTTCATTTTCATAATTTTTGCGGATTGCCTTTGCCTTCTTGGCGAAAGAACGCAGCGAATATTCACCCCGCTCCATCCAGTCGTAATACTCCTCTCTTAAAAGGGAATATACGCAACTATCATGATAACGTCCATCCTTAAAGACGTTTTCACGCAGGATACCTTCGAGTTTGTAGCCTGTAGCCTCCATGATTACTCTTGAGGCGATATGTTCGCGCAGGCATCGACCCTCGAGTCTGTTGATGTTGAGTTGGTCGAATGCTAATTCGCGTATCAGCATACCCGCCTCGTGACGCACGATGCCGTCATGATAAGCCTTGTCGAGCACAATACCGCCTACGTTGGCTTTGCGGCTCAGATGGTCGATGTCGTTGATGGAGATGTATCCTACCATCCTGTCATTCTCCTTCAGACAGATAGCCAGATAGATGTCTGTTCGATTGCTGAGCATCTTGCTCTTCACCCATTCGCGTTCTATCGCTTCGGGCACATACTTGAACGGAGCGCTCACCAATGCCTGGATGTCGCGGTCGTTGCGCCAGCGGTTGATAGTCTCCACATCCGACTCGCGAAACCCGCGAAAATATATGCTGTAATGGTCGGTATTCATTGATTTTCTGATATAATTGCTACGATACGCTCCATGTCAGCCGTATCATATCTTTGGTCTATCGGCAAGGGAAGGAGATTGGCGGCAAGGAAATATTCCGGAGAGTCAGCACCTGCCCATTCAAATACGTTCGGCCAATAAGTGGCTACATATACCTTTTCGGCTATCAGTTTCTTTCTGAGTTCTGCACCGTTCGAGATGAGCAAGGGATATACCATCGGACAGGCAAAATCTTTCATTGCCGGTATTTCAAGCATATTTTTAATGCCCACTTGCTCTAATGCCCTGTGAATATACCTGAAATTCTCTCTTCTGATGTCGCACGCCTTCTGAAAATCCACGTTGGCGAGCACGCGTCTTGTCAGCGCTGACATCTCTTTCAGTGTGTCATGGCTGAGTTTGTCGGAATTGATATTGAAGTCGCGATAACCCTCTGAGGCCGGCAACTCGAGTCTTTTCAGCAGATGCGAGCATCTGTCCCAAGAGAGGTCTGTCAGCAGTGTCTCACTCTCGTTCCCCGGTAAAGCGACATTTTCCGCCACGCCGCCGTCAGGCACACCGAAAAACTTTCGCGGACTGTAAATAGCCTTTATGCCGGGAAGAGATGGCTTATACCAAGCCTGAGCATTGTCTATTATGGCACGTTCGCCATAATAAGACGCCACCTTGTCTACATAAGCGTCCTGAATGCCGTAATAGTTGTTTATGACGATATATTCACCATCGGATAATTCCGGCAAATCCTTTATAGTCAGTTCTGTTGTGATATCATAAAAGAAATAAGGGATATTGAGTCTATGAAGTGGCTCAAGCATCACCTCACACGTATAGCGCGGCAGCAAGACCCGCTTTACATCTTCCAATCGGAGGAGGATATACTCGAAGGCATGGCGTGCCGAATTGACGTAAACGGCATTCTCACCTTTCGGATAAGTCACCTTATCCGGTAATTCAAGTTCGAAATATCCTCCTATCTCCCTCATTTCAAGATTACCTTGATATATTTGTCCACGTTCTTCTCCACATCGCGCATCTCTTCTTCGGTGTCGAATTTCATGAACACTATGCCGATGGCCTTTCCGGCCTCATTGAAGACCTCTATCTTATCGCCGGGGTGCTTGTAATAGAATGTGCGGTAGATATTATCCTTCACCTCGTCGGAAAAATCGAGACGCTCGAAAATGCCGGCCTCGTGGCTATGCACCACCAGTGTCATATATCTCTCCTTCGGCGTCACCGGCTTTAATTCTATTTTCTCACCCATAGCCGCCGCCACATTTGCCTCAATCAGGTCAACACCGTATATGTCAGACACCTGAACGGGTATCATATTGCCGCCGGCACGCGGTCCCACCTCCAGGAAGTGAGGACGGTCTTCATTGTCTATGAGTATCTCGATATTAAATTCTCCGTTGCGTATCTCAAGGACGTCCATCAGTCGCTGCAATTCGCTATACATATTGTCGCGCTGAGTCTTGGTGAGTTGCTCGGGATATTTCTCACCTATCGGAATAAGGCTCTCACCGCCGAAGTCTCTCCAACTTTCAAGGTCGCCGAAAACTGTGATTTTGCCGTTTACCACAAAGATATCACCGGCTATGATGTGGGGATGACCGCGATGGATGAATTCTTCTGCTATGAGCACGCCGTTTCGAGAATAAGACTTTGCCCATTCGAGAGCCTTGTCTATTTCCGCAATATCGTTGATAAATGAAACGCCTTTGGAGCCGGATGAGTCGGTGGGTTTTATGACTACCGGAAATTTAAGCTGGCTTACCTTCTCGACCACTTCTTCGCGCGACAGGTCTACGGGAAGGATAAAGTGTCCCGGGCAGGCAAACCCGTTCTCCTCCAGGAAAGGACGGAATTTGTGTTTCACGCCCAGTATTTCCACTGATTTGGCCGGATTAGTGGGTAGGCCGAGTCGCTCTGAGACGATCGCTGCCGGAAGAGCCGCCGGGTCGGAGGCGTAAGGGAGTATGCCGCTTACGTTCTCCTCTTTGGCGATGCGATATACCTCCTCGACATCCGTGGTGCTTGCCGGATACCATTTATCGGCCACGAATTGGCCGGGATTGTCAGGCAGATAGTCGATAAGCACAGTGTCGTAGCCCATCTCCTTTGCCTTTTTTATAGCGGGCACTTGCTGAGCGGAGCCGCCCAGCAAGAGGATTTTCTTCTTTTCGCTCATTTTTTAACAAAATTTATGACATGCTCCACATCCTCCTCGCTCAGCGAATGATGCATCGGCAGACAGATTACCTGATCTGCCATACGGGTAGCCACCGGGAGATTTTGAGCAGCCGCTGACGGCAATTCCTTATAAGGCTCGAAGTCGGATATCAGGGGATAGAAATAGCGACGTCCCAACACGCCGTCCTCCTTCATCTTATAGTAGAGCGCGTCGCGTGTCATGCCATATTCTTCCGCATCTATAAAGATGGGGAAATAGCTGTAATTATATCTCACGTCTTGACGCATCGGGAAGAGGCGCAGACCCTTAATGTCGGCTAAAGCCTCGCGATAGCGGGTGTCTACGCGCTTACGAGCCTCTATGGCTGCGTTCACGTGCCGCAGATTGAGCAGACCGTAAGCCGAGCGTATCTCATCCATCTTGGAGTTAATGCCCGGAGCCATCACCTCCACCTCGTTGGCAAAGCCGAAATTCTTGAGATGGTCGATATGCTGTTTCATCTCTGCTGAATGGCATATAAGAGCGCCTCCCTCCACTGTGTTATAGGTTTTTGTCGCGTGAAACGAGAGAGTGGATATATCGCCGGCATTAAGGATTGACTTACCGTCTACCTCTACGCCGAAGGCGTGAGCCGCGTCGTATATCACTTTCAGACCGTGACGGTCGGCGATTTCCTTAATTGCCGTCGTGTCACAGGGATTGCCGTATACATGCACCGGCATGATAGCACGCGTGCGAGGCGTGATTGCCCTTTCGATAAGCTCCGGATTGATATTGCCCGTCTCCGGGTCAATATCCACAAACACCGGCTTAAGACCATTCCACCATATAGCATGCGTAGTGGCGACAAAACTGTATGGAGTAGTGATTACCTCCCCCTCATGGATATCAAGAGCCTGAAAGGCGGTAATCAGAGGAAGAGTGCCGTTGGTAAAGAGGCTAATATATTTTACACCGAGGTATTCGCAAAGCTTCGCTTCGAGTTCCTGATGATATTTTCCGTTGTTGGTGATCCACTTTCTATCCCATATATCCTGAAGATATGGCATAAACTCCTCTAATGGTGGAAGAAGAGGGGATGTTACCGTGATTTTTAAGTCGTTTGTTGCCATAGGGTACTTATTTTTGAGTCTTTCTGTTGCGGACCATCTCGATCAATTCAGTCATTTCATTGAATTTGAAGATTTTGGAGCCGCCAAAATATACTATTGCTGCCACCGCTGCTCCAACAATCAAGGCTATTGCCGGATGGAAGGAAACGAATGATACGCTAAGCCATGAGGCGCCTCCGGCTACGAGGCTTAGAACCAGTATCGGGAAGATATCCCTCATCTGTGTCCAAAAACCTACGTTGATCAGTTTGCCGGTGTAAAACGTGTTGATGACCAGTGCGATTATTGAATTGAATATCGAAGCCACACACATCCATACCAGTCCGAATGGCAACGAGATGCAGAGCACGATGACATTTATTATCTTTTTGATGATCTCCAGTCGGAGGAAGAGGTCGCTGCGCCCGCGCACCTGAAGGAGATTGAGATTGATGGCATGTATCGG
Source organism: uncultured Sangeribacter sp. (assembly GCA_964456155.1). GTDB lineage: Bacteria > Bacteroidota > Bacteroidia > Bacteroidales > Muribaculaceae > Lepagella. The sequence goes on from CAYVZJ010000005.1 coordinate 33,436, forward strand.
AAACCACATCATGGCAAAGCAGAGTATCGACAGCAACTCTGCCGAGAAAAGCCATTGCTGTTTGAGTATGAGCAATACGAGTGGTTTGGCGAGAGCCGCAAGCACCACCATCATCGGAAACACCACATAAGCGGAGATACGTATGATGCGCCGATAGGCGGATTGAAGTCGCTCTATATCATCTTGAATACGGCAAAGAATCGGATATGTGACGCGCTGCAAGACGTTGGTCACATTAGATGATGGATACTCCGCAAAATGTTGGGCTCTTGTATAGTAACCCAAATCAGCCGCCTTGAAAAATTTACCGACTACGAGGAGGTAGAGATTCTTGTATATGGTGTTGATGATACCCGAAGCGGCAAGTTTGGAGCCGAACGAGAATAATTCTACAAATGACTTCTTGGAGAATACCCATGACGGACGCCATTTAGCCATGACGGTGAGCAACACCATATTCATGACACTGCTCGTGATCTGACAATACACTATAGCCCAATATCCGTATCCGGTGTATGCCATTCCCAAGCCTACCCCTCCGGCCGCCACAGCCGAAATAAAGGAGGCCTTTGCTATCGTCTTAAAATCTACTCTTACATACAGGAGCGCTCTCTGCACCACCACAAAAGAGTTGATGATAAGCATGACCGAAAGTATTCGAGTCACCTTAATGAGCAGAGGCTGATTGTAAAAACGCGCTATCAGCGGAGCGCAAAAGTATAAAATGACATATAAGACAACCCCAACCGCTATGTTGAAATAGAAAACGGTGCTGTCGTCTGTCTGGGTGCGGTCTTGCTTACGTATTAGAGCCTGTGAGAAGCCGCTGTCTACCAATGACTGGGAGATAGCGATGAAAATAGTAATCATCCCGACGAGACCATAGTCAGCCGGTGTCAGCACACGAGCCATAAAAATCACCACCACAAACATGAAGGTCTGCACGGAGAAGCTCTCCACCAGACTCCAGATGGTGCCTTTGACTGTCTGCTGTTTCAGTGACTCGGCCATTGCCGCAGATGCTATTCGTTCTTGTGATAATTGTCCGTGTAGCCGTAGCGCTCCGACTCATTGTCGGTAGTGCCGTTGATAATCAAGGTCAGATTATTATATGTCTTGTCGTCATAATATTGCTTGAGCAAGGGGAGGTCAGCGAGGCGGAAGAGTCCGGCGCGCACCACGAAGAGACAGCAGTCTGACAGGGTATTGATAATATTTGCGTCGGCCATGTTGGAGCAAGGCGGACAGTCAATGAAGATGTAGTCATACTCGCCACGCAGTTGCTCTATCACGTTTTTGAAACGTTCACCCTCAAGAAGTTCTGTGGGGTTGGGCGGGAAGTGTCCTACGGGGAGCACATCCATGCTGAGACCGTCGAAATTCTTTACTATGACACTATTGATATCCTCAACGCGTGAAGTCAGATAGTTGCTCAGACCCTTGTCCGGAGAATTTACCAGTTCTGACGAACTGCCGTGGCGCATATCGCCGTCTATGATCAGCACTTTCGAATTGCGCAACGCCAGCGAGAGTGCCAAGTTGGCTGTGATGAACGACTTACCACTGCCGGCTACAAGAGAGGTCACCATGATAACAGAGCCTCCATTGGAGCCCTTGCCGTCACCGAGCATAAAGCGCAGGTTGGCTCTCAAGACGCGGAAGGCATCGTTGATAATGTTGCGGTTGCCGGGACGCACAGCCACCACCGGGGGGAGATGCTCCTCCTCGAGTTCCTTCTTATAAGCCTTTGAAGGCTTCCACACCGGAATTTCGCCCAGGATAGGAATGCCGAGATGCTCAATATCCTTCTTATTGTGGATTCTGGTGTTGGTAAGCATTATTATAAAGGTGACGAAGAAGGGCAGGATAAGGCCGAACAGGAATGCTGCGGCGCATATCACCACCTTACGCGGCGCCACGGGATTATTGTCGCCGTAAGGTGAGGCAATAACCTGAGTATTATATGCTGTGAATGCACGAGTCAATTCATTCTCCTCACGCTTCTGGAGAAGGAAGAGGTAGAGGCTCTCCTTTACTTTCTGCTCACGACCGATGCCGAGCAAGTGGCTCGTCTGACCGGGAGTGTTAGCCAGCTGTGATTCAGCACGAGCCTTCTCATTCTGCGCATTACGCATCTGAATGGTGAGGTTGTGGATATTATTATCCAGGGATGTGATGATGGCAGCGCGCATGCCCGAGAGTTCCTCATCAAGGGTGTTGATCAGAGGATGGTTGCCTGAAGAATTGTCGGAGAGACGATTGCGCTCCATTACCTTCTTGTTGTATTCCACTATCTGCTGTTCGATAGAGGGAGCGCCGATGCCGGTATTTACCGGGAGTATCTGAGTGGCCTTTGTGGCATCACCCATATATTCACGGATGTATTTTGACACCTGTATGCGGTTGCTCAAGTCAAAGATTACCTCGTCAGCCTTCTGATTGTTCTTGATATACATGGAGGCAGCCTGAGTGAGGTCGGGAATGAGATGAGCCGACTGATAGTCAGCTATATCCTTGTCTACACTGCCAAGTTCCTTTTCAAGCGACACAAGACGCTCGTTGATAAACTTTGTAGTGGCCATTGCCGCCAGGTTGCGATATTCGATCCAGTTCTCATTATAGACGTCGATTATCGTGTTGAGGATATCCTCGGCACGCTGTATGCTGGGGTCGACAATCGACATCTCTATGGTGTTACCGTAAATGTCCTGCATACGGATATCAACGGCATTTCCGAAGTCGGATGCAGCCTTAAAGACAGGAATGTGCGACCACAGGATGGTATAAGCTTTGCCCGGCTCATACTGCGGTCCCTTCGATACCACCATCGTGCCTAACGGTGTCTTTACAGGTTGGTCAAACTTGATAACCTCTTTTGAGTTGAAATCCACCTTCTTATGCTTGATCTCCACATTTTTCAGTGTGATATCACCGTTGGCCGCCACTTTGAGTTCCAGTTCGGCAACGCCGGCCTTGATGTCCGGTATGGAGATTTTCACCGGCAGAGAGTCACCGTAACAGAGATTGTTGCGCAGTTTGCCGGGAATTTCATAGGTGTTGTTGAGGTCGAGACGGCGCACCACCTCCGACATCAGGTCCGGGCTCTGCATCTTGTTGACCTCATCGCGAAGGTTGAGGCCGTTGCCAAACATACCCATGCCGGCCAAAGCGGAAAACTGTGAACTTAATGCACCGCCGCTTTGATTGTCATCCTTGATTACTACAGCGGCGTCACGCGCATAAACCGGCTGTTGATGCATCACATACAGCACGGCAAGAAGGACACATACAAAAACAGAAACTGCTATCCATGGCCAGTGGCGCATGGTAGCAGAAATTACGTCGGTCAGTTTGACAGTCTTTTTATCGTCACTTGTATCGTTTTTTCCCATAGCGAGATGCCGCAAGCGGCTTTTGATGTTTTACGTTAGAGGGCTTGGTGATTAAATATGGATTATCTGAAGATTATCACTGCGATTGAGGTGAGCACACTTGCGGCCGACACCCAGATCGTGGGATTATACAGAAGGTTGGAGGTCTCCGTGGCCTGACGCTTGCGCGTATTGTTGGGCTCCACATATACAACGTCATTTTGGCGCAGATAGTATGCAGGGCTCTCCATAAGCGATTTAGTATCCGTCAGGTCAACACGCAGAGCCAGGTCCTTGCCATTTTCCTCACGCACCACGAGCACGTTCTTGCGATTGCCGGTGATGCTTAGGTCGCCGGCGAGTGAGATGGCCTGAAGCAAGGTCATATTGTCGCGCTCAATCGGGTATTGTCCGGGATTGTTGACATCACCGAGCACGGAGATACGCGCATTGAGATATTCCACAGTCACCACCGGGTCTTTCACCAGACCGCGGCTCAAAATCTCATTCTTGATAAGTTCGGCCACGCCGTAACGGTTGAGGCCGGCCACGTGCAGTTTGCCGATCAGCGGAAAATCTATATTGCCGTCCGGGTCAATAGTATATGCAGCGGCCTTCGACTCCATTGTCGAACCGTTGGTGCCCGTGCCGATACGGTATTGAGCGATGGCAAGGTTGAAGGCTACGGCCAGTTCCGGGTCCTTCGACGTCACGATGATAGCCAGTTTGTCATCCGGCTGCACGGTGATGCGCACCGGCGGTGCTACGGCTTGCGTCTGATTGTTTTCAAAACCCTGCATATATGTGATGTCCTTAGGCACTTTACAGGAGGTGAGCAGAAGAGCTGCGCAGGCTATGAGGATGACTTTCTTCAGTTTCATTTCTTTTGTTCAGTTAATGTATTATGGTCCCTACTTATGATAGAGACATTGTTTTGAGTCCTGCTTGCGGAGGTATTAAATTAGTCCACAGGCAGTTGCGACGATTGCAGGAAGAATTTTTACTACGGTGGTCTGAAGTCATGATAAAGGAATATACTGCATTGGGAATGCCGTTTTTATCAATCATGAGTACCTACAAGCTTTAATAGCCTGAAACGCAGTCTTGCAAAATTATAAAAAAAACTCCATATAGACAAACCATATTTCACCTATGTCCAATGAGAGTGCAGGATACAGTTTAATTTCAGGAAAGGTGTCTTATTATTCTTTGAATAATTCTGAATGTGAACCGAGACGCAGTAAGGTTTTAAACTGCCGTGTGTATCTGAGTGTCTTCATAATCCCATAGATTTGAGCATTGCCTCAACGCTTGAAGTGTCTATTGGCCCCTCCAATTTCCCGGCGCGTGCATCCTCAATAGCTGCTTTAGTGAGTTCATTCGGCTCATGATATACAGCATCAAGGAGTATGCCCTCCACATAATTATTAAGACTCCTGCGATCTTTCGCCGCCAATTCTTTAAGTTTGTCAAGGAGATAGGTAGGCAAGCGGAAAACGTGCGCCTTCTTTTCTAATGCAAAATCCATATTGATATCATTTAGATTACAAAATAAATATATTTCAGCTACACCTGCAAATGTTTTAATATGAAAATTAAGACTTATGTATTTTTCTTCTTGGAATTTTATCCTTTGAAAACGCAGAGTCTCAGTATTACGTAGGCGATAAAGCAGGCGGTCAGCAGGGCGCCCTCCATGCGGTTGATAACGCGACTGCCGTAGACTCGCGCCACAAGCCAGAACAGCACTGATGCCACCACCATGGTGATGATGTCAAAGTTGCCTACTCCCGCAAATGGCAGCGGTCTGATGACAGCAGAGCAACCCAACACCATAAAGATATTGAAGATATTGCTGCCGATGACATTGCCGATGGCTATACCCTGATTACCTTTAAGAGCGGCCGTCACCGAGGTGGCCAGTTCGGGAAGGGATGTGCCGGTGGCCACTATCGTCAGACCGATTACCGCATCGCTTACACCTAAGGATGTTGCCACGCCGGAGGCACCGTCTACAAACATATCCCCGCCGAATATCAATGCTGCAAGTCCGACCACGGTCCAGGTAATCCCTTTCCATATCGGCATCTGTCGCTGAGCGGCTGCCTTGTTGGCTGAAGGATCGGCAGCCGCTTCATTTTCGGGCAGCGACTTGGCCGTACTGAAGGTATGGCGCATGAAGATGCAGAAAAAGAGGAGCAGCAGGATGCCCTCCACACGTGTCACCACCGGGGGAGTGCCGTCGAGATATCCGGAGAAGCCTATGGCTGCAAGTGCCACTGATGAGAGTACCACCAGCGGTATGTCGGTGCTCAAGACAGACCGCTCCACAGTTATCGGGCGTACAAGGGCTGTAACACCGATGATGACAAAGACGTTGAAGATGTTGCTGCCCACGACGTTGCCCACGGCAATGCCCGGATTGTCTGCCACGGCGGAGGTAATGCTTATCACCAGCTCCGGGGCTGACGTGCCGAAGGCTACAATCGTCAAGCCCACCATCAGGTCAGACATGCCAAACCGGCGGGCAATAGATGTGGCTCCATCCGTAAGCATATTCGCCCCCACAAGAATAAGCCCCAACCCGAGAATCAGAAATATAATATCCATATATCTATCATTTTATATATAAGGAGCTTTCAGTGCAACGTATGGACATGCCTCCGGCATGTTTATCCGCCACATCGCAAAGCGATAAACACTACCTCATATATATAGCGTATTTTAGCAATATTTATTTTATCCTCCCTCAAACCAATTTAATCTTTCTAATGTTTTAATAATCAAAGTACGAAATCATATCGTACTCCGCTTATAAGAAATTGTATTAATTTTTTACTATAAAAACACAAATTACTATGGAAACAGCACCTCTAAAAGGTATTTAAGTCGTTGACTTTACAGAAGTTCAATCAGGTCCTTCATGTACACAGATGCTCGCATGGCTCGGAGCAGACGTTATCAAAATCGAACGTCCCGGTGTGGGCGACGCTACTCGTAAGGAATTGCAATTCAATCCTGATCTGCCGAGCTACTACTTCCTGCAGCTCAACAGCGACAAAAAATCTCTCACACTTGATGCCAAGACTCCTGACGGTAAGGCAATTCTGACCAAACTTATCAAGGAGTGCGATATGTTTGTGGAAAATCTGCACCCGGGAGCCATGGATAAATTGGGCTTCGGTTGGGAAGCCGTACACGCTCTCAACCCCAGATGTATCTACGGTACGATCAAGGGTTTCCCTCTTTCATCAAAGTATAAAGACCTTAAGGCTTACGAGCCTATCGCACAGGTGACTGCCGCCGCTGCATCAACAACCGGTTGGTTTGAAGGTGAATATGATATTCCGACACAGTCCGGCGCCGCATTAGGTGACTCCAACACCGGTATGCATCTTCTGATCGGTCTGCTGGCTGCCCTGCAGCAGCGTAATAATACCGGTGAAGGTTGCTACGTATATCAGTCAATGCACAATGCTTGTCTTAACCTCTGCCGTATCAAGACCCGTGACCAGCTCACTCTTGACAAGATTGGTTATCTGACACAGTTCCCGCAGTATCCTGACGGTCAGTTTGGCGACTGTGTGCCTCGTGCCGGTAATATCGAAGGTGGGGGCGTGCTCGGTTGGACATACAAATGTAAACCCGCCGGCGGTTATGACACTGAAAAGAATGACAACAATTTCGTATACATCATACTGCAGCGCGGTGAGAAAGACTTTGAGGCAGCATGCAAGGCTATGGGCTTCGAAGACTGGTTGACCAATCCTGACTTCAACACAGCGGACGCACGTGACCGTCACAAACAGGCCATATACGAGCGTATCGGACAATGGACTGCCGACAAGACCAAATTTGAGGTGACAGACATCCTCGGTGCGGCAGGTGTGCCTGTTGGTCCGGTGCTCTCCACTAAGGAGATAATGACAGACGAGTCACTTTACGATGGCAATACATTGGTAAGAATCAATCAGGGAGGTGAGATCGGTGAGTTTGTCACTGTCGGATGTCCGTTCACAATGAGCAACTACCAGCCTACCTACGGTCCGGCTCCTTCATTGGGTGGAAATACTGAAGAGGTGCTCACATCATTAGGCTATACAGCCGAGCAGCAGGCTGAATTTGCCAAGAACGGCACTACCAAACCCCTTGCAGACGGACAGATGTAATCCACTATAATCATTATCTTGAATTAATTATGGAAAATACAAATAATAACAATACGAAAACTCCGGCGGGAAATGCGCCGGAGTTTCCCGAGCAGGTGACGGGTATGTATATCCTGGCGGAGTCTCTCAGACGACTCGGTCTGATGGATGTATATGGTCTGGTAGGCATACCGGTGACGGAGGTGGCATACGCCATGCAGAAGATAGGTATGAACTATTACGGTTTCCGTTTCGAGCAGCAGGCCGGCATGGCAGCCGCTACTCACGGATATCTTACCCGTAAGCCGGGTGTCTTGCTGACTGTATCCTCACTCGGATTTCTTAATGGTCTGACTGCCACTACGAATGCTACGGTCAACTGCTATCCGATGATACAGATATCCGGTGCCTCCGACCCCACTATGGTGGATATGAATATGGGTACATACGAGCAGCTCGATCAGCTCAATACGGCCCGTCCCCTCGTCAAGGCTGCCTTCCGTTGCAGTTATGCCAAGGATATTCCTTCGGCTGTGGCAAGGGCTTATCGCGCCGCTGTGAGCGGTCGCCCCGGAGGTGTCTATATCGATATGACTACTCCCGCGCTTGGTGAAGTGATGAACCGTGAGGATGCTGAAAAGCTCTTCTACACTCCGGTAGATGTATATTCTCCCGTGGCTCCCAATCAGGATGCCGTCAATCGTGCAGTGGAGATTTTGGCCTCCGCCAAGCGTCCGGCTCTCCTGTTAGGTAAGGGCGCCGCTTACGCTCAGGTAGAAGATCAGCTCAAGCAACTCTCAGATACATATAACATTCCGTATCTGGCCATGTCGATGGCAAAGGGACTACTTCCCGACAAGGCTCCCCTGAGTGCCCTCTCTTGCAGAAGCACTATAATGGAGCAGGCTGATGTAGTGATGGTGGTGGGAGCCAGAATCAACTGGATGCTCTCCTTTGGCCGTGGCAAATGGAATCCTAACATCAAGTTCATACAGCTTGACGTAGAGCCCGAGGAGATAGACCGTAACGTGCCTATCGCTGCTCCGGTGGTAGGCGATATGTCACTCTCTCTTGCGGCCATCCTTGATGGTCTGAAAGGAAAGAAGATGAGCGCTGACCCGAACTGGGTGTCCTCTCTTCAGGCAGAAGGAAAGGCTAAGGATGAGAAATTCGCTCTCCGTCTCAAAGAGGCCGCTACGGCATCGCCTATGACTCACTGGACTGCTTTAGGAGCCATCAAGCCTGTGCTTGAATCCAATCCGGATGTCATCCTTATCAATGAGGGCGCCAATACGCTTGATGACTGTCGTGATACCGTCGACATGGCTCTGCCTCGTCATCGTGTAGACTGCGCTACATGGTCGATCATGGGTATGGGCATGGGCTCCACAATCGGAGCTGCCGTAGCCACCGGCAAGAGCGTCGTAGCCGTAGAGGGCGACTCCGCATTCGGTTTCTCAGGAATGGACTTTGCTACAATCTGCCGCTACAAGTTGCCTTGCACAGTGGTGATCTTCAACAATGGCGGTATCTACAACGGTGTCGGTGTCAATCCTTCAGGTTCCGACGAGCCCGCTCCTACCACATTGGATATCCATGCACGTTATGACAAGCTCGGTGATGCCTTCGGTGCTCAGACTTATTACGTCACCACACCGGAAGAGCTGACTAAGGCTCTTACGGAGGCCATCGCTTCACGCAAGCCTTGTCTTATCGACGTGCAGCTCGCTGCCGACTCCGGCAAGGAGAGTGGTCACATCGGATATCTTAATCCTGCACCGCTAATCAAATACACTGTTTAATTAAAGAGGTAAGCCATGTTTCACGTTATATTTTATGCAATAGTCCCGATTGTCGTCGTGATGTTAGCGGGATATATTGCCGGCAAAAAGGGAGCGTTTACTGGAGCGGACTCCAAGAAATTCAATAAGGTAGTGCTTGACTTCGCATTGCCGGCCGCCCTTTTTGTCTCAATCGTGCAGGCAAGCCGTGATGATCTGGCAAAGGACTTGAAACTCACTTTGGTGTCGGTAATCGGCATTATGGGATGTTTCATGCTGGTATACTTTATCTTTAAGTATTGCTTCAAGAAAAATACCGGTGCTGACGCCGCCGTTTCGGCTCTTATCAGTGGTTCACCGACCATCGGATTCCTCGGATTTGCCGTTCTGGAGCCTATCTTCGGCACAAAGCCCTCTGTAGCTCTTGTAGTGGCTATCGTAGGTATCGTGGTCAACGCTATCGGTATTCCGGTAGGATTGTCGCTGATGAATGCCTCTCTTGCCAAACAGAACCCGAATGCTAAGAAGCAGAATCCCTTCAAGCCTGTGCTTCATGCGCTGGCGCAGCCAGTGGCCTGGGCTCCTATCCTGGCTGTAGTGATGGTGCTCATCGGCATTAAGTGGCCTCCTTTCCTGAGCCCGTCGTTCGACCTTATCGCTAAGGCCAACGCCTCAATGGCCGTCTTCTCAGCCGGTATTACACTTTCGGCTATCAAGATATCTGTCAATTGGCAGGTGATACTCGGTTCGATCATGAAGATGATCGTCATGCCGCTCGTAGTACTGACACTTGGTCTGCTCTTCCACATGGATCCCTTCAACCTGAAGATGCTCGTTGTGGCTGCAGCCCTTCCCCCGGCATTCTCCGGTATCATCATTGCTGATGAGAATGATGTATACGTCAGCACGGGTACGTCATCTCTGACACTGAGTGTGATCCTCTTCGTAGGCTTCTGCCCGCTCTGGATCTACCTCACCGATGTAGCCCTCCACATGTTTGCATAACCAAAAGCATACAAAATTAGAATTAGCATTATCAAAATCAAAAAACCGACCGAAGGATAGAAATCCCTCGGTCGATTTTTTTATATGTATCTCTATCGCAGTTCCATAGGGACTGAATTTCATTAACCGGGTACGTAGTGCCCGGATAAAGTAACACCACACCAACTCTCCGTCCCGGAGGGACGGTATCTCGACAAATGTTAAATGCAGTCCCTCCGGGACAGTCGGTAGAGAGCGGTCATTACCTCCGGGCACTACGTACCCGGTTACTGAGATTTTACCCCTCCGGGGTACTTGGATTCTTCTAATTTATTGTATTTTCATTAAAATTTCGTATTTTTGTGAAAACATCCACTTACACAAAATTATATGAAAAGAATAATCTTATCTCTCTGTGCCGTTATTTCCATCCTCACCGTTTCGGCACAATCCAAAGTCTATATGACCCGTGAGATCTCTCCGGAGTCGCTCGTCAAAATATATCAGGCTCTCGGCCGACCGGCTGACGGTAAACGCGTGGCAGTAAAGATCAGCACCGGAGAGGCCGGAAATCCCAATTATCTGAAGCCTACACTTATCAAGGCGCTCGTTGACACCGTTCACGGTACTATCGTGGAATGCAACACTGCCTACGCCGGTAAGCGCAACACTTTCGAGGCTCATTGGCAGACCGTCCATGAGCATGGATATGACTCCATTGCGCCCGTTGACCTTATGGATGAAGAGGGCGACATGAGAATACCGGTACGCGACCAGAAGCACATCAAGTATGACATCGTGGGCGATCATCTGCCGCGCTATGACTATATGGTAAACCTTGCCCACTTCAAGGGTCATGCCATGGGTGGTTACGGTGGCGTCCTCAAGAATGCAAGCATAGGGGTAGCCTCGGCTGCCGGCAAAGCCTATATCCACTCCGCCGGCAAAACTGACGATGTGGAGGGCCTATGGGGCAATATCGCCGAGCAAGACCTCTTCCTTGAGTCAATGGCCTCTGCAGCGCAAGGCGTAGCTGATTATTTCGGCGACAATATCGTATATATCAACGTGATGAACAATATGTCAGTAGACTGCGACTGCGCTGCTCATCCTTCAGAGGTGCTGCTTGCCGACTACGGCATATTGGCTTCAACCGACCCCGTAGCGCTCGACAAGGCCTGCACAGACATTATCTTCAATATGACGCCAAGCGAAGGTAATGACAACGCACCGCTCATCGAACGTATCACCAGTCGTCACGGTCTTCATACCATCGAGCACGCAGAGGCTATTGGGTTGGGCACCACGGAATATGAAATAGTCAATCTTGATGATTGAAACAATATAATAAAAGATAAATCCTGTAAGTCCCTGTGCATGATTGCACAGGGACTTATTTTTAATTTTTTTTATCACGGTCAACAAACCTTTTTATCGGCCTCTGTGTTATAAATACAGAAAGTAAGAAATCGTTTCATGATGTTAGGTTAGTTATTAAAAGTATTATGGAAAACAACAATGTGGCGGCCTGAGAAGGTCGCCACATCTTTTTTCACTAATTTGAAACTAAAGAAAAATATATTATATTTGCAAAATATAGCATTTATCTAATGGATTTATAACATTATAAATATGCCGAATATGGATAGGATTGCTTTTACTAATATTGACAAGATGTTCCAGCATCTGGACAACGTGGCATCATACGCTGCCCTTGATGATGATGCCCGCAGGGAATATGATGCAGACGTGAAGGCCTACCGTACTATCGTAGGCCAGATAGAATATGCCTCCCTCAAAAATATGCAGAAAGGTCTTGAGAAGGGTCGTGCAGAAGGTCGCGCAGAGGGTCGCGCAGAGGGTCGCGCTGATATGATTAAGGCAATGTATGCGCAAGGATTATCAATAGATATGATAGCTTCCATCGCAGGGATATCAGCTGAAGAAGTGGCAAAAATTCTTTAGGTTCTTTCCACGTCGCCACTTCTTGCGTACCACCAAGCTGTTTTTTAATTAACCTTAGCTATGAAAAAAAGGAGGCTTTCCCAGCCATCACTTATTTTGATTTACTTAGTATCTGTATTTTGCGCTCTTCAAGCGCATGGTGCGGATAATCCGGATAAAACTCTTGCTGACCGAATCAGAAGCCGTCTTGAGATGGCTGACAGCCTTCACAGCGTAGGCAAAACAGACACTGCCGCAATTTTAGGAAAGGAGACTATCCGGCTCGCTGAAAAGACCGGTGACCCAATTCTGAAAATCGCTTCCAATTCCGCTCAGGGAGTGTATCTACGCTCTCTCGGCCGAGTGGATGAAGCCCTTGAATGTTATAACAAAGGGTTGGCACTGGCTACCTCCAAAGATTTTCGGCAAAATCCAAGTCAGGAAGTCATTGAGGAGATCGCCTCGTTGTATATAAACCTGGCGGTTCTCAACCTCGATATGCAAAATAAGTCGGAGGCCGCAAAGAATGCCAGACTTTCCGGAGAATGGATATCCAAGAGTGCAGATCCCGGTCTTAAAAGCATAATATTCGGAGTGGGAGGTTCTGTGCTTACAGGTACAGGCGACTATGATAAAGCACTTGAATTTCAAGACTTGGCATACAGCAATGCCGAGAAAGCGAATGATCAGGACGCTGCTTTCCGTGCAGCTGCATACTCTATGCTTTTGGCAGACCGGACAAAAAATCCGGCTGCCAAAGAAATGTGGCAGGGGAGGTGTGAGGCAATGCTTCCCGATATTACAGCAATGATGAGTAGACTTGTCTATTTTCAGGCACAATGCTCTATCGCCTTGAAAAATGATAAGCCAAAGGATGCCCTTGTATGGTTTGACAGGATTTTACAACTTGACGGTATTGATAATCTTCCCTTCGTAAAGTATGATTGCTATAACAACATGCACCTTGCCTACTCCAAGATCGGGGATTACAAGAATGCCTACCGGACACTTTTGATAGGCAATGAGTTGCGTGACTCCATTTGGGAGAAACAAAAAGAGGAAAACCTTCGCGATCTTACTATTAAATACGAGACAAAAGAGACTGAACTGGCGTTGGCTCAAAGTGAGGCCAAACGCTCACGCATACTCGCCTGGCTATTTGCTGCTGCTACATTGATAGCACTCGGTATTGTAGTCTTCATCGCCTACGTCTCAAGACAACGGCGCCGTCGGCTCAAAAAAGAAATGGAATTTGCAGCATTGAAGAGAGACACGGAGCGACGCCTCACCGAAGAATATATCGGAGGTCTCGAAAACGAGCGGCAGCGACTCGCAAGCGAATTGCATGACGGGGTATGCAACGATCTGCTCGCCATCCAGATGAATATCCACAAGGAGGGACTTACAGCCAATACCGAGGATATGATTACTAAATGCCGGGACTCGGTAAGACGTATTTCCCATGAACTTATGCCTCCTGAATTTCACTATGCCACGCTTGAGGAGGTGATACGCTATCACGTCAGCAAAAACCGCGAGGCTACACCCGCCACCCTCTCCATAGAATATAACGCAGAGATAGAAGAGGCCGACTGGAATGATATCCCCGATGAGAAAGCACTTGAAGTATACAGAATACTTCAGGAAGCGCTTAGCAACGCCATACGTCATTCCGGTGCCGACAAAATCAGAGTTGTTCTTTCGTTGAGCGGCGAGGCTTTAGTTTTAAGAGTTGTAGACAACGGGCGGTTTAACTCATCATCTAAGAAAGGAATAGGACTGGAGTCAATTAATAGGAGAGCAAAGGCTATCGGTGGAACGATACAGTTGAATTATCTCTCTGAAGGAGGCACTGAGTTAGTGTTGAAAACTAATATTTAACGATTTAAACCGATTTAACCTATCATTAACTGCATCGGGTCTCAAAAACTACGGAATACCGTAATTGACAGACGTTATCTTTCGCAATATCTTTGTATTTTGTAAAAATACATGCGAAAAATAGCAGATGAAGCCCGTAAATACCATACCGACACAGTTGAAAATCGCTCTTGTAGACGACCATGACCTGGTCAGAGAAGGTCTGAATGCGGTGCTTGTCAGCAACGGTGCCTCGCATGTCGACAAATTTGGCTCCGGTACCGCTCTTATAGAGAGTCTTGACTCCGGCAAGACCTACGATTTCTTTGTTATAGATCTGGAATTGCCTGACATTGACGGCTTCGTGCTTATAGAGATGCTTCGTGCAAGAAATCCCGAGGCGCAGATAATAGTGAGCACAGTGCATGATGAGGTGTGGACACTTCGCAAGCTACTGTCGCGCGACGTAAACGCCATCATATATAAATCCGGCGATGGAAATGAAATTGTTGAGGCGATTTTCGAGATAATGGACGGACACAAATACTATTGTACTGAGGCTCGTAAGACCCTCCAAGCCGCCGAAGATAATTCCATTCATCCCACAAGCCGCGAGTTGCAAGTGCTTTACCAGATTGCCCATGGGAAGACATCACGCGAAATTGCCGCCGCTATGTTTATCACCGAGAATACCGTTGAGGCTCATCGCAAGGCCCTTTTCTCTAAGTTGGGGGCTGTGAACGCAGCCGATCTCATCATCAAGTCTATAGAACGCGGATATCTGAAAAAGAACTTTGGCAATCATCATAATTAGAATTTTTTTAAGTTTAACAATAACACTAACTGCTATGAAATTTTTTAAATTACTTGCGGCAGCTCTTTGCTTCCTATTCCTTGCAGCCTGCTCGGGCAGTTCCGCTTATAATGCTGAAGAATGCAAGCAACTCGCCGAAATGGCTTCCAATAAAGAATCTTTTACTGAAAAAGACTATGGTCGGATGATCGATCAGTTTGGCGCTATTACCAAGACAATGACCGACGCGTATGACAAATATGGCGATGAGGCTTATATGGACTCTCTTAGTGCCACTCCCGAAGGGAAAGAAATGCTGACATATTTCGTAGGTTTCGGCATGTATCTCAACGATCATACCGACGATATGTCAAACAGTCAGAAATTAAACTATGCCAAAATAGCCAAAGGCTTGGAAAAAATCACTAAATAAAAGAATACGACTATGAAGAAAAAGATATTAATGGCTGCGATTGCCATTTTAGCAACTGCAGCGCCTGTTTCGGTCTCGGCTCAAGGCCTCGGTGGATTCCTTAAGAAGGCTGAAAAAGCTGTTAATAAGGGAAAGAAAGTGCTTGACCAAGCGGCCGGCAACGAGAATAATAGCACTGCACAGACCAACAACACGGAAGCCAACGTAAAGGCTGCCATGCTCTCCAACGGAATAGAGGTTTTCAATCCGATTGCCGAATGGATTGATATAGAGCCTATCGGTCTATACGGTGTGTCAAAAACCGAAAATTATGGCGACGCATACCTCGTAATGAAGGTGACTATGAAGGCGCCAAAGGAGACTGCCCTTTTCGGAAGCAGTATTGACAATAAGAAAATGATAGCTGCTGATGCTCAGGGAAAAGTATATAACATTGACTCAAGCGGCGCCAGACGCTATGACGTGCCTGAGGGCATCCCTGTAATAATAAAGATGGCCGAAGAGGATATGATGTTTCAGGACATCAAGAAAAATGTGGATAGCATGCAGGTAGTAAAATTCGGCGTCAATATAGATGCATCCAAATATGGAAACCTCACTCTGAAGAACGTCCCGATTTTCTGGGATGTAGAACCGGAATTCTGATCTACTAATTGATTATATATCCCGTAAGACCCGGTGCAGTTATGCATAGGGTCTTACTTTTTTTGCTCTCCATCACCAAACATTTCATGAAATTTCCTATCTTTGCTGAATATATCAATAATACTTAACTAAATAAAACCTGTATCAATGAAAAAATCATTACTTTTAGGTCTTGGTATGATGATGGGTCTCTCAGCGCTTGCTGAAGACTATTTCGTCTACCTGCAAAACACAGCAAGCTGGCAGACACCCACTGTCTGGGCTTGGTCAGATGCCGGCAACTGCAATCGCAATGGTAATTGGCCCGGCGACCAGATGACTAAAGAGGGCGACCTTTGGAAATGGACCGCTCCCGACGGAAAGGTGCCCACACAAATCATATTCTCCAACAACGGCGGCAATCAGACTAAAGACCTCAAATATGTCAATGAGGCGACATACGACTGCAACGGACAGATAGTATCAGGCGGTGGCGACGACCCCATCACCCCGGTTACTCCTCCCGAAGGCGGCGACTTCGCTCCCGGTAAATATCTTATCACCGACTACTATCAGGTAAATCCCGAAGGCAAGGTGGGCTCAAACAAGACCATCAGCGTCACCGGCGGTCAGAAAAACGGTGCTCTCTCACATTGGTCTGCTGACGAATTGATAGCCCAGGGTGTGGCTCGCGACGTATGTATGGCCATCAAGGGTATTCATGAGCGCCCCGTAGTAGACACTTACGCTCTCTATGCCGCTTACGACAATGCCAACCTTTATCTCGGCGTGCAGTATGTATACACCGTCTACGACCAGTATGGCGAAGGCTACCAGCCCGGTGAGTCAAAGCCCTACAACATGGACGGCAAAATCATGATCGCCTTTGATATCGACCCCAAAAAGGCTTGTGACGGCACACTTACCAACGGTGCTTCCGTATGGTTTGACAAGAAATACACCACCTTCGACAACGGTATGGACTGCCTCTTCCTCGGCTCTACCAAACCCGGTGTAGGAAATCCCGGTCTCTTCGTGCCCAATGCTTCCGGCAAATTCGACTACAATAATCCGGCTTCCTGCAAGAGCCACAGCGTGGTATATGGCTACGACGACGGTCTGCTCTCATCAATCGACCATATCTGGGGTCCCGAGAAATTCCGCTACGATCCGGAAATCCTCACCGGCAATACCGGCTTCGCTGACCTTAAAGAGCAGATTGCCAAGTTGGGCGGCAAAGACTCCGACCATACTTTCTATGAGTTTAAATTCCCCCTCTCTGACCTCGGCATCAATGAGGAATACATCAAGAAATACGGCATCGGCGTCATGATCGTGGATATCTACGGCTCAAGCGCTCACTCTTGCACTCCCTACGACCCCTCAATGTTTGATGCTGTCAACGAAAGCTACTCTCAAGACCCTTCCACCTCTAAGGAGAAAGAGGATGTCGACGTGATCACTTACGGTTTCGCCCGCATCGGCAAACTCGCCGGCAGCACTTCCGCCGTTGAGACAGTCGTAGCAGAAGAGGCTGACGCTCCCGTAGAGTATTACAATCTTCAGGGTATCCGCGTAGCAGAACCCGCTCACGGCCTTTACATCAAGCGTCAAGGCAACAAAGCCACTAAGGTAATCTTCTAATAAAGCAATCTCCGCCTCCCAAGAGGTAAGCAAAAATAAAATCAGCCCCACATGCCATTTGCGGGGCTGATTCTTTTAATTTTAAATTGCGGAGTCGGGCAGATGCGAGACTCCGCAATTCCTTATCAGAGTTTCACTTTGGTATCGGCGATGATGACGATGCCGCTCAGGTCGAGGCTGATGACGTTGCGTCCGGCCTCCAGACGGATTGAGCGTAGTGCGCGACCGTCAATGTCATACACTGTCACCACCGTAGCCTCCGGTGAGTAAATCACGAGTTTGCCGCCTTCGCTCGACACGGTCATTGTCTCGCAGTCGCCGGCTATTTCGCCCACCTCTGTCGGATCAACAGTAGCCGGGAGATTGGTCTCGATTTCACTCACGCTTGTCGGCGAGGTAGCATAGATGCCGAATGGCATCACCGTCACCTTGGCCGGCTCGGCGTTCTCTTCAGAAAGCAGCATCGGCTCGGGCTGCCCGGCCACGAAAGCCGTAGCCTTTTCATTGAGCAGATAAGTGGTCTCCGCAGGGAGCGATACCTCCTTGTAAGTAGCGTGGAGCGAATACTCCTTGCCGTTGACGCTTATCTCAGTCGGAGTGGCGGGCACTTTGCCGGTAGTGGCGGCAAAGGTGTATTCTCCGGCGGTGGCGGCATGGAAGAGCACGGGAGTATTTGCCTTGATGGCTGCCACGCTACTCAGACCCTCCGCATTATCTTCGAGAGTGAAGATATAATTGGCCTTTTTGTCGCTGTCCTGTCCGGCAGAGATGGTGATTTCTACTTCGTTGCCTTCTGCGTCCTTGATACTCATTACGTCAAAGGGCACTGCCATGCCGGTCCAGCCGTCATTTTCCGACGTCAGGGTGATGGCAGTATTCTCATCGAGAGTGAAGGCATGAGGAATGGCCATCGGATATTCAGCCTTCAGACTTACATTCTGCTTGGCGGAGTATGTGCGGCCTTCACGCTCCAGGACAGAGCCGTCAGGCTGTGTCTCGGATATCATGCCGGATGATGTGGTGAGGATGTTGCCGTGAGTCACGGGCATTGTCACGCCCTCATCGAGAATTATGAAGCAGTTGGGGTTCAGTCCCTCGAATGCCTTCTCGCTAACGCCTGCTGCGCGACGTCCCTTAGCCTGCTGAGGTTCGGAGGCGGAAGAGGTATGGTCGGCAAGCAAGGTGATGTTGGTAAGATTTTCGCAACCGCTGAATGCGCCCTCACCGATAGAGTTGATACCGGTGAGTTTGATGGATTCAAGCGATTTGCAATCCTTGAATGCACCGTCGCCTACAGACACTACAGATGCGGGTATCTCTACCGCCTGAAGTGACGAGCAACCGCTGAACATATTGTCGGCAATTTCAGTAACAGCGGGGAGCGAGACAACTGTCAGTTCGCTCATTCCGGCGAAAGCGCCTTCCGTGAGTTCACCCTCCATATCGGAAAGGTCGAGGTTTTCTATGCCCGGGAAGCACTTGAGCGCTTGGCTGAGGTCTTCGGATGATATCTGTCCTGTAAGCGCTATCGATGAGATGCCCTCGGTCTGCTCCGGATTAAGCGAAGCGATCTCATTGGCGTTGAGCGTGGCGCCGTCTGTGGGTACAGCAAAGATGGTCACCTCACGGTTTGCGTTCGTGACGTCAATAGCATAATATCCCTCCTCATCGGGAGTGATCTCCTGCTGGCCGAGCATTACGTGCGACTCGATGGCTTCGGCATGTTCCGAATTGTAGTCGAGACGGAAGCGGACGGTGGAGTTTTCGGCCACGTTCTTCAGCACCGGTGCAAGAGCATTCGTGCGGTCAAACTCACCTGACTTGTATTCAGCCTCGTTCTCCACCTCAGGTTCGCCGATGGTGAATAGGTCGGAAGTAGTATTGAATGCAACGTCATACGTATAGAATACCTTGATGTCGTGATTGCCGACACCCTCAGCGGTCTTGGCCGGGTTGAAGAATTCCACGGGAATGTATCCCTCTTCCGTAGGCTGAACGAGTTTGCCGTTGTCATACACGAAGCAGTTCGCAGCCGGATTGGCGAGCTTCAGTTTGTCGCTGACCACCATCGAACTTAATGAAACATTTTCTCCAAGGAATGAAGCCATGCTTCTTACATCAAGATCCGGATCGGCAGTTACGATACGCGCAGGATCAAAGTTGACGCCATATACCGGTGTTTCAGAAAGTATGTTGTATCCATGTGCCTTCCACGCATTGCCGTATATCTCATCATTTTTGGTGGTTCTGTATACGTTCAGATATTCCTCCGGAACGATTACAGTGACCTTTTTAGGATCTTTACATCCCAGATTATAATATTGATACCAGGCAGAGTTGGTAGTGGATTTAGGATTATGGTGAGCCACAATCGGCACACCATCTTTTGTCTGAGGAGCGCCGGGAATGCGTATTATCTCAAGACCATCGCAGCCGAGGAATGCTTCGGTCGCGAGACCGTAGATATATGCTTTGGATGGTTTGATGGGAATGCTAATCAGAGACTCCGGCAATGTTACCTCCTTTATCTTTGGACAGTTCTGGAAAAATCCTGATCCGATTCTTACAACATTGTCAGGAAGAATGATGCTCTCGACAATAGAGGCTGGTAAATCGCTCACACCTGAAGTTGTGAAGAAGGGTGGATGGTTCAAAAAATTGGCATCACCGTTGCCCGGAGCAGTCTCCACGATATTTACCTCGCTTAAGTCCAGTGTCTTGACTGTCTTAATAGCGAAGGGCTGAGTGAAGGCAGATTGCAGTTCTGATGAATAGATATTACCGACGACCTTTACATTAGCGCAAATATTGTTTGCGGTCACTTTCTTCATAAGTTCGCCGGGATATACCGTGTAAGTAACGGAGCCTTCGGCTTTGGGGTCATAGACCTTGATGTCGATGTCGGTGTTTTCTTTCACCACATGGGTGTAGTTGACAGAGGTGGCTCCGGTGGCTACCGGCTTGCCGTTGATGGCAAGGTCCACACGGTTGGCAGCAGATGACGGCGTCACCTTGATGGTGATGTCGCGTCCGTGAACCGCTGTCTCCGGCACGCCGCTTACTGTTGCACCCTTGACGTCGGCTATGGTGATGTTGTAGACGGGCTTCTGGTTGTTAAGCGCGGGGAGGAAGTCCACTACGTCATCGCCTGTCGCCTTCACCCTGTTCCATGTACGCTTGTTGCCGGAAGTCACCAGCGCGAGCAAATTGCCTTCGCGCACCTTCGACTCCTTGACACAGCAGTTGACGTTCATCTTGAAGCTGTCGCTCGCGCCGGCAGTCCACAGATTTACCGGCGAGATAAATTCCTTAATGTTTCCGGCAGCATCCGTGAGTGCAATCGCCCAGAAATACTGATCGTAATACTGCGGGATGTTGAGCGTATTGACGCGCACCGTGAATTCCTGACCGGGAATGACGTTGACAGCATCGGTGAGCAGACCCACAGAGCCCAGTTTGTCAGTAAGTTTCCACGGAGAGGCGTTGTCATGGTCTATCGCTGTGGGAGTGATGAGGTTGAAGTGCACGATGGTGTTGGCATTGACAGCCAGGCTATATACACCCTCAGCATCGGGTGAGAGGAGCGTGGAGTTGGCATATACCTCCATGCGGTTGTCATTATCCGGGATATAGCTGCAGGTGAAGCGCACATCAGAGCCCTTTGCCAGGCGTCCGGGGAGCGTCTCTGAGTCAAACATCACATCGGCATTATCCATCACGGCGAAGTTTACGTCGTCAGCCTCCACTATGGGATCCACGATGATATTGCCGATAGTGTTCCAGTTTTCAGCCTTTGAATAGTTGGCCACCGCGCGCTCATTAGGTACGTGAAGTGTGGCTGTGGCAACCTTGACGCCGGATAGTACACACCAGTTGATAAACTCCGCGCTCTCGCGTCCCACGTAGATATGCTGCAGGCGTGAGGCCGCCACGAAGATATTGTATTCGTAGGTCTTCACACCGGCGGGAATGGTGATGGAAGTAAGTCCGGTCTGGCGGAAACAGCCGTTGTTGAGACGGTTGACCGATTTAGGCAGGATGACTTCGGTGAGGGAGGACACGCCGCGGAAGGCCTCGCGCGGTATGGCGTTGGCCTGGTCAGTGCCATATGCGGAGATATACACGCCCGAAAGGTCTACGCGCTCCAGACGCATATTATTCTTCATGAAGGCGAAGTCGCGGGCATCAATCGAGCCGAAGAGGGAGAGGTCTTTGATGGTGCCAGACTCAGTCTCGGAGATGAGGTCGGCCAAAGTGCCGGGTGTCTCCACCCAGATGCTGCGCTTAGCCTTCACTTCAGAGGCCTTCTGCACGAGCACGGTCACCTTCTGGTCTTCGCATACGTTGCTGATGATGTATTTGTAGCCGTTGCCGGGAGTCAGCACATACCCGTTGGCCTTGACGGTGATCACGTCATTTTCCGAGGCGGGAGTCACAGTGAATGCGTAGTCCCAGCCGCGTATCACGGAGTCACTGCCTGCTATCTCTACGCCTGCCACACCCGTGGGGAGAGTCACGGCAAAGGATGCCGGTGAGGCGATGCTTACCGCGAGTTCGTTGATTGTGGGGAGTTCGCCGGCCACGGGTAGCCATTCGCTCTCTCCGTTAGCCTGTGTCACGATGCGTATCACGTCGTCGGCGGCAACGGTAAGGTCTGTGGGCAACTTGCAGCCGTTGAGTTTCACCCAACCGTTGTAGAGAGTCTGCATTGACTGGAGATTGAACGACTGCGGAGTGCAAAGAAGTCCCTTCAGCGCACCGCCGGCACTGTAGAGAGCCACTGCTATCTTGCCGGAGAAATTGTCGTAGGAGAGGTTTTTCAGGTTGCCCACCCTTACGTCAAAGGTCTGTCCGGAAGCGAGGTCGGTAAGATTACTGCCTATGCCGGGCTGATTACCGTCGGCTGTAATGTGAATTGCCGACCATTGTGAGATGGCTCCGGAGGCCGGCTTGATGTTGTAGATAATCGTGTTGAGATTGTTGTAGTGGTGCTGACGGCTTACTGTCGGATTGAGGGCAGTGCTGAGGAAATAGCCGTTGGCGCTGCCGCCCCATCCCCAGTTGAAGTGAAGATATTCGCCCTGATAGCCGTCGCAGACGAATGCGTGACCGGCGGTGACATCCTGACCGCAATATATCACGGGTCGTCCGGCGTCGATTTCATCCTTCACGATGCGGTCCCATTCAGCCTGTGTGGATACCTCCGCGCGCTTCTTGTAAGAGACACCCGGATCATATCTGAAGTAAGTGGAGAGAGCCGCCGGAACGCGTACCTCGTAAGCACTTGAGCCCGACATGGCATACTGCGTGTCGATACTCTTTGAGGCGTGATACATCAGCAGTGCCACTGCGTCACCCTCCGTCGCGGTGTAGCCGGAACGGTAGTTGTCGGTGCGCATATTCGCCCAGTCGTAAGCCGATGAGAAGTCTACACCGTCATATGCGCCGGTGCCGGCTGCCGGATGATTGTGATATTTCATAACGGTGGCCATTGCCGTGCCAACGCATCCCACGAGCGGACGTCCGGGAATAAGGCTGTTGAACGGCGCTTCCTGACTCCAAGACGGAGTGGAAAGAAGTTTCTGCGCATCGGCGGCGCGGGCTGCCTTGCGTGCCTTGGATTTCATCTCTTCAGCAGAGCAGGATTTCTGTTCGGCGGGAGCGGCCTTTATCTCGCGCTCCAGGCCGCTCATCATCCACCGGAAGGCTTCCGGCGCCTTGCTGACGTTGTAATTCCCTTCTAAGGAGTAGCCAAGCACCGGCGTGGCGCTCGACTCGGCTGAGACAATCACAAACCCGCCATCGGCTCCGGCATTAAATACGTAGTATAGCGGCTGTCTTTCCGAAGTGGGCTGCAACGTAAGATGCAGCAGCTCCGCACTTTTACCGCTGCGGAGGCTCAGAAATTCGCTCGCTATGACTTGCGCTTCCTCTTGCGACACTCTGTCTGCCAATGAGGATAAGGCCGAACCCACCAGGAGAGTGGCAATTGCCATCTGTCGTAGTTGTTTGGTCATAATGAGAAGTTAATTAAATTAATAATATTATTGATGTTGGAATGTTTTTTTCTCTACCTATTTGTGTTAATTATGCGTATTGACACCTACTTTCAGGTGCATTTAAGATACAAATATAATAAATTCTATTGTCATATCGCGCAAATTTCCCTTTATATTGATTAATTTTGCACTCCGTAATAAAGAATTTTAAATTTCTAATTTTAGGATTATGAAGTGTTTTCGTATTTTAAGTGTATTGATCACGCTGAGTGTTGTTATGCCGATGTCCGCCCAATTTAATCTTAAGAAGGCCATTGGCGCGGCTGAGAAGACTGTGCAGGCTGTGACATTGACGGATGAGCAGATGGCCGGATATGTCAGACAGTCGGTAGATTGGATGGATAAGAATAACCCCGTCTTGCCGGAGGATAATGATTATGTAAAGCGTCTGCGTCGGCTCACTGCCAACGTTAAGGATGCTGACGGCATACCCTTGAATTTTAAGGTGTATGACGTCATTGACGTTAATGCTTTTGCTTGTCCGGATGGTAGCGTGAGGGTTTTTTCTTCTCTTATGGATATCATGACCGATGACGAATTGATGGGTGTCATAGGTCATGAGATAGGTCATGTAGTGAAGCGCCATTCCAAGAATGCGTTCAAGCATGAATTGCTGACGGGTGCCCTCAAGGATGCTTTGAGCGCCTCCAATGGCAAAATTGCCGCTCTTAACGATTCCCAGCTCGGTTCACTGGGAGAAAGCCTTCTGAATGCCAAATATTCTCAGAAGCAAGAGTCGGAGGCCGATGTCTGCGGATATGATTTCCTTGTGGAAAACGGTCTTAATCCCTGGGGTATGGCAATGGCATTTGAGAAACTTTCCGGCTCGGAAGGGAATGTTAAGCAGAGTTCCATACAGAAGATGTTCTCCTCTCACCCCGATACGCAGAAGCGTATCAAGGCTATGTCTGAACGCGCCACAAAAGATGGATATACGCGTCCGGAAGCCCCTGCTGTAATCGAGCAGAAATAGTTTTTTTTGAAACAAAGCCAAAATTGTGAAATGAGCCGGGGTTAGACCCCGGCTTTTATTTATGTCTGCGTCTTACCTTGTTCGACATGCGATATTGCGGATTATCGGCTGTGAGGTCGTAAGCTCTCAATACTGTGCATCCCAGCATGCCTTTGGCAAAAGAGAGCCGTAGAGTGTCGCCCTTTCTGATATTCCTGTACATATCGATGGGGACATGCAGTTTTTTGATGTGTCCGTCGGGGAGAGATGTCTTGACATAATATTCGTAATATGGGGTATTGTCGCGCACATATCGGTTTCGGCCTACGCGCCGCGTCCTGTAATGGGTCTCGCGTATTTTTGCAACTACGACTCCCTTCTCCTTATAAGGAGTCCCGGTATGGACGTAATTGAGAGAATAAAAGGCTCCGGTGAAAAAGAATGTAAAGAAAATAAGGTGACAGGCGAAGTTGAGCGCAAATGAATGTATGCCCGTGAGATATCTCCATTTTTTCCATATTAAAAAGCCGGTAATGGCAGCCACCTCAAAAGAACACAATGTCGGTATCCACCATCTCACCATAGTCAAAGGCGCTAAAGCAATAAGCGAACCAACGCAAAATATGAAAATCAGGACAATGACTACAAGAATTATTGCACGTCCCACAGAGAATTTATGATCACTTTTCGTCATATTTGAAATAGGTTGCTATCAAGGTTTCTATGTTGCGGAGGGTGATTATAATCACTTTTCGTCATATTTGAAATAGGTTGCTATCAGGGTTTCTATGTTGCGGAGGGTGATGTCCGGGCGCATGGAGATTTCGAGGGGAAGGCTTCTGTCGGAAATCTCGATGAGGCTTTTGAAGCCGGCCTCCGCCAGGGCGCTGCGGGCGCTCTCTTCTATTCTTCCGGCGATGGCTATTACCGGAATGCCTCGCGTCCGGGCTCGCTGCAACACGGCATACGGCATTTTCCCCATCAGCGTCTGCTCATCCAGTCGTCCTTCGCCGGTGATGATAAGGTCGGCGCCAACGATTTTCTCATCAAATCGCGATATGTCAAGGATAAACTGGGCGCCGCCGATCATCTCCGCACCGAGCGCAGACATAAGCGCAAAACCGAGTCCCCCCGCCGCGCCCGCACCGGCTTTCGTAGAGTAGTCGCGCCCAGTTGATGCAGTCATGACAGCGGCCCAATGACTCATCGCCATGTCAAGTCGAAGAGCCATCTCCCTGTCGGCACCCTTCTGAGGCCCGAACACTATCGATGCGCCACGCTCTCCGCAGAGAGGATTGTCTACATCGCAGATTCCCTTGAAGATGGCCCGACTCAACAGCGGATTTACTCGACTGTCGTCAATTCTGCTAATTTTTCCGAGAGATGCGCCGCCGGAGGATATCTCTTTGCCATCACTGTCTAAAAAAGAATATCCTAAGGCTTGGAGCATTCCTGCACCGCCGTCATTCGTGCCACTCCCTCCGAGACTTACTGAAATATGTGTGCAGCCGCGCGTCAGAGCATCCGCAATCAACTGACCCACACCATAACTTGACGTTTTCTCCGGATTATACTCCTCAGGATTGAGCAGCGTCAGTCCGCAGGCTTCAGCACTCTCAATGACGGCAGTATCGCCCCAAACGGCATAGCGCGCCTTCACCGGGCGTCCGAGTGGATCGCTCACAATACACTCCCGGATGTCCACGTCCATATTAAGACGTAGAGCGTCGATTGTGCCTTCACCTCCATCGGCTACGGAGATTACCGTCACTTCCGCGTCGGGTAATGCCTTTCTGACCCCTCGCGCCGCAGCCTCACCGGCCTCGCGGGAAGTCACCGAACCCTTAAACGAATCGCATGCTGTCACTATCTTCATATTCTTACAAAGATAATACGTTTATTGTAAATCATCAAGCATAAAAATTACTGTGCGATTTAAAGAAAGCGAAAAAAGGGGAGCGACCGGATTGTCGCTCCCCTCGATATTTATTGCGAGTTTGATTTACAGGCAGAATTTCTTGCCGTCTACGATATAGATGCCGTGACCAAGATTGATGTAAGTCACGCCGTTGACTACTTCGAAATATTGTACGCGACCGGTAATGTCGGCCACCTGTATCACGATGGCTTTCGCTGACTCCACCACCAGTGTGCCGTCTTGAGCGCTAACTGTATATTCCGCAGCATTCTCCGGTGTAGCAACCACTGTAGTCTGACCGGTGCGGGTATATTCCTCTGATACCTTGCATTCGGGAGTGCAGTTGCCTTCACCCTCCTCACCGTTGGAGTAGACGACTCTCAGGTTGCGCACGAACTTTTCAGGATTGAAGGAGTAAGTCCATACGTTGGGCTCCTGTGCAGTCACAGCGTTGGACGATGCTCTCATTTCGCGAATCATCGGTGCACCCGGGAAGCCGCTGCCGCTGAATGACTCTGAGGGGTTATCGCCGTTGTATACGTGAGCGTATGCCTGCTGCCAGGGCTCCTGGTGAGCGTCTATGAAGCGGACATTCTTGCGATATTCCTCTACGCTCCAGTCTGTCTGCACGGTGATTTTAGACTTGCCTTGCGGATTGTATTCAAGCACGATGCGTGAACCGGCGGGGAGATCCAACTGGATGTTTGGAGCATTTTTCACACCCTCAAAGGCTGTGTTATATTGCAGGTCTGCACTGCTGCCGAAGTTTACTGTCCAGCCCGTAGTGCCATCGAATATCTTCCATTCGTCAGTGATTGCTTCCGGCAGAACGTAGGTGTAACGTGTGCCCTCATTGACAAACTTATATTTCTCGTTTTTCGTCCATGAGCTGAAGAGACCGGCGAGATAGAAATCCGTGTCATTGAATACGGGCTCGTCGTTGTTGTCGCTCTTGGCATTGATCTTCACTGTAGAAACGCCGTTGGGCTCATAATCGAAGATGATTTTAGCACCGGCCGGGATGTCGAGAAGGATATTCTTGCCGTCAAATTTCAGGTCGTATGTCTTCTCAAGCTGCGAGATATTGCCTTCACTTGTGTCACCGTAGTTGAGATCCCATGTGCCGTTGTTGATTTTCCAGCCTTTTCCAGCCTTATCCTCGAGAGTGATGCCCTCCTTGCAGGTGTAGACGTATGAATCGCCCTCCTTGACAAATTTGTATTTTGCATCTGCGAGAGTCCATGTGTTGAAGCTGCCCACGAGGTAGAAGGCGTCGGTGTCTACAATCGGGTCGTCATTTCCTCCGTTAAGGGAGATCTTGACGGTAGATGTACCGTTAGGCTGATAGTCGAAGATGATTTTTGCACCGGCCGGGATGTCAAATAGGATATCCTTGCCGTCGGCTACAACAGTATAAGTTTTGTCGAGTTGTGAAATGTTGCCTGTGCTTGTGTCGCCGAAGTTGAGCGCCCACGCGCCGTTGTTGATCTTCCAGCCTAAGCCCATGCCCTCGTCTTTGAGTGTGATGCCATTAGTGCATGTGTAGACGTAGTAGTCACCCTCCTTTACAAATTTGTAGTTGGCATCAGCGAGCGTCCAATAGTTGAAACTACCCACAAGATAGAAAGTCTCATCAGAGGGATCGGGGGTAGTGCCGTATGTGCGGTTGAGAAAATCGGCGGATATGTTGAGCATATTCTTCACGTCACGGAGTTTGCCGTCGAGGTCATCGTTGCCGTATTGGGGCCAGCGCTCCTTGTCGGCTGCAGCAGCTTTCTTGATCTGAGCGATGAAATTGTCGGCGTAAGTGTTGAGTTCTCCCATATGCTCTTTGAGTTGAGCCCAGTATTCGCCCACCTTTTTCTTCAGTGCGGGATATTCCATAAGTTCTGCAATCCAGTGATTGTAGTGCATGCTGCCGGTGTAGAAGGGCTGGTTGGGATGCTGACGCTGGAATGCGCTGCCGAAGTCCCAGACGGGAGAGAAATGCCATTTCTCGTTGTCGCCGAGTTCGCGGAAGAGATAGCAGCTGCCGTGGAATGACTCATAGTTGTCAGTCAGTTCCTGCACGACGATGAAGCGAGCCAGATCGTCGATGTCTACATATTTCCACAGTTCTTCTGAATCGCGGGGGCCGTTGAGGATAAGGTCGTTGACCTTGCCGAGGTTGCTCTTCAGCCAGTTGATGTAGCCGTCGGGTTCAAATCCGGGGTCCACGCTCTTGTCGTATGTGAAGCGCAGAGGCTCCGGAGCACCGGGATTATTGAATTGGATCTGTGCCTCTTCCTCATAGTTGTCAAGCTCAACGAGCGAACCACCCTCTATCCATTTTGAGAGTGCGTTGCCGTTTTCATCCTCTTCGCCCCATTTTGTAATGTTGACGCGGTCTGAGTCGATACGGATAAGCTGGGTAAGGAAGTAAAGGCCGCGATATGTGCCGTTTACTACGAGTTCCACGGGATATTGGCCGGGAGTCCAGGGGAGACCTACGAGTTCGGAAATCTTGAAACCGAGAGTATTGCGAAGGAAGCCGCGATTATCGTCAGCATGAGCTAAAAGGCCGAAATGTTTGCTCGACTTCATGCCGCAGAGAGCAGCCTTCTTGTCAAGTTTCAGACGATACGGCTTTTTATCAAAACCGGTGAAGGTGTAGTTGCCGCGACCTTTGATTTTGGTGGTCAGCGGTTTCTCTTGAGAACCGATAGCCTCAATGCCGGTCTGACCTTTCGGGTCAAGCCAGTAGTTAGCATTCAGATAAGTCTCTTTGGAGACTACCTCTTGCCCGTTCTCTATATTGATATAGATAACGGGGAGTGTCCCTGAAGGTCCGGCCGCTTTCAGGCCAAGCACGCTTGTCAGGCACACCAGAAGTAAGAAAAGATGTTTTTTCATCGTAATGGAATTTATTTAGTTAACCAATAATTGCAAAATTGATGATGTCAGTAAATTATCCGCAAAGATAATAAAAAACTTGCAAATACACCAAAAGCCCCCTCCGGCGACCTGCGGCGCAACGTA
>CAYVZJ010000006.1:0-62184 GCA_964456155.1 uncultured Sangeribacter sp.
TTATTATGACCAACCCGCAAATTTCAATAGCAAATATTGCAACGAAAACAGGACTTAGTAAACGAACGGTCGATAGAACTATTGCCTCCCTAAAAGATAAAGCAATTCTCTCACGAATTGGGGCAAAAACAACGCAACATGGATTATAAACAACACACAGCCCGAAGCATGAGCAAGAAGTCTATTCGATTTTTCAACGACCGTGAGGTTAGAGCGGTTTGGGATGACGAGAACAACTGCTGGTGGTTCTCGGCAACTGATGTTGTACGTGCCATAAACGATGAACCGGACTATACCAAAGCCGGCAACTACTGGCGTTGGCTGAAAAGGAAATTGGCGCACGATGACATTCAACTCGTGAGTCCCACTCACGGGTTCAAATTTGAGGCTCCAGATGGCAAGCAACGTACAGCTGACGTCCTTAATAGCGAGGGTGTAATAACGCTCGCTAAGCACTATCCCAATAATCGGGCAAGCAAGTTTCTTGACTGGTTCACATATAGCGACAACACTATTGATGGTCAAAGCCGTAAGAAAGCATACACCTTATTTGAAAGCGGACTGCTCAACTCTCTTGAACCGGGAAGTATAAAGTGTTTACAACAGATTCACGCCTATCTATTTGGCGGATTATATGAGTTTGCCGGGCAGATAAGGACAAAGAACATTTCGAAGGGTGGATTTACTTTTGCCAACTGCCTTCATTTCTCGACCATAATACCAACTATTGAGAATATGCCGGAAACTACACTTGAAGAGATAGTTGACAAATATGTTGAGATGAACGTAGTGCATCCTTTTATGGAAGGGAATGGTCGCAGCACACGCATCTGGCTTGATCTGATGCTTCGTCGCTCATTGAAGCGTTGCGTTGATTGGAGTCAGATAGACAAGAATGAATATCTCACCGCCATGCGTGAGAGCGTTGTTGATTCTGCTCACATTAAATCGCTTATAAAGGGTGCGCTGACGGATAAGATAAATGACCGCGAGATGTTCATGAAAGGCATTGACTACTCGTATTATTACGAGGAAGAATAGAAGTATAAAAGTCTATTAAGTCATACTCTCGCAACCAAGCAACTGTGTTGTTACTATATAATCAGATTAAAGTTGATTATATCATACTTCAATGACCGCGGAATCATCGAAGTTGGCGTTTTCACCACAGAAGACGTAACCGAGTGGATTGCTGACGAGATGGGTATTGCCAATCATCTGGTCAGTGTGGTGATGTGAATATCCGAAAATACGTGTGCAGATCCGAGCAAAATTGCATCTTCATCGATTAACCGGTTTATTATAAAACCTAAAGTTACTACTAATATTTGAATTTACCATTCATTTCTGCTATCTTATTTTCGCCGATTGTGGCATTATTACTAATTTTGTTATTGTAAACACGTACATACCGACACAAAATACGTTATACGAAAATCCCGAAAATAAGATACTTATACTTGCAAGCCTCAATTTTCAGTAAATGCGTGGGAAATAAGCAAGAGTCCAGATTTATGATAACAACTCTAGTATCATAGCATTTTATGAATTATTTTATCTTAATTAGTTTTT
Organism: uncultured Sangeribacter sp.; assembly: GCA_964456155.1. Classification (GTDB taxonomy): domain Bacteria; phylum Bacteroidota; class Bacteroidia; order Bacteroidales; family Muribaculaceae; genus Lepagella. The sequence goes on from CAYVZJ010000006.1 coordinate 1,573, forward strand.
CAATGCAAGATTATTGCACCTATAATTAGTAAATTTGCAGATAGAAATTAAATAGTTGATGAGAACTCACAATCATATAAATATAATCAATGCGTCCGGGGAACGGGTAAGGGCTCTCGCTCCTATTATTGTGTCGGCAAGTCGTGCCACTGACATTCCAGCCTTCTTTTCTCCGTGGTTCTTTGATCGCCTTGACAAAGGGTATTGCGTCTGGAAAAATCCATACAACGGCAAAGATTCATACGTGAGTTTTGCTCAAACTCGGTTCATCGTCTTTTGGTCCAAAAATCCGGCGCCTCTACTGCAATATTTACCGAGACTTAAGGAACGGGGAATTGGATTCTATATCCAGTATAGTCTGAATGATTACGAACAGGAAGGTCTGGAACCCAATGTTCCTACAATAACTCAGAGATTTGACACATTCAAACGAATTGTAGACAATTACGGTCTTGGCAGCGTTGTATGGAGATTTGACCCATTGATTCTCACTGATAAAATCAGAATCGATGAATTACTTGAAAAAATTAAACATTGCGCCATGGAATTAAATGGCTATACAGAGAAACTTGTATTCAGTTTTGCCGATATAGCCGCTTACAGAAAAGTTGGAGCAAATCTCAGCCGAGCTGGTGTGAATTACCGTGAATGGACGGGAAAGGATATGTTGGATTTGGCTGATGGATTGAATAAACTTACTCTCCCCATGCAACTTGCCACATGCGCCGAGCCAATCGACTTGTCACCGTATGGTATTGAACATAATCACTGCATAGATCAGAATCTGATTTCCCGACTTGCTCCTGATGACCTATCCCTGCAAATGTGGCTCTTCGGAGCGACAAAGGACAATGGTCAGAGAAAATCCTGCGGTTGTATACTCAGCAAGGACATCGGCAGCTATAACAGCTGCACACATGGTTGTCTGTACTGTTATGCAAATTCCACTCCAGCCATTGTAAAATAATAATCTATATAAAGTCAATCTTAAATTATGAAAAATATTGTCCATAACTACACTTTTGATAATGTGATAGGCCTAGCCACAAGACGTGTAAAAAAGATGTGCGAATCAAAGACTAAGAAAGTTAAAGAAGCCCTTGAGCACGGGTTGGGGTACTTGACTACCTATGATGAAATGGATATGTATCTCTCATCCTACGGCTCTATGCATCAAGAAAAACTGCTGTTGGCATATGACAAACTGCCCAAAAAATTGCTATCTGAAGACAATATTTCAGTTATTGATTATGGTTGTGGACAGGGTGTTGCTTCTATGGTCTTGTGCGATGTTCTGCACTCGAGGTTAGGTCATCCCTACATGATCTCAGATTTTCACTTGATTGAGTCATCTCAAGCATGTATAAAGAGAGCGATAAATTTTATTCATGCTTTTAATTCTGAAGCGACAATTATATACTTCAATAATCCTTGTGAGGACATTGATAAAATGGTTATACTTCCTAAATCTAATGTAGTAATTCATTTATTCTCCAATGTCATAGATATTCCGGATTTCCCTCGAGAAGCTGTTGCTCGAAAACTTAACGATATGACAGACCATTTTAATATTGTGGTATGTGTAAGCCCCTTCTATCAAGAAAATGGGAGAGCAAGGTATATGGACGAGTTTGGAAAAATGCTCCATTTATTTGACTGTCGTCATTCGTTTGAAAAGCATACCGATGAATGGGACAAATCGTTTAGTTGTCAAATGAGGATTTATGTAAGTATGTATTATTAATCCTTCCGGACTTCCAGAACTGACATAGAAGATAGCTCATGATAATTGTGTCAATCTCAGATTAGTCTCGGCATGACCTGAAGCACATATGTGATATTATAGGATCTATTAATGAAGAACTAAGACAGGATTATACGAGCCTATTCAGTTCGTGAGTGGCACTCCAAACTGTAATAGTGACTGCTCATGGTAAGCAAAACAATAGAAAAGCGGTATCAGCATAAGACATTATAACACTCGCCCGGCACTACCATAATAATCCGGCGAGCAAGTGCCTTGACTGATTTACATATTCACCATAATTGTCTTAATTGGTAGGGAGAAAAACTTGAAAAAGTAGGGAGAAAATTCCTTTTGGTAGGGAGAAAAGAGGGTGTGTCAAGACAGCGCCACACCCTCCACATTTAGATTTCATTCATTATATCACCTCAGACCATTCCTTCAAGATCCGACGAGTTTCTTTTTTGTATTCCATACGGTCATAGAGATAGTTGCGACACATCCAGCAACTACAAATAGTTGCAGTATCCTTCAGTTTCAGCATCCACCTTTCTTTTCGATACTCCTTCCAGTCTCGAGGGCACTCTCTTTTTTTGCTTTCCGGATCTATGATTTCTTGTCCGAGACTGGCGTAATATTTGATACGATTACGCCATACGCGTTTTTCTTGAATGCGTCGCCACGCACGAATTGATGTTCTGTCCATCGTCACGTTCTATTATGGGTTTCAGGAACGTAACTGTTAAAAAGTAATACAACAATTCTTTCATATATAGTCGATAGTTTTTCATGTTACTCTGCAAATATAATGCCAATTTTAAGGGAATATTCTTCTTGGCAGTGAATGAATATAATCTTTTTAGTCATTTGGATCTTGCTAAATTCAAAACTGCCTTAGCTGCCTCTGTTGCTGATCCTTTTATGATGAAACTGCGGCGCGTCGTTGAGCATGATACAATGGATATTGATTTAACACAGCGTTTTTCATTTATCTTCCGATATTACATGTCATTTCAGAACATAGGCGAAGATGCAATTGTTCTATGTAAAGAAGATTAGAATTGTCTTCACTTTATAAATGAAAATAGTAGTATTAGACGGTTACGGGATGAATCCCGGAGACCTTTCATGGAATAAACTCGAAGAATTAGGGGAGGTGACGGTTTACGATCGCACAGCTCCAACGGAAGTTATTAATCGCTCAACAGGTGCTGACATTCTTCTCACCAATAAGGTGGTTATTGACCGACCTGTCATTGAAAAACTTCCGGATCTAAAGTATATAGGGGTTCTGGCAACGGGCTATAATGTCGTGGACATCGTCGCTGCAAGAGAAAAGGGAATTATTGTAACCAATATTCCTTCATACAGCACTGCTTCCGTAGCTCAGATGGTATTTGCACTTCTGCTTGCGATTACAAATAATGTGGAACATTACACTGCCGACAACCGTGCCGGACGCTGGAGTCGTAACGCTGATTTCTGTTACTGGGACGCTCCGCTGACTGAACTCGCAGGAAAGAGATTCGGCATAGTCGGTTTTGGTCACATTGGAAGCAAAGTTGCCGGGATTGCGCTTGCTCTGGGTATGAAGGTCATGGTGTTGTCATCAAAATCCGCCCATGCACTTCCTGCCGGCGTTGAGAAGGCAGAGAATCTTAACCAACTTCTTAGAGAAAGTGATGTGCTTTCGCTTCATTGTCCGCTCACGGATTCAACCAAGCATCTCATTAATGCCGACACATTGGCAAAGATGAAGCCATCGGCAATTTTGATCAATACAGGGCGAGGACCACTCATTGATGAAAACGCGGTTGCTGATGCCCTCAACAAGGGTAAATTGCGTGGTGCCGGTGTGGACGTCATGTCTTGTGAACCTCCGACAATCGACAATCCTCTTTTATACGCAAGAAATTGTTATACAACTCCACATCTCGGCTGGGCAACTTTTGAAGCCCGTCAGCGACTGATGGATATAACTGTTGCGAATGTAGCCAATTTCATTGAAGGAACGCCAACCAATGTTGTCAGCTGAGGCCGGAGTGTTCTATAAGATTTAATTTTATGGAGAGAATATTAAATAATGGAGTGGGGATACCGGCTCTTGGATATGGGACTTATAAATTGCCGGATGATGCGGTGGGTGCGCAAGCGGTTGCGGAGGCTATACGTATTGGATATCGTCTTATCGATGGTGCTTCTGCTTACCAAAATGAAAAGGCTGTGGGCGAAGGCATCAAAATAAGCGGCATTCCACGCCGGGAACTTTTCGTAACGAGCAAGGTTGCAAATTCTCAACGTGGATATGACTCAACGCTTACTGCTTTTGATAATACATTGTCAGATTTGGGATTGGATACTTTGGATTTGTATCTTATCCATTGGCCTGCGGATAAATCTCAAGATGAAGACTGGCGGAAGACTAATGCTGACACTTGGAGGGCGCTTGAACGGCTTTACCGTGAAAAACGGGTTCGCGCTATAGGTGTATCCAATTTTATGCCGGTACATCTAAAAAATCTGTTGCTGTCGGCCGAAATCATGCCTATGGTAAATCAAATAGAATTCAATCCGGGCATGCAGCAGCCTGAAGTTTATTATGTTTGCAAGCAGTATAATATTATCATAGAGGCTTGGTCACCATTGGCACGGGGTCGCATTTTTGGGAATAATCTTCTCTCTGATATCGCAGAGGCTCATCATAAATCTATTGCTCAGATTTGTCTTCGTTGGGAAATTCAGAAGGGTACTATCCCAATTCCGAAATCCTCCAATCCTGTAAGGATGAAAGAAAATCTCGACGTTTTGGATTTTGAGTTAACTGCCGGTGAAATAATTGCCATAAACTCCCTTGCAACTTTCGGCAATTCCGGGCTGACACCGGCAAATATCAATAGTCATTAATTCAATTCCGTGATAATACCGAACTTTAGAGTGAGCCAAGTGGTTTTATCTGTGAATTAATTAATCAAATATTACTATGAAAATTACTGAAAATATATCGGCTGAAATTGCAGCCAATCCTTCTTTTCTCAATATAATGAGTCGACACAGCGTGCGCCGGTATCTCGATATGCCTATCAGCGATGAGCAACTCACTGCTCTTCTTCACGCCGGCATGGCTGCCCCAAGCGGTGTCAATAAGCAGCCGTGGGATTTCATCGTAATTGATGACAAAGATTTGCTTGCAAGCCTTGCCACTGCTCTCCCCTACGCTAAAATGGCAGCAAATGCGCCTTTGGCTATAATCGTATGTGGCAATAAAGACCGCTTCCTGGAGGGTGAGGATAACGTGCTTTGGGAGCAAGACTGCTCGGCTGCCTCAGAAAACATACTTTTAGCAGCGAATGCACTGGGCCTGGGTGCTGTATGGACTTGTCTTTATCCTCATGAAGACAGAATCAAACCGGTAAGGGAAATACTCAATATCCCGGATAATCTTATTCCTTTCAATCTCATACCGGTAGGCCATCCCGCAAACGCGCACTCCCCTATCAACAAATGGCATCCAGACCGAGTGCATTTCAACACATTCGGAGAAAAATGAGAATATTAATCATAGAAATTTATATAAATAATCCCGTTGATTACTGATGTTTCAGTGTATCAACGGGATTACTTATTATGTTTGCTTTATGGGCGGAGAGATAATTCTCTCCTTATTTTTGATGCATTGGGGAAGATTGAACTCAAACGAGTTACCTTGCGTTATAGTGTCAATAGGAATAAAGAAATAAAATTAACTGATAATTAAGATGAAAAAGTATGTTTTGCTCATTGTGGCGCTATTCACGACTGTATTGACGAGTTTTGCATTTGACAAATATTCAGTAGACCGTAATGACCTCCCGGAAGCGGCTCAGCAATTTCTGACAGAATATTTTCCCAAAGGGAAGATAGGAATGGTGAAGACCGACAAGCACTTGCTCCGGAAGACTGATTATGATGTAAAGTTGACCGACGGCACCAAGATAGAATTTAACAATGCCGGCAAGTGGACATCAGTGGATTGTAAAACCAAGGAGGTGCCATCCGGAATTATTCCCAAGACTATCCGTACCTACGTCAGCAAGAATTTCCCGGATGTCAAGATAGTGAAAATCAAAAAGACATCATCCAAATATGAGATAGAACTCTCGGATGATGTGGAATTGACCTTCAATCTTTTAGGACAATTCAAGAGTATGAAAATGGATGACTAAGAGTCTTAGATAAGAATAAAGGAGGAACTAAAACAAAGATGGGGTATCATTGTCTATGATACCCCATCTTTGTTAATTGCTATTTGAAATGCAACCCCTCCGGGGTTGTAATTGTACGGGAGGTCACAATCCGGGCACTACGTACCCGGCTAATGAGATTTTACCCCTCCGGGGCATGGGACTCGGGTGGATATCCGAGGTGTTAGCGGATTAGAGGGCAAGCGGTGTGTAAGGCATATCGAATGCTTCGGCCACTCCTTTGTATGTAATCTTGCCGTCCACGATGTTGACACCCTGAGCCAATCCCGGATCTTGCTTGCAAGCCTCTACCCAGCCCATGTCTGCGAGACGGAGAGCGTAGGGTAACGTAGCGTTGGTAAGAGCGAGTGTGGAGGTATAAGGCACGGCACCGGGAATGTTAGCCACGGCATAATGCACCACCTTATCTACCACGTAAGTAGGCTCACTATGAGTGGTGGGATGAGAGGTTTCGAAACATCCTCCCTGGTCGATAGCGACATCCACCATCACCGAGCCCGGGCGAAGCAACTTCACCATATCGGCAGTCACGAGATGAGGAGCCTTTGCACCGGGAATCAGGACTGAGCCTATCACAAGGTCGGTGGTGGGAAGTTCGGTCTCAATGTTATGATGAGATGAGTAAAGAGTCTTTACATTCTTAGGCATAACCTCCGCGCAGTGACGCAATACCGGCAGAGATATATCAGTGATAGTAACGTCAGCACCCAGTCCTGCAGCCATCAAAGCAGCGTTACGACCTACGACACCCGCACCGAGCACGAGCACCTTGGCAGGCTTTACACCCGGCACGCCACCGAGCAACAGACCACGTCCGCCCTGAGGTTTCTCAAGGAAACGGGCGCCCTCTTGCACAGACATTCTACCTGCCACCTCCGACATCGGGATAAGCAGCGGAAGTGTGCCCTGACGGTCGCGCACTGTCTCATAAGCGATACAAGTCGCTCCGCTGGCGAGCATGGCCTCGGTAAGAGGAAGGTCGCATGCAAAGTGGAAATAAGTGAAGAGCAACTGGCCCTTACGCACTAACTTATACTCCGGCTCGATGGGCTCTTTTACCTTGATTATCATGTCGGCGATGCCATACACGTCCTCTATAGTCGGGAGGATTTCAGCACCGGCTGCCTTATACTCCTCATCAGCAAAGCCACTGCCATCTCCCGCCGTATGCTGTACATATACGGTGTGACCATGCTTTACAAGTTCTTTTACTCCCGCCGGGGTAGCACCCACGCGGTTTTCATTGTTTTTAATCTCTTTTGGAATACCGATTTTCATGGTGATTTTAAGGTTTTATTAGATTATTGTATTTGGTATTATATTCACAAAAGAATATTAGAGTTTCCTGAGATTTTCGAGAGCGGCCTCAATGGCGGCAATCTTACCTAAGGCGTCACTCTGTTTCTTTCTCTCAAGAGCCACTACCTTTTCGGGAGCAGAGGATACGAACCGCTCGTTAGACAGCTTTTTCTCCACCCCGGCAAGGAATTTCTTCTGATACTCCAGATCAGCTTCAAGTTTCTTTATCTCCTCCTCGGCATTGATATTACTTTCCAGAGGAATGGCATATTCCACCGTGCCCACAATGAAGGCCTGAGACATTGCTCCCTTTTCCTCAACGAGGTCTATGGCGCTGATGTTACCCATTTTAATCAGAATAGCATCAAGTGTATCATCGTGCTGTCCTTTTATCTCCAGCATCAATTCGTTCTTCTGCGGTATTTGCTTCTGCTTGCGAATGGTGCGGATACCGGCCATTACCTCTTTGAGAGTCTCGAATCTATCGATGGTAAGTTGGCGGTCCTGAAGGTCATACGGGCGCGGCATCGCAGCATACATTATACTCTCACCCTCCTTACGGTCATAAAGGTGCTGCCACAACTCTTCTGTGATAAAGGGCATGAAAGGATGAAGCATGCGGAGCAACGCATCGAAAAATTCAAGTGTTGCCTCGTTTGTACGGCTATCAATCGGACTGCCGTATGCCGGCTTGATCACCTCCAGATACCATGAAGAGAACTCGTCCCAGAAAAGTTTATATACAGCCATCAGGGCTTCGGAGATACGGAATTTGCCCATCAGGTCATCCACCTCTTCGAGAGTTGCGGAGATTTTGGCCTTAAACCATTCTACGCCTGCCGCTGATGCTTCGGGCTGAGCGATGGTAGAGTCTACGTCCCAGCCTTTTACCAGACGGAAAGCATTCCAAATCTTGTTGCAGAAATTACGTCCCTGCTCGCAAAGCGAGTCATCATACATGATATCATTTCCGGCGGGGGCAGCCAGCATCAGACCCATACGGACGCCGTCCGCACCGTAGTCTTCCATGAGTTTGAGCGGGTCAGGGCTATTACCTAATGATTTGGACATCTTTCGGCCAATCTTGTCGCGCACGATACCGGTAAAGTAAACATTGCTGAAGGGTTTGTCGCCGACAAACTCATATCCGGCCATAATCATGCGGGCCACCCAGAAGAAGATTATATCCGGTCCGGTGACGAGCGTGGCAGTGGGATAATAATAGTTAATCTCCTCATTGTCCGGATCAAGAATACCGTTAAAGAGGGTTATAGGCCAAAGCCATGATGAGAACCAGGTGTCGAGAGCGCCTTCATCCTGACGCAGATCCTCTGCCTTCAGATCCAGGCCGGAAGCCTCACGAGCCTTCTGAAGCGCTGCTTCAACAGTCTCTCCTACAGCGATATGAATTTCACCGTCAGCGCCGGTATAATAATATGCCGGTATGCGATGTCCCCACCATAACTGGCGACTGATACACCAATCCTGGATATTTTCGAGCCAGAGACGGTAGGTGGTCTTGTATTTTTCCGGCACGAAACGAATATAATCATCCATCACCGGACCAAGAGCGATGTCAGCGAAATGCTTCATCTTGATAAACCACTGCAATGAGAGACGCGGCTCGATAGGCACCTTGGTGCGCTCGGAATATCCGACATTATTGGTGTAATCCTCCATCTTCTCCATGAGTTCGGCCTCTATAAGGTCTTGCGCTATGGCCTTGCGGACATCAAAACGATCCATTCCGGCATACTTGCCGCCATGCTCGTTGAGAGTGCCGTCTTCATTGAAGATATCTATCGTGTCGAGATTATGATTCATACCGAGCATGTAGTCATTTTTATCATGCGCCGGAGTCACCTTCAGACAGCCTGTGCCGAATTCTATATCTACGTATCTGTCTTCAATAACCGGAATCTCACGACCTACCAAAGGAACGATGACACGTTTACCCTTCAGCCATTCATTCTTAGGGTCTTTAGGATTGATACACATAGCAGTATCGCCCATGATAGTCTCCGGGCGAGTGGTGGCCACAATAGCGTATCGACCTTCCGGATCGCCTGCTACTTTATACTTGAGATAATAGAGTTTGCTTTGCTCCTGCACATAGTTGACCTCATCGTCGGATATGGCGGTCTTATTCATCGGATCCCAGTTTACCATGCGCAGGCCTCGATATATCAATCCCTTGTCGTAAAGATCACAGAAGACTTTAGTGACGCTCTTGGTGCGCATCTCATCCATAGTGAAAGCCGTACGCTCCCAGTCGCAAGAAGCACCGAGCTTACGGAGTTGTGTCAGGATTATACCACCATGCGTTCTGGTCCAGTCCCAGGCATGCTCAAGAAATTGCTCACGGGTAAGATCGGTCTTTTTGATACCCTCTTCGGCAAGCTTGGCGATAACCTTTGTTTCTGTGGCTATGGCAGCATGGTCAGTGCCGGGCACCCAGAGTGCGTTTTTATTGAGCATACGAGCCCGGCGCACCAGGATATCCTGAATAGTATTATTGAGCATGTGGCCCATGTGAAGCACGCCCGTGACATTCGGCGGGGGGATGACAATACAATAAGGTTCTTTCTCATTGGGGACAGAACGAAACAGTCCGTGTTCCATCCAATATGCATACCATTTATCCTCCACTTCAGCAGGATTGTACTTTGGTGCGAGTTCGCTCATATAATATCTGTTTTCTTATTAAAATTCGTATTTAAAAATGTATCGGCTATTCGCCCGCCTACCATTACAGCCTAAGACGATACGCAAAAATAATAAAATTTCCATAATTTCCACGCCGAGTGAGGGAAAATGACTAATTTTGTATATGAAAATTTTGAAGAGACTCTATTCACGCCTGCTCACAGGCTTCACTATAGCGACAACTATACTTCTGTCATCTGCACTTCCCTCCTCCGCCATTGATAATCCCAAGCGGGAATTTCGCGGGGCATGGCTTCACGTCATAGGTCAAAGCCAGTATCAGAATAAATCCACCAATCAAGCCAAGGCTTATATCAGCGATCAGCTCGACAAGCTGCAGGCAGCCGGATGTAATGCTGTCATCTTTCAAGTGCGTCCTACGGCGGATGCGCTATACGTAAGTGAACTCGAGCCCTGGAGCGCATGGCTCACCGGCAAACGGGGCAAAGCGCCGGACCCCATGTGGGACCCCATGCAATATACACTGGAAGAAGCGCATCGTCGCGGGATGGAATTTCATGCCTGGCTCAACCCCTATCGCATCACCTCCTCAACTAAAGATATACTCCCCGCTTCTCACGATATCCACAAACATCCTGAGAGATATGTCCGCTTTGACGGTAAGATATTCTTTAATCCTGCATATCAGGAAAACCGGGACTTTATCTGTCGGATTGTAGAGGATATCGTCAGCCGATATGATGTGGATGCTATCCATATAGATGATTATTTCTACCCGTATCCTGCTAATGGAAAACGCTTCACGGATGACACTGCAGCCTTTACGAAGTTTGGAAACGGCATGGAGCGCAACGCCTGGCGACGTCATAATGTAGACTTACTGATAGAACAGATGTATTCCACTATCAAGCAGACCAAACCGTGGGTGCGTTTCGGCGTGAGTCCGTTTGGGATATGGCGCAACAAAAGCAGCGACCCGCGAGGCTCCAATTCGTCGGGACTGCAAAACTACGATGACCTCTACGCTGACGTACTGTTATGGGCCGATAAAGGATGGGTAGACTATGTAGTGCCCCAACTCTACTGGACACTTGACATGAAGGCTGCTCCAAGCCGTCATCTCGCCCACTGGTGGAATGAGCACGTCAATCCGAAAGTGCAACTCTATATCGGCCAAGACACCAAACGCACGATGGACGCTGCCGATCCGGGGAATCATGACACCAACGAACTTGACACAAAGGTGAGACTCAGCCGCATGCTTCCAAACGTGGGAGGAAATGTATGGTGGCACGGATATTGGGTCACTGACAATTATAAGGGCGTGGCCGACTCCCTGGCGCTTAAATATCAATCCACCATTGCATTGCCGCCTGCTTTCGGAGATCAGAAGATAAGACCGGAAAAGATACGCGATTTAAGAATAGAGCGCACGGGAGGGCGCACCTTCCTTACATGGGAGCCGGCCCCGACGGGCAGACATCAGGCGGCCACCGACCAGACTAAATTCGTAGTCTATCAATTTTATCCCGGCGAGAACAGCGAGGATATCTCCGACTCTCAGACCATTATCGCGATGACTCCTTTTACCAGAGTGCTCATAAGCGATGATACGGATCCGGCAAGCGTGGAGGGCATGACCTTTGCCGTCACAGCGCTCGACCGCATGAACAGAGAGTCGCTACCCGTGCGTATCAAGCCCTGAAACACCATGACGATATGAAGGATATACTACCTCCTGTTTGTAACGATATCCGCGATCTTCTGGATACGGAGGCCTCCCGGATCAATCGCCCGGAATTCATAGATAATGACCCGGTGCAATTTCCAAGGAGATACTCAGACCTCCGCGATATAGAAATCGCTGCGCTCCTTTCGGCCATAATTGCCTGGGGCAATCGCAAAATGATATGCCGTGACTGCGAAAAGATACAAAATCTCATGGAGCATGCTCCCTACAAATATGTAATGGAGGAAGGATATGAAGATTTACCGGATGAGCTGAACATCCACCGTACATTTTTTGCTCACAACATGAAGCATCTCCTTCGTGGTCTGAGAGAGATTTACACGCGATTTGATACTCTTGATAATTTTTCTGCCCGGATCGGAGCCGGGAAATCAGAGGCACCGGCATGGCATCTTGTAGAAGCCATCAATAGAATCACCAAAGAGGCCAATGGCGGGGTGACTGACAACCGCGGACTCCCCCAGAACCTGAAAACGACGGCGCTGAAACGAGTGAACATGGCTCTGAGATGGCTTGTCAGGGATGATGGGATTGTAGACCTCGGAGTATGGAAAAGCATAGATAAAAGTCAGCTTTACCTACCGCTGGACGTCCATGTCGGCAATACGGCGCGGGATCTCGGCCTGATTACTCGAAAGGCCGATGACCGCAAGACTGTGGAAATGTTGACGCAGCAATGTCGCACACTCCGTCCTGAAGATCCCTGCCTTTATGACTATGCACTCTTTGGCATAGGGATTGGCTGCTGACTATTGCAGGGAGTGCCTTATGATACCGTCATTTATCACCTGTCCAGTTGCTTGGAAAGGTCGGGACGAGTGGCACGGATAGTGGAGATAAATGCACTGTCAAACGCTGCAACGCTCTGCTGACGTTTGGCCATCTCATACACGCTCTTTTGAGCACGCGCCTCCAGGACGGCCTTCTGAAACTGCATGGAGTCCTTCCATTCGCTGACTATTATTTTACGCGCAGCCTCTCTGCCGGCATTGCGGGCTGAATCTATCTGCGCCTGGCTCTCCTTAACACTACCATCTTCATTTGTAGAGTTACCCCCACAAGAAGTTAACATAACTACTATGGCTAACGCAGCCATCACTTTGATATAGATATATTTCATTTTTCTCTTAATATTGTCTGTTCTGATGAAAGAATTCGGAACGTAAGCGCCGATTACTTCTCTCCATATATACTTTTCCACCAGCGGGAATCACCTTTAAGCCATTTCTCAAACCAAGCCATAATCGTGGCGTGCCACTCCTTACGTTTCTGGAAATCCATCACGATATGATTTTCACCTTCTACTGTAACAAATTCCACGTCACGGCCCAGAATCCTGAGAGCATTAAAGAGTTGGATACTTTCACCGATCGGCACGTTGGTATCTACCGTGCCATGCAGCAGCAATAACGGAGTGTGTATTTTATCGGCATTAAAGAGAGAACTGTTGCGCGTGAATACCTCGGGATTGCTCCAGGGATAAGACTTGGCGGCAGCCACGCTGTTGTAACTGTAGCCCCAATAACCCTCACCCCAATATGAAGTAACGTTGGAAATACCGGCATGCGAAACAGCAGCCGCGAAGATGTCGGTCTTTGTGGTGAGCAATTGAGTCATAAACCCGCCGTAACTTGCTCCGATACATCCTATCTTAGTGGTGTCTACAAAAGGATGAGCCTTGCAGAATTCCTGAGTCCCATAGATTATTTCATCGGCAGTGCGTTTACCCCAGGCATTGACATGACGCGCTGAGTATTCCTGTCCGTAACCAATCGAGCCGGAGGGATTGACAGCGTAGACCACATATCCGTAAGAAGCGAAGAGTGGCGGAGAATAGGGGGAATGATTGGTATGCGTAGTGGGCGTAGTGCCGGCATAATAATATACAATGAGAGGATATTTCTTAGAGGGGTCAAAATCGGGCGGCAACGTAACAGTGCCTTCTATCAGAGTGCCATCCTGAGCGGTAAAACTCCACATCCTGGAGTCGCCGAAATCCGTGGCAGCAATAAGGTCGGATGCAGGATCGGCAATCAGCGTTGAGCGGCCACTCTTTATATCCAGCAAATATGCCTTTCCCATATCGTTATAGCACATACCGGTATAAGCAAGATAGCGAGTCTCCTCATTGCCCATGCTGAAATTGCGGACATAGTCTAACTCCATGGGCAACTCCTCTATTTTGCCGCCATTAGGATTAAGACGGAATACCTTCATATCAAATCCGGTCTGAGCCATAAAATAAATGTTGTCGTCCGCTCTATTCCAAACAGGATTGCCATAGATCGAGGGGTCAAAATCCCGCGTCATGGATTTCATCCGGCCACTCGGAATATCATACACATATCCCTGGATATCAAAATCATTCGGGATAGGATGGTTGCCACAATCAGCACCTATACCGTTATAGAAGGAAGGGCCGGCTGTCACAAAGACTCTTTTGCCATCCGGAGAATATGTGGCAGTCATCATGCTCGGTTCGTGGTGCAGCAGCGTGTCATTTTGAAGTGTATTGACATCCAACTGTATCAGACTCATATCATAGAAAGGATACTGTGACGGAGTCTCTCTGCTTGTGATATAGAGTATCTTCCTGCCATCTCCGCTTATGGATGCGAGCGAAGACGAGACACCTCCGTAAGTGAGCGGGCGCACTATTCCGTCTTCAAAGCGTATCATGCTAAGATATGTACGGTCGCGATTACCGGGCATTCTGTCATCCGGATTGAGAACGCGGCGCATTGTGCCGGAGGGTTTCTCGCCTTCCACTCTATTCTCAAAAATCAGATAGTCGCCGGCAGGAGACATATAATAATCTTTAGCATCAGCAGGAAGTCGGGAAGCCAAAACAGATACTTTCATTGAAGGATAATCAAGGGCCTCTATATCAAACGTTCCGTCAGCATTATCCTTATTGCGAAGTAAAACGGAGGATTCCCCTTTCATCCATGAGAGTCCGGCGCCTACATTCATTGAGATTACTTTCCCGTCAGTACACCTACGTATATCATAGGTATATGTATAATTCTTGCCGTCGGTTGTTTCCGAAGTGGAGACTAACATGTATTTTCCATCCGGACTCAACTTGACTGAGGCGACGCGCGGCGCTATGACTGTGGCCATAATGTTGTATACCCCCTTCTCCGGATTGTATGTGACAGCGACATCCTTGGAATCCTCAGCGGGATCAAGCATTATTGCCACATCGGATGAGGAGTCGGTCAAATTTTGATCGTTGAGGAGATGTATCTCAATCTTGACATCTCTGTGGGGCAGGAGATGAAGCGTCTCCTTCAGTTCACCGGGCACGGAATCAAGCGATAACTTCTCCCCTTTTTTCTCACCATCCACATAAAGCGTGGCAGCATATGGAGTCTTTATCTTAAGCGAACCGTTGAAATAACTGTCCGGGCGGAGTGTAGCGGTGAGTTTCTGTATTTTCACCTGATTCCGGTCAGAGCCTTCTGATTTGTCTAAGTCCAACTTGAAATATCCGGCAGTATCGGGAACAATTGTGGTCCAATCCTGAGACTCGTCGCTGAAAAATGAAGTCCTTGCAGGCACTATTGACTTCATCAAATCAGTAGTTTTAAAGGCATTGACATCCCTGTCGACAGAGTCAGGGACAAGAGGCGATTTAATACTGATAACACTTGACTTCTTTACTGAAGGAAGAGTAGTCTCTTTGGCAGTGGCAGAGACAAAAGCAAAGACAGCCGCCAGTGCCAAAGCACCAAAGGCTGACTTCACACAAACTGCTGACAGTTTCATTTCTAACAGTTTTAAATGCGGGATAGTTACTATTTACCGAGAGGTATCTCGTAAGCGGGAATACCTACCAGTTTGATACGATATATCAAGGTAGTATTGGGGTGTATTTCTCCATATTTCACATTTCCGTAAGCAGAAATGGCGGGCAGAATAGCAGTCACACTGTCACCGACATGCATCTGGGTGACGAGATACCAAAAGCCGGTGACATTTGCTGACGGCCGGGACCTGTAGATAGAATCTCCATAGACAGTATTCTTATAAGAAGAGTCTATAAGCTTGCCGTCGATATCGGAGCATTCGTATTTCACGTCACACAACGAATTATCGAGCGGAGAGAGATTTTTTGCAGTCAGTGCCCGGTCATTGTGCCATTTTACAAGCGAGATGGCTTGCGGAGCCCACGGAGGGGTAAGCGTGACATACTCACCGCTCTGCTCAGCCTCCGCCACGTATGCTTCGTTGCGGTCAGTCCACTCCTTCTTGTCAAATTTATCATCGTCATCATCATTGAAACAAGAAGTGAGACTCAGGCACAAGAGAAGTGCCCCGAGAGCATATATAAATGATTTTCTTTGCATTTATTAAAGACTGATAATTTAAGTGTTAGAAACTTACTTCAGGCGCCTTATCGGCTCCGGCAGCAGCGGCAAACTGCGGTTTGGGCTTAAATCCAAACCATCCGGCATAGATATTGGTCGGAAATTTCTTTATATCCGTGTTATAATCGCGCACGGCCTGAGTATAGTTTCTTCTGGCGATGGTGATACGGTTTTCCGTACCCTCGAGTTGAGCCTGAAGGTTCATGAAGTTTTCGTTGGCCTTCAAGTCGGGATATGCCTCAGTTACTGCGAGGAGCGATTTGAGAGCACCTGACAGATTGTCTTGAGCCTGCTGAAATTTGGCGAGCGTCTCTTCGTTGAGGTCTTCGGCATTGATATTGATGGATGTAGCCTGAGCACGAGCCTGAGTAACCTTCTCGAGTGTCTCACTCTCATGCTTGGAATAACCCTTGACCGTGTTGACCAGATTAGGTATAAGATCCGCACGACGTTGATATTGGTTTTCCACTTCTGCCCAAGCCTGATCTACGTTCTGCTGTTGCTCTACGAGTCCGTTATAGTTACAGCTCGTCAAGCCCATGGAGGCGGTAATGATTGTCGCTAAGGCAATTATACGAAATATTATTTTCTTCATATTATTATTTTATCAATTACAGAAGTTTTTTTAGCAGTGTATTCAGATTGACCTTATCACTCAAAATTCTTTCCAGGTCATCGACGTTGACACGTTGCTGCTCCATGGAGTCACGATGACGAAGCGTCACTGTGTTATCTTCGAGTGTCTGATGATCTACGGTTATGCAGAAGGGTGTGCCAATGGCATCCTGGCGGCGATAACGCTTGCCGATGGAGTCTTTTTCGTCCATCTGGCATGTGAAATCGAAGCGGAGACGATGCTGTATCTCACGAGCCTTTTCAGGAAGGCCATCCTTCTTGACGAGAGGTAACACGGCACATTTCACCGGGGCAAGTGCCGGGGGGAAATGGAGCACTACGCGACGTTCGCCGTTTCCGAGATCCTGGTCTTCGTAGCAGGAACAGAGCACTGTAAGAAACATCCGGTCTACACCGATGGAAGTCTCGATGACGTAGGGCACGTAACTTTCATTGAGTTCCGGATCGAAATACTGTATTTTCTTACCGGAGAATTTCTCATGCTGTGAGAGGTCGAAATTCGTACGGGAGTGGATACCCTCCACCTCCTTAAATCCGAAAGGCATTTCAAATTCTATGTCTGTAGCGGCATTGGCGTAGTGAGCCAATTTCTCGTGGTCATGGTAGCGATATTTCTCATCACCGAGACCGAGCGCCTTATGCCATTCGAGGCGATGCTTGCGCCAGAAGTCAAACCACTTTAATTCATCACCGGGACGCACGAAAAACTGCATTTCCATCTGCTCAAACTCGCGCATTCTGAAAATAAACTGGCGTGCTACAATTTCATTACGGAAGGCCTTGCCTATCTGCGCTATTCCGAAGGGTATGCGCATGCGGCCCGTCTTCTGTACGTTGAGATAGTTGACGAAAATACCTTGAGCAGTCTCGGGACGGAGATAAACCTCCATAGCGCCATCGGCCGTGGAGCCCATCTCTGTCTTGAACATCAGATTAAACTGGCGCACATCAGTCCAATTACGGGTACCGCTGATAGGGTCTACAATTTCATAGTCGAGTATTATCTGCTTGAGGTCTTCAAGATCGTTGGCATTCATTGCCGCTGCAAAGCGAGAGTGAAGTTCGTCGCGCTTCTGCTGATGCTCAAGCACGCGGGGATTAGTCTGACGGAACATCGCCTCATCAAAACTGTCGCCAAAACGCTTGGCTGCTTTAGCCACCTCCTTATTGATTTTCTCGTCAAAGCTTGCTATCTTATCTTCGATAAGAACGTCAGCACGATAGCGCTTCTTAGAATCCTTATTGTCAATCAAAGGATCATTGAAGGCATCAACATGGCCGGAGGCTTTCCATATAGTGGGATGCATGAAGATCGCCGAGTCAATACCCACTATATTATCATGCAACATGGTCATTGCCTCCCACCAATATCGCTTTATATTATTTTTAAGTTCCACGCCGTTCTGACCGTAATCATATACGGCAGAAAGGCCATCATAAATCTCTGATGACTGAAACACAAATCCATACTCTTTGGCGTGAGCCACTATCGTCTTGAAGACATCTTCTTGTTTTGCCATGACTTTCTAATATTTTAGACAATTTAAGACCCCATTCCACAAAAAATGTTAACGCAGGGGCAGCGTATTTTCGAGTGAATTTCGGCTATCTCGGAGGGAGCTATGCGAGCATAGTGACCGGAGAGATGGGCGAAAGGCGCCGAAAAGACGCTGTATGGGAAGAAAAATTTTATATATAAACATCAAAATTCTTAATAAAAATTAAATTCTATTTTGTCAAAAGATACCCCTTTCTCGCAGCTGCACCCCGCCTTTGGCCTTTTGGCTCAGTCACATAGCCCGCTATGTTCCTTCGCACTGCAAGGCCAAATCCGGGGCACATCTGCGACCCCTGCGTTAACATTTTTTGTGGAAAGGGGTCTTAAGACGGCATTCCACCGCACAACAAAATTAATTAAATTACACGAATTGACCAAAAATACCCGAAATATCATTGCCTTTGCATTGAATTAAGACCACATTCCACAAAAAATGTGGTCTATTAAAGATTTTTCATTAGATTTGCATTGGCATGAATTCGTTAGATTTGCATTGGCATGAATATAGAGACAGAAAAAATCGACTTGGCAGCTTTGCGCAAAGCTCATCGCATCAACCAACAGACATTGGCTGACCAGCTTGATATGCGTCAGAGTTTTCTCTCTGCCATCGAAAACGGGAAGAGCCGACTGCCCAAAAACCGGCTCGGCAGGCTTCTTGAGATATTCGGGGAAGAAGAACTGGCACGTTATAGTTGCTCCACAGCAGCTCCCTACTCCAATCATTCCCCCGAGGAGAAACTCTCAGAGCCGGATATGATGGCGAAAATACTTCGTATTTTTCATTCGCATGAGCATGAGTCGGACACTCATAACCATGAATTACATCACAAGAAAATCGACGAACTGCAGGAACGCATTGGAAGACTGCTGGACCGAAACGAATCGTTATCGGAAAAAGCCATGACTCTTCAAGAACGTCTTGACCTTATGACAGCAAAAAATATCGAGGCTCAAAACGAAATTTATCGGCTGCGAGAAATACTCATCAGGCACAATATCTCATTCTGACCATCTGCCAAGGCTGAGTCTGTATATGACCCTCTATCAATGACTAAGTTTTGGAGACTTAGACTCCTTTTTCTTATTCCCGTGAAAACCGATTAAGATTAGGATGGCTACGGCTAAAGAATAAGCAGCAAAGATCCACCATACCGTCGACCAGTCTCCCATAAAGAACCGTCCCATGCCTTGTGCAGTATTCATCATCTCCCAATGACAGAAATAATTGACGACGTTGCCGGCTAAGAACATACCCAACGTTGCTCCCACGCCATTCGACATAAGCATCAGCACACCTTGTCCAAACCCCTTGATACCCGTTTCTGTCATGCGATCCACATACATCGCTCCGGCTATGTTGAAGTAATTGAATGCCACACCGTATGCTATCATCGAGACGATGAGCAGCCATAATCCGTCGGCGGGGTTGCCAAGTGCAAGACCGGCAAAGCGCACACTCCAAGCCATCATGGCCATCACCAATACTGCTTTTATGCCATATCGACGTAACGATATCCCCACCAGAAGGATACAGAGCGCCTCAGAGATCTGCGAGATGGAAAAGAGCATCGTGGCATTGGCAGCCACGCCATTGGCAGCATATTCCGATAACGCAGCAAAATGAGTGATGAAGGGAGTCACAAAGCCATTGGAAATCTGAAGACAGACACCGGCGAGAATTGCAAAAATGAGAAATGTTCTCAGACGAGGGTCTCGTAGCAGGTTAAAGCGTCGCCATCCTAAAATATCCACCAGCCTCTCTGAATCCTCCGCTTTACTCTTGCTTGAAATTTCTGATTTGGGAAGTGAGAGTGAATACAGGGCTGTCAACACACCGATTATTGATGATGCCAACAATTGACCGTTGGTATACTGAAATCTGTATCTACCGTATTCATTCAAATCTGACATTGTGAAGCCCCATGCACCGTCGTGAAAATAAAAGGAATTTACAAACCACATTGCAGCGACAAAGCCTACCGTCCCCCAAATCCTTATCTTTGGAAAGGAGCGCAAGGAGTCTTCTCCTCTCTGAGCAAGAACACGAAAGGACATCGTATTGGACAAGGCTATCGTGGGAAGATAGAGAGAGAGGAAACATAAATAGAGACAGAAGGTTGGCCAAAAAGAGAGTTTTTCACTGAACGATGAATAGAGCCACAGACCGGCCATAAACGTAGCTGCCAAGGTATGACAGAGACAGAGAAGCCTGGCGGGAGCAACATATCGGTCGGAGACATATCCCATCAAAGCGGGCATCACAAGAGATACTATTCCTACGGCTGCATAAAACCAGGAGATGTCATTACCCAGGCCTGCACCGCCCAGAAACTGTCCGAGGCTTGTCAGATAACAACCCCATACTGCAAACTGCAGCAGATAGAATATTGAAAGTCGGATCTTAACAGCCATCGGACAGATTCACCATTGACGGATACTAAATTCTTAGAAATGGAGATTTTTAGAACTGGAGTTCGACGCCACCCAAGATAGTGACACCGGGCATCGGACATCCGTAAATTATCTCGTAATGATGGTCAGTGATATTGTCAAGCTTCAGGAAGGGGCGAATATCACACTTGCTGTGGAAAGTATATGCCACGCGAAGGTTGAGTAAGGAATAAGCAGTCGACACATTTTGCGGCGCACCATTCTTCAAGCCGAAGATATTCTGATTTTCAAGTGTGACACTCAGATCACCGGGTGTAAAATCCACATGTGCGTTAACCATATTTTTGGGCGCATATTGCAATTCCTTGTTGGACGAATGAAGATAAGCGTATGAAACTCCGGCATTCCACATATCATTGATACGGAATGAAGCATCAAATTCTATACCTTTATTGATAAACTTACCGGTATTCATATTCTTCATTCCGCCATCCACCATGATGGGCTGAATCATATTCTTCGCATTGATATAATAGAGCGACAGACCGAGATTGAGGCGATTATCGAGCAGGTACTGACGTAACTCAACATCATAATTATACATTGACTCAGGCTTCAGGTCAGGGTTGGCCGGCTTGAACATATAGAGTTCGCGGATATTCGGCGCTCTGAAGCCGCGACCGAACGAGAATTTTACTGAGCCACCTTGATACGGACGCACGATAAGGCCTGCCTGAGGTATCCATTCATTGCCGTATGTAGAACCGTGTTGCAGACGGACACCTCCATTGATTGAGAGGATATCACCCCAGAAGGATTGCTGCATCATGAGGTATGCACCGACCTCATCCACGCTCTTTTTCACACCTTCTACAACAGCATTGTCAGCCTTCATCGTGTTCCAGGAATGACCGCCCCAATGCTGAAAGTCGAGTCCGGCACTCAGATCGTTGCCTTGCCAGAAATGCATGGTCTGATAAAGGCTCAAGCCGACATTATAGTCTGTGGAATGAAACAGGTAATTATCCATTGCTTCTGCTCCCTCTACGTTCGCCTCATAGCCATCATCTATCTTGTGATTGCCCCATGTAACAAAAGCCTGCACTCCACCGTGCGCTATACCGTAATTATCATTCGCATATACAGCGGAAGAACCTCGAAAAGCATACGTCTGCATATTATTCATAGGCACTTGTTCTGTGCCCGGATAATGAGCATCCGCCTGATTGAGTTCTGTCATGGCGCCAACTGTCCAGTGACTGTCTGCTTCATATTTGAGTTGCATCAATTCACTCGCATCCCAGTAAGCAGAGTTGGCACGATTGCCATTCGAGCGGTTAAGCAGTCCGGCTACGTTAGCTTCAAATTTACCCTTTTTATATCCTGTAGTCAAATTGAAACGCTGAGTATTGAATGAGCCAAAAGCAGCGCGTGCATTTCCACTCCACCCTTCCTGATGCTGACGGTGAGTGATGATATTTACCGAGCCACCCATCGCTCCCGAACCGTATAGAAGAGACGACGGGCCCTTTACCACTTCCACCTTTGCTACTCCTACAGCATTATAGACATCCGGAAGTGAGTGACCGAACAAACCGGCAGTCTGCGGCATGCCGTCGATCATAAAGAGGACTTTATTGGATTGGCCCACACCGCGAATATTTACCGTTCCGGCAGACCCGGTAGATACTCCGTATCCTGCAAAACCACGCTCTGTCACAAAAAGCCCCGGCACTTGAGACTGTAAGACAGGCAGAAGAGATATTTCAGCTGATTTATTGATAGTGGCGTCACTGATAGTCTGTACGTTAAGCGGAAGCAACATAACGTTGCTCTTACCTGTAGCGCTAACCTCAACACCTGGCAAAAATACTGTCTCGGGAGCCTCAGAGCCTCTCGTCGGCATCTGCATTGCCATTAATGAGGCAGAGACAATAAGTAATCCTTTATTCATTCGTACCATTTTAATGTCTATTAATGTTTAACATGACGAGTAAAATTTTCTGCAAATCTATTAAAATTCCTTAAATTTTATATCCATTATTTTATAATTAATAAATATATTACTGATATTTTATATAATATTACTGATAATTTAAAGCGTTTATCAGTTATATTAATAATTCAGATTCAACAGACCGCGTATTTTCCTTTGCACATTAACTCACGCCGGGAAAAAGGGGGCTAAAGGGATGAGTTAAAAAACTTGTGGATTAAGAGAAATATTGTTAGATTTGCAAATATATCAGTGCTTCTCGGGGAGACATGGTGCAGAATGACGTTCTTGACACTGCAAGAGATGAAGGACGCACAGAAGGTTTACCTCGCTTGATTTTTTCAATCACCCCCAATTTAATATTATTTCTATATGGGATTTTGGACATATCTTGGTTTGGGCCTGATGGCACAAAGTATATTTGGAAGCAAGAGCGAGAAATCGCCGGTTGTTAATAATAAACGTCTTAAAAGACTCAGAAAAAGATGTGAAAATATTGAAGATCGAATTGATGACCTTGATAGTGAACTCTCTACGTTAGATCCGGACTCTGAGCAATACCAAGAGCTTGAAGAAAGACGCGAAGAACTCGAAGACCACCTTTCATATCTGGAGGATAAAGCCTTCGATATTGAGATGGATATCGATGATTTTGACAATTATTACGAAGAAGAGTTGGACGCAACTGAATGGGACGACGACGATGACTACCTGGACGACGACGATGACTACCTGGACGACGACGATGACTACCTGGACGACGATTATCTTGATGATGACGATTATCTTGATGATGATCTGGACGACGATGATTATTAATAGGAACTTGATATGACTCCGGAAGAAATAAACTTTTTCAACAACATTGCTCCCACATGGGACGATATGGAGGTGCGGTCATTGCCGGTTAGAATTAATCATATTCTTGATTTGATGGATATTCGTCCGGGAGTGGACATTGCAGATTTAGGCACCGGCACCGGCGTACTTATCCCCTATTTATTGGAACGCGTTGGTTCCGAGGGGTCTGTTACAGCCATTGACGGCTCTCAGGGGATGCTGGATATTGCAAAAACCAAATATGCAGAGCCAAGCGTCAACCTCACTTTTCTGCTCGCTGACTTTGAGGAGAGAATGCCAGCTGAACAATATGACAAAATCATATTGTATTGCGTCTACCCTCATCTCCAATACCCGATTGACACTCTCAAAACACTAAGGGATTACCATCTTAATACCGGTGGAAGAATATATATCGCCTTTCCGAATGACGAAAGTTTTGTAAATCACATCCACGGTGAAAAGAAAAGCACAGCCGACCTTCTCCCCTCTGCTCCGGCCTTGGCACTGCATTTTTTTGAGAATGACATTAAAGCAAGAGTATTGGAATATTCGGAGGATGCTTACGTAGTGGAAATCAGGAATTAGAGTTTAGAGTTTATGGGAAGACGCGCAAAACCGATTCAACAGCAGATTAATTTGCTTCGGAAACGAGGCATGATAATCGATGATGAGGCCAAGGCTCGCGATATCATCCTTGAAATCGGATGGTATCGTCTCTCTCTGTATTGGTTTCCTTTCGAAAGGCGCTATCCAGACCTTCTCGCTGAAGACCATCGATTCATCGAGGGGACACGGTTTGAGGACGCTCTGATGCTGTATGCCTTTGACTTCAATCTGCGAAATATGCTGATGAGAATGCTTGAGCGATTTGAGACGGCATTTCGCACGTACGTAATATATCATGTCTCTACGCGACACCCTGAATCGCCTCACTGGTTTGTCGACACAAACGTAGTCAGCAAGCAGCATGCTGCCAATTTTGAAAAAGCAATTTATCTGCCGTTGCGCAAGCTCAACGATGATATAATATTGCATCACCGCCGCTTCCCTCGCGATAAATTTGCTCCCGCGTGGAAGACCCTTGAATTTGTAACCTTCGGTGCTGTCTGCAATCTCTATTCATCCCTCCATTCTCATCAACTGCGCAGTGAAATATCCCGCCATTTCGGCATTGACAACCCGGACATTTTCGACAATTATCTTGAGGCAATGCGCGCCCTGCGAAATAGTTGTGCCCACGGCAACGTGATGTATGCGTTCCATGCACCGGTGGAGTTACACCGTAAACCGGCGGACTTAAAACACGGCAATACCCACAATCTTGAGTCCTCACTCAGAGTGCTTCATTATCTGCTCAGACAAATCTCCGCGAGGCTTGCAAAGGAATTGAAAACCGAGACAGACGCGCTTCTGAAAAAATTTGTCGCCTCTCCTAAAATACACCATGTACTTCACCACATAGCCGGCTTTGACATCAAGAATACCCATTTTTAGGTATTGTAATCATCTTTTTAGATTAGTAACTTTGCAAATCAAACTAACAGATATACCCAAAATGAGTATATAAACCCGCTATTATGGCAAACACAAGGAATGCAATTACCGGCGAAGACAAATTACGCCTTGTTATAGAGGAGCATCCTCAGCTCCTCGGCGTGCTCAGTCGCTTCGGAATGTCGTTTGGCTTCGGCGACTTGACCGTCAATGAAGCCTGCAAAGAGGATGGCGTGGATGCTCCATCTCTTTTAGCTGTGTGCAATTTCCTTTGCGACTTGCCGTATGCCGGATATGAAATTTCCTTGCCATCTCTTATGGGATATCTTCGAAAAGCCCATACTCATTTTCTTGACTACCTTCTTCCGGCTATCAGACACAAGCTTATAGAAGCCATAAATTGCAACGATGTTAATGATATTGCATTTCTGCTATTGAAGTTTTACGATGATTACGTGCAAGAGGTGCGTAATCATATGCAGAATGAGAACGATCAGGTATACACCTACGTAAGCAATCTTCTGGAGGGTAAAATACAGGATAATTTCCGCATTACGTTATATTCCATCAATCATGGCAGTATGGCCGAAAAACTTGATGAACTAAAAGACATCTTCATTCGCCACTATCATGTAAAAGGTAACGAGATCCTAACGTCGGCTCTAATGGACATCATATACTGCGGACAAGAACTTACTAACCATTGCCAAATTGAAAACACGTTGTTTGTGCCCGCTGTAGAAAAACTTGAAAGGAAGTTGCAACTTGCCTCGAGTGCTCAGTCAGACACGCAATCAAGCCAATCGGCAGAACCTCGGCTTATCGACTTAATGACTGATAGAGAGAAGGAAGTGCTCAGATGCGTTGCCAAAGGAATGTCAAATAAGGAAATCGCTTCCCATCTTTTTCTCTCCATTCATACCGTCACCACTTACCGACGCAATATCTCCGCCAAACTGGATATCCATTCACCCGCGGGCCTTACAATCTTCGCTATCCTACATAATATAATAGATATTAAGGAGGTATCCTCCAATATATGAGGCAGACCCCTTTCCACAAATAATGCTAACGCAGTGGTCTTAATACCCCGGATTTCTCCCCTCTGCCGCCTTAATTTATCCCATTTTTGAGTATTGCACTCCTTTTTTGCTCATTGTAATTTTGCATCAAAATCAAAAATACAATGAAGCGTATAAATCTCATTTCAATACTCTTTGTCATCGCCGTCCTCTCGGCTTGTGATGCCTATGGCGTTAACGCCGACAATGATATACGGCAACCTCTCCCGGCCACAAACGCTGACACTGCCGGCTATCGCAAATTTCGTTTCGGTGGCTATGGAGAAGTGGTGGCTGCATTCAAAGATTATGGCATCAATCGTTTTGCGGGAACATCCACAGGCAGCACACGCACACATCGCAACACCATCTCCATACCCCGCTTCACTCTGGCATTCGATTACAAATTCAATCCTAAGTGGATACTCGGAGCTGAAATAGAATTTGAAGCGGGCGGTGTAGGCTCTGCTATCGAACTTGAAAGTAGCGAAAACGGTGAGTATGAGACAGAAATAGAAAAGGGTGGCGAAGTGGCACTTGAGCAATTGCATATCACACGCCTTATAATTCCCCAATTCAATGTAAGAGCCGGACATATCATAGTGCCTGTAGGTCTGACCAACGCTCATCACGAACCTATCAACTTTTTTGGCACAGTTCGTCCACAGGCAGAGACTACCATTCTGCCATCCACATGGCATGAAACAGGTATCGAATTTTTCGGTTCGTTCGGACGCAGATTTACACGCTTTGACTATCAAGCCATGATCGTGGCCGGTCTCAATGCCAACGGTTTTGACAGAAATCAATGGATAGCTCCAGGCAAGCAAGGGCTCTTTGAGGTAGATAATTTCACCTCCCCGGCTTACGTAGCCAGGCTTGACTATCAAGGCGTCCCCGGACTACGCACCGGTGTATCATTCTATTATTGCAACGATGCCGGAAGCAATTCCGATAAAGAGCACACTTACTCATCAGTGGGACGTATTCCCGTAGCGATTGGCACATGGGACGCTCAATATAAATGCAGATTCCTCACGGCGCGTGCCAACGTAACTTACGGCTACATCGGAAATACCGAAAAATTAAATGAAGCCAATCGCTTGCTCTCCAACAAGTCGCCTTACAGCCGCCTGATACCGATAGCCAAGAATGCACTCAGTTACGGCGCGGAAGTGGGTCTCAACATTCACCATTTCATCAAAGGGAAATGCCCGGTGATATATCCCTACGCAAGATATGAATATTATAATCCTCAATATCGCGGCGCCGGAAAGACCACAATGGACAAGCGCCTTGAAGTGAGCCAATGGCAAGTAGGACTCAACTGGTTTGCACTCCCCAATCTCGTAATCAAGGCTGATTATACTACTCGACAGATCGGCACGGCGTCAGTCTTTGGTAAGGGACCATACAATTCCGAAAATGAATTTGCCATCGGAATAGCATATATCGGATGGTTTATCAAAAAATAATCAAAACACCATCAATAAATAATAGACATCAATAACAGAAAAAATAGACATTATATGAAAAAGATTTTTTACTTTTCTTTACCTACTCTTCTTATTGCGTCGGCAATCTCACTGACCGGCTGCTCAAAAAATGAAGAAGAGATTATCCACACGCCCGTTGTAGACAATAGCGCTGACATCGATTATACCGAACGCAATGCAGCCAGCTGGGGTAATTATATGATTCAAGTGGCGGGATTGCTGCGCAATGATGCTACCACTCTATACGACTCATGGTACAAATCCTACAATGGCGGACCATCATTCGCTTCAAGTTTCAAGGCTCACAACGGAGGCGACTATTCAAGCGCCTTAAGTTGCGTTGAACAGATAATTGAAGGGTGTGCCGATATCGCCAACGAAGTAGGCACAGCTAAAATAGGTGACCCATACCAACTCTACGTTTCGGGCGACACACAGAGCGCCCTCTATGCCGTAGAGTCATGGTACAGCTGGCATTCCCGTGAAGACTATTCCAATAATATCATATCAATTCGCAATAGTTATTTCGGTTCTCTTGACGGTCGAGTCAGCGATAAGTCTATTTCAAAACTTGTTTCCGAAATAAACCCTACACTCGACACTCAGGTGAAAAATGCCATCACCAATGCCATCAATGCCATTTTGGCTATACCTCAACCTTTCCGCAATCATATCAACAGCGCCGAAAGCCGTGAGGCGATGACAGCCTGCGCGGACTTGGAAGAACTGCTCTCTGTCAATCTCAAGAATGTCATAGGCAAATTAGGGAATGACACTCGCCTTCAAGGTATTGTTGACACTTTTGTAGACGATGTGGTGCTTCCCACTTATCTCAGCCTGAAGGATAGAAACGACGTGCTTTATCAGAAAGTGGCTGAATTTAAGAAAAATCCCTCAGACGCTAATTTTGCCAACGCTTGCAATGCTTGGCTGGAAGCGCGTGAACCCTGGGAAAAAAGTGAGGCCTTCCTCTTCGGACCTGTTGACGCTCTCGGACTTGACCCCAATATGGATAGCTGGCCTCTTGACCAAGACAATATCGTTCAGATACTGAACTCCGGAAATTATGATGATCTCGACTGGAGCGATAACGACGATGATGATACAATTGAGGCTGTGCAGTCTGTAAGAGGCTTCCACACATTGGAATTTCTTCTCTTTAAGAATGGCCAACCGCGTAAAATCAATAATTAATGACGGATAACCACTTTCATATTAATAAGCTCCTTTTAAGTTGTCTCACAGGCCTCGCATTGTTGTGCGCGGCCTGTGCCGATGACGGTATTGACGTGCTTGACATCGAGATACCGGAGGGATACTCTCTATCTGCCGGAACCTCCACTATCTTCCTCAATTCATCCGTGGCTTACGATAGCGAAGCTTCCTGGGTGTCTGGCGATTATCTCACTCGATTTGCGAGGGGCGACCGCCTTTATGACGATGTGCGCACCTCTACGGGTGGACAAGGCGGAGGACTCGGCCCGGTATATGCCGGATACTCTTGTGGCAGTTGTCACAGAAATGCCGGAAGAACGCGTCCCGGCGTTTGGAACGACAACGGCTCCGGCTCTTACGGATTTTCAGCAATGCTTATATACATCACGCGCAAGAACGGTGCTCTCTTCCGCGATTATGGACGTGTATTACATGATCAGTCCATATATGGCGTAGAGCCGGAAGGAAAAGTAAAGGTGGATTGGCATTTCCAACAATATGAATTTCCGGATGGCGAACCCTACGAATTGGCATATCCCACGTATACCATCACCGATTGGTATGCCGACCCTATTGCTCCGGAAGACCTTTTCTGCACGGTACGTATCCCTTTGCGTCATGTTGGTATGGGACAAATGATGGCTCTTGACCCCACAGAAATAGAGCAACTTGCCGCCAAAAGCAATTACCCGGAATGGGGAATAAGCGGGCGATGCAATTATATCACCGAGCGCGGCGTAAAATCTTTAGGTCTCTCCGGCAATAAGGCTCAGCATGCTGACCTTACCGTGGAATTGGGCTTTTCAAGTGATATGGGAGTCACCAACAGCCGTTATCCGGAGGAAATATGCGAAGGACAGATACAGATGAGCCAAGGGTCAATGATGGGACTTACATACGACCGTCTCGATGTGTCTACGGTGGATATGGAAAATGTGGATCTTTATATGCAATCATTGGGCGTGCCCGCCAGACGCAATGTATCCGACCCGGAAGTAAAACGGGGCGAAAGTCTTTTCTATGAGGCGGGATGCCATCTCTGCCATGTCACCACACTTCATACTCGTCCGCGCGGGTCAACGCTTCTTGCCGGCACTCAATTGCCCTGGCTCGGAAGCCAGACCATACATCCCTACAGTGACTATCTTTTGCACGACATGGGCTCTGAAATAATGGGAGTCGGACTCAATGATAATTATGTCTCCGGACTTGCCATGGGAAATGAATGGCGCACAACCCCCTTGTGGGGCATCGGCCTGCAGGAAAAAGTAAACGGCCATACTTACTTTCTCCACGACGGTCGCGCTCGTAATTTCATCGAGGCAATAATGTGGCATGGTGGAGAGGGAGAAGCATCTAAAAATAAATTCAAAAAAATGCCGGCCAAAGACCGCAACGCAGTGATTAAATTCCTTCAATCCCTGTAATAATATTTCAATAACCTTAAATACGAATGAAAATGAAACATATACTTTGCTTTATAATTTTCGTCGCGTCATGCGTCTCTGCCTTTGCTCAATATGATGCAGACACGGAAAATGGCGTCATCTCACTTGCCGACCACCGCGGATTTACCTTTACCACCAAGAAAGGCGATTTTCTCTTCAAGCCGTATCTGCTGGTGCAAGCATCGGGCAATTACAATTATTACGATGATGCAGGATTGGATCCGGCTTACAATCAGGACAATGTAGCCAACTCCGGCTTTGCCATTCCTTATGCTGTATTAGGATTTACCGGCAAGGCTTTCAATATTGTCACCTTCAATCTCTCGATAAATGCTGCGGCGTCCGGAGGTGCCATACTGCAACAGGCTTGGGCTGATATCCTGCCGAGAGAAGAGGTCGGTGTGCGTATCGGCAAATTCAAGACTCCGTTCTCTCACGCTTATCTCACTACATTGGGCGAGACATTATTTCCGGTAATGCCTACTTCACTGACTGCCTCTGTCATTCTTCCACATTCGCTCAATGCCGTCACACCGCACATCGGCACGGGGTTTGACCTTGGCGTGGAGGTGCATGGACTCATCAAGGGTAAATTCGGCTACCAGGCCGGCATCTTCAACGGTACCGGACCGAATGTAAATCTTGCCACGAAGACCATCAGCGATGACTGGCATATACCTTCACTGCTTTATGCAGCCAGGCTAACCTATCAGCCATTCGGCGTGATGCCCGCCACTCAAGGCGACTCCCGACGACTCAATACCAACAAAATGCTGATAGGCGTCTCCGGCTCGATAAATGTGGAGAGTGAAAACGAAAGCACAAATGATATAAGAGTAGGATTGGAATGGGCTTGGATTAAAAACCGATGGTATTTCGGTGCGGAGGCTTACTATATGCATATCGGATTTACCAAACGACAAAAGATTGATACATCATACAATTATTTCGGTGCTTATGCTCAAGCGGGCTTCTTTGTGACTTCCAAACTGCAGGCGGCTCTGCGGTATGACATTTTTGAGAGAAATTCCACCGGCAAAGGTGGCCTTCTCAATATGCCGGCAGTCGGCGCCAATTACTTCTTTGATAAAATCAACCTCAAATTGCAAGCCATGTATCAGTATACGGGCCGCACGGGCCACGCGCGACAGATGGATCGCGATGAAGATAATCTCGGACTGGCTACAAGCTCCGTCGTGATAATGGCCCAATACTCTTTTTAATACCATATGTACTCAAGATTATTATCTCATATTATCTTTATCACCATCACTGCTGTAATGATAACCTCATGTGATGAAGGCAGGATATATGACACGCCGGATGTAATCACGAAGGAAGAGGGTGGGAATGCTCGCATAAATGCAGAGATTACCGGTGCGCAAACGTGGCCGGAAATGTATACGCTCGCTCTGGCCGGATTTGAGGATGGCAATGAATACGCTCTGATAAGCAAGAATATCTCTCCGGCCACCTCTGGCAAAGTGTGTGATCTTATCCTTACAGGCATTCCCTCAGAAGTCAACACTATCGAACTTTGTGCTTTAGACCGCCTGCGCAGGCGGGTAGCCTCGTTCTCATCAACACAATATGTTCCCTACCAGGACACATTGCGCATCTCACTTCCCTTGACCGATATATCTCTGCCCGCAACCATCCAACGTGATATCTTAAATACCACATGCGTGCAATGTCACGGTGGATCCAATTTCGCTGCTGCCGGGCTTAATCTTACGGAGGGTAAGAGTTTTGAAAACCTTATCGACATCCCATCAGTCAAGATGCCGGGATATGACCGTGTCAAGCCAGGGAATAGTGAAGAGAGTATGCTCTGGCTAATTCTGTCAGGCGAGGCTTCCTCCGGGTGGAAATATGATCACTCTGTGGAAATCGTGCGTAGCGAGCCACTTGACCTGTTGCGCAACTGGATTGATACCGGCGCGCCTGTAAATTATTGACAATTTGAAATTACTATCACATTACTATAAAATGAAATACTATACTTACCTCATATCCAATGTCAAAGCGAGCATTGCCCATTTTGACCACAATCGTCAGGAGGCGTATGTTATTCTATCACATATTCAGCCATCGGATAATACTACCCCTTCTATTCTCAAAGAAATAGACATTGCCGTGGAAGATATTGCTCACCGCCTGGACATGCAGCCTGTCTATAAACGATATTTGATGAGTGACGCCACTAATCAAAGCAGGTGGCTGCCCGACGAGGATGTCTGCGCGAGAAGTGTAATTCAGCAGCCTCCGCTTGACGGAAGTAAGGTGGTGCTGTTAGTCGTTATGCAGCAACGTTCATCTTTCAAAAATGATGGCGACGGTATATGGAGTGATGCCAAGGGCAGAATATGGATGGGCGACAACGATAGCATCGCACCCTCCTATTCATTGAGTATGACAATGGAATATCTCGAGACTCTCAGCAAAGAAATTTCACATCGTGGCGGCTCACTGGCCGATAATTGTCTCAGGACATGGTTTTATGTGCGCGATGTTGACAATAACTATTCCGGAGTTGTAAAGGGGCGCAATGCGGTTTTTGCTCGTGAAGGGCTTACCTCTGATACTCATTTTATTGCCTCTACGGGTATTGCCGGACAGTCAGCAGATCCTTCGAGATTAGTTTCCTTCAGTGCATTTGCTGATATGAGTATTGAGCCCTCTCAGGTCAGATACCTTCAGGGCAAATCCCACTTAAATCCCACCTATGAGTATGGAGTAGCCTTTGAGCGAGGCACCACCGTTGATTATGGCGACCGGCGACATGTCTATATATCCGGCACGGCGAGCATCGACAATAAAGGGGAGATTGTAGCCCCCGGTGACATTGTGGCACAGACGGAAAGAATGCTTGAAAATATAGAGGTTCTCCTCCGGGAGGGAGAGTGCTCATGGGGAGAAGTCTGCAATATGGTAATCTATCTGCGTGATACGGCCGACTATAATATCGTCAATCAAATAATTTCCAAAAGATTTCCCCAAATACCGTTTGTCATTCTTTTGGCTCCGGTATGCCGGCCGGGATGGCTTATCGAGACTGAATGTATGGCCGTAAAACGCGTGAAACATCTTAATTATGCGCCCTTCTGAATACATCTTGTCTGCAGCCATTCTTATAATCCTGTTTATTGGCTCTACATCCTTTATGCCTCCAGGTGTCTATTCCTCTGTCTGGTGGTTGATATTTTGGATTATAATATTGGCAGCTGTAATATTCGCTATAGTCAAACGTCGATTATGGAAGCGTAAAGATGTTTTGCTGTTTCACCTCTCGTTAGTGTTTATCATAGCCGGAGGTGTTCTCTCTGCTTCTACAGCGGTCCGAGGCACAGTTCACCTCCGTCCGGGTATGCCGGAAAGATATTTTACGGACCGGGCCTCTAATCCGCACAGACTTCCTGCGGAGATAACTTTGTTATCATTCGAGAAGGTTTATTATCCCGGGATGAGGATGCCTCGGGATTTTAAGTCTACTCTCTTGACTTCAGCAGGCGATACGCTCAATATCGCTATGAATCACATAGGCCGAGTGTCGACGTATCGTCTCTACCAAACTTCCTTTGATGAAGAAGGAGGCACCATTCTGACTGTGTCAAATGACCCCTACGGTATTACAATGACTTATACCGGATTTGCGCTATTCTTTCTGGCGGGAGCGTGGATGCTCATAAGGGCTTACTTACAGTCATTCAAACGAAAGCGAAGGGTCACAGAGCAACAAAGATTTAATAAATTGAGCATCTTCATGCATAACACCTGTATTTTATTCCTTTTATTGGTATCGAGCGCATTTTCTGCAAAGGCTGCTTCACCAAATGAAACAGTCAATTTCGCGGACTCGATGGCCCGGTGCCGAGTGCTCTACAACGGACGCGAAGTTCCTTTTAATTCAGTTGCAACTCAATTTTCATACAAGATTACGGGTAAAAGCCATGTGAAAGGAATGTCTCCGGAGGATTTTGTCGCTTCACTTATCGAGCATCGTGAGGCATGGTATGACGTGCCATTTATTCACGTAAAAAGCAAGGCTTTACAAAGGCTTTTACATTCCAAAAACGAATACGTCTCCCCTCGTCAACTCTATACTGCAGACGGTCATTATCTTCCTCAGTTTTTTTACAAAGGAGGGGAAGGAAATCTTGATAAGGAAATCATAGCACTTGACGAAAAAGTATCGTTGCTGGCAGAATTGTGGAATAGAGAATTATTCACATCAATACCTCAGGACTTCAGCGAAAGACGCTCTGAATCATCAATCAGGCTGGAGATTTTATACAACCGCCTGAGACCCACCCTTATTCTTTTCATTCTCACTATATCACTCTCTTTAGTGCTATTAGCAATACAATTATTTCGGCGTAAATCCCGTAAAATAAAACTCATGGGAAAAATTAGCCCGGGAATGCTTGCTTCTCTCGGTCTCTTGTCGTTTATATGGCATTGGTATATCTCAGCACATATTCCTCTCGTTTCCACAGGAGATTTGATGACATTCATTGCAATATGCCTGCTTTTCATCACCTTTTGGCTTGCATGTAAGGGGTTCCCCGTCGTATTTATCTCCCTGATCCTCTTCTGCTCTGCTTTTCTATTCCTCATTGGATGGCTGGGCACAAAAAATCCGACAATGACACCTTTGATGCCGGTATTAGCCACACCCTGGCTCGCCGTTCATGTTGCCCTTATAATGATAGCCTATGCTCTTCTCGCATTGACACTCCCTGCTTCCTTTATTGCTCTGATAGCACCCTCATCAAGACCACGAATGAGCGAGATGATATTTTCTATTTTGCCGTGGGCCACTTATATTTTGGGATTAGGAATTATAGTGGGCGCTATGTGGGCAAATGTCTCCTGGGGAAGATACTGGGCATGGGATCCGAAAGAGACCTGGGCGTTAGTCACACTGCTACTCTATGCTATACCTCTGCATAAATCGCTTGGGCTCGGGATACAGTCACGCCGACTTTTTATCTATCTTATTCTAATATCACTATCCCTTGTCATGACATATTATGGAGTCAACTTTCTCCCTTCTCTCCATGCCTATCAATGATTACTTCAGAGCCGGGTTTATGGTCGTGCCGCCATAATTGCCACGAATTCCATAGATTCTGGCAAATACTGTAAAAAGCCATAGAGACAGAGGATAACGGCACCATGTAAGCATTAGCCATCCATATACCCATAGCTGAATTTTTCTGGCCAAGCAACTGCTGGCCACCGACAAAGTCATTATAACGTGATCCTATATATCGGCCTAACCGGAACTGCAGGACACATATTATAGCCGAGCCGACACCCAAAATTGCTATAACGCCCCAATTTCCTTGGCCATAAAGATATATATAATCTATTGTCTCTCCAAGTGTAAAAAGAAGAGCCACAGCCCATAGATAAAATGCCCAACCGGAATATTTGCTGATTCTTGCGCCCAACGGTTTTATCCACATCTGGATAAACAGCATTACAAAGAATGGCAAGCCTATTATGGTAGCCACTTTACCGAAGATCGCAAAGAAAGAGGTGGTCAGCGTCTCACCCGACATACTGCCATCCATGATGACAAAAAATATCGGGGCTACCACTGAGACAAGAAGATTTCCGCATATTGTGAAACCGATAGTGTTATTTCGATTCGCTCCCAAGACGCAGGCCACTACTGAGACTGATGAGGCCACAGGACATAGGGCACACATCATCAACCCTTGCGGCACAGCCTTCATCACCGGAAATAGAGAAACGATGAAATATATGCCGCCCGCTAACGCTACTTGCGCCACTGAGAGCCATAAGTCGAGCATTCCAAAACGTAATTTTCGTAATTCCATTGAGGAAAAGGTCAATATCAGAATTGAGAAGATTACATAAGGGACAAGAAATGACACCATTGCACATAAATTATGCAACACCAAGCCGAGAACAATCGCAACCGGCAAAACAAACGGCCTATATTTCTTCATTTGTTTTATATTTGAAAGACTCTAATCAAGTATATCTGTAAAATATCTGAATTACTCCAAATGAGTCAGCGCAAAATCATATGCAAAATTAAGAAATTAATAATTTACAGCCAATATTTCATCACCTCATTATCAATATCTGACTTAGACCCATTCTACATTTTTTTGTTGAAAGGGGTCTTAAATATCTGAATATTCATTTAATTTATTAATTTTGTGGGAGTATTACTCAATTATTTATAATTATGAAACGTGAAGAGACTATTGCTAAACACTTGGAGGCTTATCTGGAGGGTAAGTCAGACCAACAGCGTGAAGCATTCCTCCGCAAGGATATCAACAAGCAATATTCCGCCATCATGGCATGGAAGCGACGCAACGGGCTTAAGAAAGCAACCGACGGAGGCATTTCAGCCGCCGACGTCATGAAGCACATCAAGGGTTTGCAATGCCTTATCCCCATGGTTGCTACAATGACCCGTCAGCAGATAGACAGTATGCTCGCAGAGGTGGAAAAAGTAAAGGATTTGCTCAATGGCTTTGAGGCTGAACGCGCAAGACGAGAAATCGAAGATCTGGAACGCCGCAAACGCGAACTGGATGAAAAAATCGCCCAACTGAGGGAAAAATGTTAAAAATGCTCTTCTGAAATGTTAAAATAGCCCTTCACCGAAACATTAAGTCTCCGTGGAGGGTTATTCTCATGTAAAGAAGATAGATTTTTGTTCAATTCCCACGGTTTACCCTTATGGTAATCGTGAGAACTGAGAGGCTCGCGAAGCCTCGTGAAGCGGTCACTCGTGAGAGCGACCGCTCTCTTTATGCGCCTCGTTGAGCAAGTCGATTATACCGGCAGAACGTGACGCTATGCCTTCGCAGTCTGACCTCAGTATACGAGAGGCCCGCATGCCGGCCAGCCATAATGACAGGCCGACCGGGAATACTATTATCGCAGCCCAACTGAGCCACTTTTTATTAAAGGGATGATATATCCAAAGATGACGCAGCACCGGATAATCCGTAAGCCGATTTACCACCAATACATTACGCGAATTGGAAAGATATGACACTGTCTCTTCAAGATGTACTGACAAAGTATGCAGTCCCCTCGCTCCGACTCCACGCAGACAATAGGCAATATAATTCGGTCGCCTTCTCAGACGACGCACCATCCTCAGTGACTCCTGACGCAATTCTGCCAGCATCTGCTCCGCTTTAGCGGTGTCTGTCTCATTGATGATGACCTCCTTATATTCTACCTTTCGATGTTGACGAGCGCCAAATATATGCCTCAAGAGCGATACATAACGATCTTTATCAAAGACGGAAGAATCATTCATCGCCTTCCAGGTGACGTAAAGGCCGAGCGGAGCAAGAATAAACGTAGAGAGCCACATACCTAGCCAGACATCAATATGGCCGTCACGAGCCATCTTATATCCGCTGTTGTCAATGATATAGTAAAATAAGAATAAAAGCACGGAAATCACAAGCGGAGTGCCTATACCACCCTTACGGATAATCGCTCCGAGAGGCGCTCCGATAAAGAAAAATATCAGACATGCCACTGACAGGGTATATTTCTTGATAAGCTCTATCTCATGACGACGATAGAGTTTCTTCTCGTCTGCCATATTCTCACTTCTGAAATTCAACTCTGCCTGTCGCCGCTCCGATATACTGACAGCGTTATTGTATACCTCGATCCGTTGTGACGGCGCAAGACGAGCCAACAGAGTGTCAAGCGACACCGTCGGAGCATCCTCCCACGCGCTTTTCTTTGCGCTTACCTCTTCATTCCTCCTTGAGGCGGAATAATTATCGGGGTTGATGCTTGCAAACGTGCTCTGCTCCAAGTCTACGGCATATATCCGCCCTATAGAGTCAATGCGAGTATTGAGCGAATCCATCGTATGATGTAGTTCCGCTATATTTTTACCTACATACTGTCGACGCATCCCGTCCTCATCCAGTCGGTTGAAATTGGCATCAAAAGGTATCAATACTTCTTTATCGCGGAAAGTCTCCCGGCGAAACGGCACATTATTGAAATTGCCGGTAGTCTGGTCACGCAGATTTTCGAATTGCTCTCCTTTCCACAGACGCAGATACAGATGCTTCATATCTGGCGTCATGGCCATAACGGCCGAGTCAGAAGTTATCACGCTTGCATTGTCACCTCCTCGCGACACGTCATATATCATGATGTCATACAACCTCCCGTTATCTCTGTTTTTCTCTCTCACGAACAGATTATATCCCGGAATCTGGTCATAAAACACACCTTCGGGTATCTCAAGTTCCGGTGATTTCTGCCGCATTGAAAAGAGCAGCGTCCACATCTTCACCTGAGCTTTGGGAAGGATATCATTCTGGAAAAAGAAAGCACCCACCGATATCCCGGCTACCGTCACTATCAGCGGCGCCATCACCCGGATAAGGGATATGCCGGAGGCCTTCATGGCCGTCAACTCGAATTTCTCTCCGAGATTGCCAAACGTCATCAACGAGGCAAGGAGAATGGCAAGCGGCAGAGCCATCGGCACCATCGAGACAGCAGCATAAAAAAACAACTCTCCAAGCACACTGAATGACAATCCTTTACCCACCAGATCATCGATATATTTCCACAAAAACTGCATGAGCACGATGAAGAGCACGATGAAAAATGTCATCGCGAAAAGCGGAAGAAATGTCTTCAGCATAAAGATGTGCAGACGCTTGATTATTGTCATCTGTCAGAGATTAGCCCGGGCTTACGGGGTGCAAATTTAACAATTAAATTTAACAATTAATCGCGTCATATTGAAAAATATAGATAGAAAACCCTCCAAAATCACTAAAAATGATTAAATTTGCAACAAGTCATAACACCTCTACGCCAAGATTTTTTGCAAGGGGGCTTTTGACAATTTATCTAACCTTAAAGGAATAAAACTCCAAAATTTAATAATCATGACATTGTTTGAACGTCTAAAAGCACAGGCTAAAGGTGACCGTCAGCGCCTTGTGCTCCCAGAGTCGACGGAACCGCGCACGCTTCAGGCTGCCGAAGTTATCATTTCCGATGGAATTGCTGACGTCATTCTGATCGGCAACCGTGAAGAGATACTTTCCGAGGCTGCCAAGCTTGGCCTTCATAATATCGAAAAAGCCACTTTCATCAACTCCGACGATAAAGAATTTGTGGAGAAATATGCGCAGCTCTTCTTTGAATTGCGCAAGAAAAAGGGCGTCACTATTGATGTGGCGCGCGAGCAAGTGCGCAATTCCCTATATCTTGGATGCCTGATGATTAAAGCCGGCGACGCTGATTGCATGGTGGCCGGTGCATTGAGCCCCACTTCACACGTGCTTCGCGCTGCCTTCCAGGTATTGAAGACAAAACCGGGCATCTCCGTAGTGAGCGGCGCATTCATCATGCTTCTCCCTGAAAACGTGCCTTACGGCGACAACCACATGCTCGTATTTGCGGACTGCGCTGTCGTGCCCGATCCCACTACTGAAGAATTGGCTCAGATTGCTATTGAGACTGCCAAGACTACAAAGAACATTGCCGGACTTGACCCGGTAGTGGCCATGCTCAGCTTCTCTACTTACGGCTCTGCCGAACACGAGAGAGTAGACAAGGTGCGCAATGCCGTAGAGCTCGTTCATCAGCTCGACCCGACACTCCCGGTAGACGGTGAGATGCAGAGCGACGCTGCCATCGTGCCCGAAATAGGCGCCAAGAAAGCACCGGGCAGTAATGTGGCCGGACATGCCAACACCCTCATATTCCCCTCTCTTGAAGTGGGCAATATCGCCTACAAACTCGTGCAACGCCTCGCCGGTGCCGGTGCTGTAGGTCCTATCCTCCAAGGTCTCGCCGCTCCTGTCAACGACCTCTCCCGCGGCGCCACAGTAGAGGATATTATCAATACCATCATCGTCACCTGCAATCAAGCCATCGGTGAGAAACACAACAATTGATATCTCAACACAATAAATCATTATGAAAATATTAGTGCTCAACTGCGGATCCAGCAGTGTGAAATACAAACTTATAGACTCCACCGACAAGTCAGTGCTGGCCGAAGGCGGTGTAGAGAAAATCGGTCTCCCCGACTCATTTCTTAAATTCAAGCGTCCCGACGGCTCCAAAGGTGTGATAAATGTCAGCATGCCGGATGCCAAGGAGGCTGTGCGCCAGGTGCTTACTCTGCTTACTGACCCGAAAGAGGGCGTCATCAAGTCGTTTGATGAAATCGAGGCCGTAGGACATCGCGTAGTGCATGGCATGGACAAATTCAGCAAATCCGTGCTTATCACTCCTGAAGTCATCGCCAAGGTAAAGGAATGTTATCCGGTGGCTCCGCTTCACAATCCCGCCAATATCACCGGCATCGAAGCCGTGTCCGACATTCTGCCCGCCGTGCCGCAGGTGGCTGTCTTTGACACAGCATTTCATCAGACCATGCCGGCGAAAGCATATATGTATGCTCTCCCTTACGAAGCCTACGAGAAGTATGGCGTGCGTCGTTACGGCTTTCACGGCACGAGCCATCGCTACGTGTCACGTCGTGCATGCGAGTTCCTCGGTGTGCCATACGACAAGCAACGCATCATCACCTGCCATATCGGCAACGGTGCATCCATAACTGCTATCAAAGATGGCATCTCCATCGACACCTCGATGGGCCTCACGCCTACAGAAGGTCTTATGATGGGCACTCGAGTAGGCGATGTCGATCCGGGAGCATTGGTATATCTTATGAAGCAGGAGGGTCTCGATGCTGACGGCCTGTCCGATCTTATCAACAAGCGCAGTGGCGTGGCCGGCGTTTCTGAGATTTCGTCAGATATGCGCGACATCGAAGATGCCGTTGCCCGTGGCGACCAACGTGCCATCCTGGCTCTCGACATGTATGAGTACCGCATACTGAAATATATCGGTGCATACGCTGCCGTATTGGGTGGCGTGGATATCATCGTTTTCACCGGCGGCGTAGGCGAAAATCAAATCAGCACTCGTGAGAAAATCTGCAAACAACTTGCCTTCATGGGCATTACCTTCAATGAGGAGGCCAACAAGGCTCGTGGCAAGGAAGTGGAAATATCCGGCGCCGACTCTGCGGTAAAAGTCGTGGTCATTCCCACTGACGAGGAACTGATGATAGCCCGCGACACTGCGGAAATTGTTGCTAAACTCTAATTCTTTAGGATATGCTCGCTGAAATAATCTGGAATGCAGACCCGGTCCTCTTCTCATTCGGTCCGTTTGCCGTCAGATGGTACGGACTCGCCTTCGCTGTCGGATTTCTGATAGGCTACCAGATAGTGGCGGCTATGTTCAAGCACGAGGGCGCACCGGAGCGCTGGCTCGGCATTTTGCTGGCTTACGTGCTTGTAGCTACCATTGTAGGCTCACGGTTGGGTCATGTATTCTTCTACGAATGGGATTATTACAGCGCGCATCCGGCTGAAATACTCAAGATATGGAATGGTGGACTGGCGAGTCATGGAGGCACGATCGCCAACATTATCGCCGTCTACCTTTTCTCTTGGCTGGTAGCAAAAAAGCCGGCATCCTGGACTTTTGACAAACTTGTAATACCTATAGCCCTCGTGGGTGGGCTTATTCGTCTGGGAAATCTGATGAATAGCGAAATATATGGCGCCTACACTGACGTGCCCTGGGGCTTTGTCTTCGTCCGCAATGGTGAGACACTGCCAGCCCATCCTACCCAAATATACGAGGC
Organism: uncultured Sangeribacter sp.; assembly: GCA_964456155.1. GTDB lineage: Bacteria > Bacteroidota > Bacteroidia > Bacteroidales > Muribaculaceae > Lepagella. The sequence goes on from CAYVZJ010000006.1 coordinate 43,510, forward strand.
GGTGTGCTATTTCGCCCTCTTTGCACTGCTGATGTGGATGTACTGGCGCAAAAACGCCGAAGAACGACCCTGGCTCATCACCGGCATCTTCTTTATAGGCATCTTCTTGCCCCGCTTCCTCATAGAATACATCAAGAATGTGCAAGTGGCTGACGAAGTAGACATGATCTCTCGCTACGGCCTCAACATAGGACAGATGCTAAGCATACCCTTCATCTTGATAGGCATCGGACTCGTGGTCTACGCAATGGTGCGCCCGCGTCAACACTGGAAATTCCCCAATCATTTCGCTCCCGACCCAAAAAAACCGTCAAAAAAATAACTGTCAAGTAAAAAATCCTTAAAGGTTTTTTTGTATATTTGCGGAATATGAGCGATGAAATTATCACTGAAGAGCAGCACCCTGACTATCATGTACCCGGCGAGGGCAACAAGCGTACGGTGCTGTCCGGAATGTTCCGAGACTGGTATCTGGAGTATGCATCATACGTAATCCTTGAGAGAGCCGTACCTCATATTGAGGATGGCCTAAAACCCGTGCAACGACGTATCCTCCACTCTATGGAAACGCTTGATGACGGGCGGTTTAACAAGGTGGCTAATATCGTGGGTAACACCATGCAATATCATCCGCATGGCGATGCCTCGATTGGCGATGCGCTCGTGCAACTCGGACAGAAAGACCTGCTTATAGACACTCAGGGTAACTGGGGAAATATACTTACCGGTGACTCCGCCGCCGCTCCACGATATATTGAGGCTAAATTATCTGAATTTGCCCTCGAGACGCTCTATTCACCGAAAATTACGGAATGGACACCCTCCTATGATGGAAGAAAGAACGAACCGGTGACACTGCCGGTGAAATTCCCTCTTCTGCTCGTGCACGGCGTGGAGGGTATTGCCGTTGGTCTCTCTTCCAAAATCTTGCCTCACAATTTCAATGAAGTGTGCGAGGCTGCTATAGATTACCTGAATGACAGGCCTTTCCGACTCCTGCCGGATTTTCAGACCGGAGGTCTTATCGATGCCTCAAGATATAACGACGGCGCTCGTGGCGGCGCTGTGAAGGTGCGAGCCAAAATCGAAAAAATCAATAACAAGACGCTCGCCATCACTGAAGTGCCCTTCGGCAAGACTACATCTTCGCTCATATCTTCTATTCTCGGCGCCGTAGAAAAAGGAAAGATAAAGGTGCGCAAGGTTGACGATAATACTTCGGCTACGGCTGAAATCCTCGTACACCTCGCGCCCGGCACCTCTTCCGACAAGGCCATTGACGCTCTTTACGCCTTTACTGACTGTGAGATAAGCATCTCTCCCAACTGCTGCGTGATACGCGATAAGAAACCGCAATTTCTCTCCGTCTCCGGGCTGTTGAAATACTCGGTAGATAATACCCGCCAACTCCTGCTACGCGAACTTGAGATTAAATTAGGAGAAAACAGGGAGCAAATGCTTTTCGCTTCGCTCGAGAAGATCTTTATAGAGCAAAGGATGTATAAGGATGCTGAAATAGAGAAGGCTCCCGATATGGATACTGCCCTCCGGCGTCTCGACCTGCTCTTTGAGCCCTACAAACCATCCTTCTATCGACCGCTCACCTCCGATGATCTCATCAAACTATGGGAAATCCGGATGGGACGTATCCTGAAGTTTAATTCGGAGAAGGCTGAAAAGCGTATCGCAGCGCTTGCCGGAGAAATAGAACAGATACTCCACGACATGGAGCATATCACGGAGTATACCATCCAATGGTATCAGCATCTCAAGGATAAATACGGTGCGAAATATCCCAGACACACCACCATTCGCGGCTTCGACTCCATCGCTGCCACCAAAGTGGCCGAAGCCAACAAACGACTCTATTTCGATAAAGCCGGCGGCTTCGTGGGCACCGGACTTAAGGATGCCAATTTCCTCTTCACCTGCTCTGACATCGACGATATCCTCATCATATACAATGACGGAAAGTATAAGATAGTCAAAGTGCAAGACAAACTATACATCGGGAAGAAGATTAAGTATATCGGCCTTTTCAGCAAGGGAGACAAGCGCACCATCTACAACATCATTTACCGTAACGGCGCCGATGGTTACTATTATAAGAAACGATGCTTCATCACCGGGCTCGCTCGCGAAAAGGAATACGATTTGACCAAAGGACTTGAAGGCTCTAAAATTGTATACCTCACAGCCAATCCCAACGGTGAGGCTGAAGTGGTAAAGGTGGTGCTGACCGGCGAACGAGATAAGGAGGGACGCTCTCCGAAACAACGCGATTTTACCGTAGATTTTGCCGATCTGGCTATTAAAAATAAAGACTCTCTCGGCAATCTTGTCACAAAGTATGCCATCAAAAACGTATCGCTTGAAAAGCGCGGCGCCTCCACTCTCGGAGGTCGTGAGGTATGGTTTGACCGCGATGTGCTTCGTCTGAACTATGACGGACGTGGTGAAAGTCTCGGTGTCTTCCAAGGCGATGATCTGGTGCTTATCATCACCAACAATGGAGAATATTTCACTTCTTCCTTCGCCGACACCAATCATTATGAAGACAATATAATGCGAATTGAGAAGTTTGACCCGCATAAGGTTTGGACGGCTGCTCTCAATGACGCATCGCTCGGCAATCCCTATCTGAAGCGGTTTGTCTTCGAACCCTCCGCTCGCCCGCAGCGATTTGTCGGCACGGATGAGAAATCACAACTTCTTTTACTGACCGACACTGCATATCCCAGACTCCTTCTGAAATATGGTGGAATTGATGCCGTACGACCGGAGACTGAAATCGACGCTGAAGAATTTATCGGAGTCAAGAGCGTGAAGGCCAAAGGTAAGCGACTCACCACTTTCAATCTTGCTGAAATTACGGAATTGGAACCGTTGCGTTTCCCGCAGCCTCCCGCAGAACCTACCGAGAATGCGATAGAGGGAGAAGACTCGGAGGAACCTGAAGTTGAAAGTGAGGAGGCAGAAATAATCGCCGAGCCCGAAACTCCCCAAATTATTGACAAGGGTCTCTTTGAATTTGATGATTTGACTGAAGAATGATTTTCAAAAAAGACTCGTTGACAATCAATTATGTCACAAAATTAATTGTGATATTTTCTGTCGTATCTTTCTTCGGGGTGTTGCCTTCTTTCGGAGAAGAGAAACCGGATTATCCGGTGACGGGTATCTACTCATTTGAGATAGGAAGACGCAGTGAGGTGGCTCAATATCTCTCGCCAATCACCTATCACGGCACGGATTTTGCTCTTTCCGGTTTTTGGACAAAGGCCATGCCTTTTAATCCACAACGGTTTAAAATGGATTTTGATGCTCGTGTAAGCTACGTATCCATGCTTAATCTCGCCGGCTCGGCCACGACGTTAGGACTCGATGCTCATTTCTCCTGGCATATGGACAGATACTTCCGACTGCCACACGATTTAACCGTCAGCATCGGTGGCGGACCGGCCATCACCGGTGGTGTTCTTGCATTGCTGCGCAATAGCAATAACCCTGTCGATGTCACTATAAAGGCAGCTATAGAACTTGGAGCCTCCCTGCATTGGAGATCTAAAATAGGGCGGATACCAATTGTATGCTCTGAAAGACTCAGCATCCCGCTTATAGGTGCGTTCTTCATGCCCCAATATGGCGAAACCTTTTATGAGATTTACCTCGGCAATCGGCGAGGATTAGCTCACTTCGCATGGCCGGGAAATATGCCGGGAATCGACAATGTGCTATCCATTTCGATGGATTTGGGCAATACAGCCCTATATGTGGGATATCGTCTCTCATATACCACTGCTTATGCCAATAATCTCTCTACACGGATGCTAACCAACGGGTTTGTAATAGGGGTCATACCCGGAGGACTCGGATTGAAGCGTACTCCCTGCCGACCACAATCCCGGCCATTTTAAAAAACCATATTGATATTACATATGCGATTTAAAGGCATTATTAGTTATATTTCAGCGATTTTTATTTTACTAATCGTATCGGGATGTATGGAAACGGTGGAATATACCAACGACCCATACGGTAATTTCGATGCGCTTGCTGAAATTGTAAATACGCGCTACTGTTTCTTTGAAGAAAAAGGCGTGGATTGGAACGAGGTTACGGCGCGCTATCGTGCGAAAATACACGATGATATGACTATCCTCGAGCTGTTCAATCTTCTCTCCGAGATGCTTGATGAGCTCAAAGACGGCCACGTCAATCTTACCTCACGCTTCAACACAAGCCGATACATGAACTGGTGGAGCGACTATCCCGCTGATTTCGACTACAGAACTCTTCGGGAATATTATCTCCACTTTGACTATATGACCACCTCCGGCATGATTTATAAAGTGCTGGATAATAATATCGGTTACATCTACTATCCATCTTTCTCCACCACAGTATCCCCTTTAGCCCTTGATTATGTCCTGGCTTATCTACATGACTGCGACGGGCTAATCATTGATATCCGCGACAACGGCGGAGGACTGCTTACAAATATTGATACTCTCGTGGGTCGCTTTATCACAGAAGAGATACCGGGCGGCTCGATTACCCACAAGAATGGTCCGGAACACGACGATTTTTCCGAGCCATATCCTTTCACGTTCAAGCCGGCGGACCCTCAGAAACGCATCACTTATTACGGACCTATCGCGCTGCTTATCAACCGCAGTTGTTATAGCGCCGCAAATGCTTTCGCTGCCGTGATGAAGAGCCTGCCTCAGGTGACGCTCATCGGTGCCTGCACCGGAGGCGGAGCCGGACTCCCCGCGTCTTACGAATTGCCCAATGGTTGGCTCATAAGACTCTCTGCCTCTCCCTTATACGACCCCGAGGGAAGGCTCACCGAATTTGGTGTAGAGCCCTCCCCCGGATACGAATGTCATGCTGCAGATGACCAACTTGCTGCAGGACGTGATGCCATCCTTGATAGAGCCATCACATTCTTGTCAGGAAAGAAAACTTTGCAGACAAGTCAGTAACTACGCGAAAACATTGGGGATTATCTTATAAACTTATTCTTCCGCGTATGAAAGGATGGTGGGCGACTGAACATCGACGCCATATTCACGCGCAAAACGCAGGATGGCTCTTGCCAACTTAGGTCTTAAATCTTCCGGACAATAACGGAAATAAGCCTCGGCTGCTCTTACATGAGCCGCATCCGGCATAGGATATTCCCTTCTTTCAGGTAAACCGTAAAGGCTGTCGGGGAGCTCTTTTCTCTCTTCTGAATTAAGTACATCATTCATAATTTTGTTATTTTTATAATTGTTATTAACTTTGAATTTGTAAATCTACAATCTTAAAACAATCTTAACTGACGGCAGGTTTACACACCATCCACAATTCCCCTTCAGGACCCGGTCAGAAAGGGTGAAAAAGAAAGCTGATATGATCTGGAAATTTGATCCGCTTACGAAACGCACTATATGGGGAGGAGGCTCTCTTTACAGCATGTATCCGGCCCTTGCCTCTACATTGCAGACGTCTGACGCCAATGACATCCATACGGACAATCCTGTGGGTGAAATATGGCTTCTTTCAGGCGTGGAAGGCAGTGAGAGCGTCGTGTCAAGCGGACCGGATAAAGGGAAGTCCATCAGTAAGATTATCTCTGCGGACAGCCACAGGATTCTCGGCAAAGGTATCGTGGAAAAGTATGGAGACAAATTTCCTCTCTTAATAAAATTTATTGATGCGGCCGACGATCTGTCTATTCAAGTGCACCCTGACGACGATATGGCTCGCAGCGTGGGGCTCGACCGGGGAAAATCGGAAATGTGGTATGTAGTATCTGCCGACACGGATGCCCGCCTGGCTGTCGGCTTCAAAGAGCCACAAGATCCGAAGAGCTTTCAGTCTATGACGGAAATGTCGGATATCTGCGACCTTCTTCGTTATTCCTATGTCTCAGCCGGAGATGTTTTTTATATTCCTCCCGGACGAATACATCTGTTAGGTGCCGGATGCAAGGTGTTGGAAATTCAGCAGACTTCAGATGTCACCTATCGCCTGTTTGACTATAACCGAAAGGATAAGGATGGCCGCTATAGAGAGCTGCATACCGAACTTGGCAATCGAGCATTGAATTATGATGATATCTACGGTTATCGTATAGCCTACAACAACTTAAATCACAACGCCATCCTTGTCTCGACGCCACATTTCACCGTGCGCCGTCTCCTCCTGTCAGCGCCTCTGGAATTAAGGCATCATTCCTTCGACTCCTTCCGCATTTTCATAGCCCTTTCCGGCTCTGCAACGGTGACAGAAGGCGAACAGACGCTGCAGATCAATCCCGGCGAATGCCTGCTGGCATCAGCCGACTCCACCGCCCGTATTATCCCCGACGGTGAATTCACAACCATAGAAACATACATCGAAGGCTAAGACCCCATACAATTTTCATTTTATCGGCAATTAAATAATTTTTGAAATTCGTCATCATTACATTTATTTTTATTATCTTTGCGTGTTAAAATAGGTTTTACTATCTGCTTAGATAGATTTTACAACTGCAAAGACTCTAAATACGTAAGATGTACAGAGACAAGACATGTGGCGAGCTTCGCCTCAGCGATGCCGGAAGCAAGACCCGTATCGCGGGATGGGTGCAGAGAGTTCGCAAAATGGGTGGTATGACATTCATAGATGTCCGTGACCGTTATGGCATCACTCAAGTAGTGTTCAATACAGAGATTAACCCAGACTTGCAAGAGGTAGCCAACCAGCTCGGCCGCGAATTCGTGGTGGAAATCGCCGGCTCGGTTAAGGAGCGTGATTCAAAGAATCCTAATCTCCCCACCGGAGAAATAGAAATCATCGCCGATAAAGTTAAAGTGCTCAACAAGTCTGAAATTCCTCCCTTTACCATAGAAGAGAAAACAGACGGTGGCGATGACCTGCGCATGAAATACCGTTATCTCGACCTGCGTCGTCCCAACGTAAGACGCAACCTCGAGCTACGTCACAAAATGGCTTTTGAGATACGCCGATATCTCGACTCCAAGGGCTTCCTCGAAATTGAGACTCCCATCCTTGTCAAGTCTACACCCGAAGGTGCTCGCGACTTCGTAGTGCCCTCCCGAATGAATCCGGGAGAATTTTATGCGCTGCCTCAAAGCCCGCAACTCTTCAAGCAGCTCCTCATGGTGAGCGGATATGACAGATATTTCCAGATAGCGAAATGCTTCCGTGATGAAGACCTGCGCGCAGACCGCCAGCCGGAGTTCACACAGATAGACTGCGAAATGTCTTTCGTGGAGCAAGAAGACGTCATCGATATGTTTGAAGGCCTGGTAAAGCATATCTTCAAATATGTAAAGGGCATCGATTTCACTGATCCGTTCCCTCGTATGACGTGGAATGACGCTATGCGTCTTTATGGCTCCGACAAGCCTGATATCCGTTTCGGTATGCCTTTCGTCGAGCTCAACGATGTGGCCAAAGGCGTCGGCTTCAGCGTCGTTGACGATGCCGAACTCACCGTAGGTATCCTCGCAGAGGGCTGCGCTTCATATACGCGCAAACAGATAGACGCTCTTACGGAATTTGTTAAGCGTCCGCAAGTGGGCGCCAAGGGCTTGATTTGGGTGAAATTCGAACCCGACGGCAGCATAAAGTCTTCTGTCGGTAAGTTCTACACCACCGAGCAACTGCAGAAATGGGGCGAAAAGGCAGGCGCCAAACCGGGCGACTTGCTTCTCGTCATGACAGGCGATGCCATGAAGGTGCGCAAACAGCTTTGCGAACTGCGTCTTGAAATGGGCAATCAACTCGGCCTGCGCGATAAGAATGTTTTCGCACCTCTTTGGGTCATTGACTTCCCGCTATTCGAATGGGACGAAGAGACACAGCGATATTATGCCATGCACCATCCCTTCACATCACCCAATCCGGAAGACATCCCGCTTCTTAAGACTGACACCGGAAAAGTGCGCGCCACTGCGTATGATATCGTAGTCAACGGCACTGAACTCGGTGGCGGATCCATACGTATCCATGACGCCGAACTGCAAGACCAGATGTTTGAACTGCTTGGCTTTACTCCCGAACGCGCACAGGAACAATTCGGCTTCCTGATGAATGCATTCAAATATGGCGCACCCCCGCATGGCGGACTCGCTCTCGGATTTGACCGATTTGTAAGCATCCTCGCAGGCCTCGACTCTATTCGCGACGTCATCGCTTTCCCCAAAAACAACTCCGGACGTGACGTGATGAATGAAAGCCCCTCGCCTATCGATGACGCTCAACTTGAAGAACTCCAGCTTAAACTGGATATCAAAGAATAGGCAACTCGCCGAACACCCTGTTTTTGTCAATAAAGTTTAATCCTAAAAAGTAAGATGACAGCAATTACCGTACGCGATATAGCCGGAGTAATTGAGGCTTTTGCACCCTGCTCACTCCAGGAATCGTATGACAACACCGGACTCCAGGTAGGCGACCCCTCCATGTCGGTCAGTGCTGTGCTGCTGTGTCTCGACGTCACCCCCGAAATTCTCGAGGAGGCTAAGCGCAGACAATGCAATCTGATCATCAGTCATCATCCTCTGCTTTTCAACGGACTCAAACAACTCACCGGCGCTACCACGACTGAACGCATCGTCATTGACGCGATAATGTCGAAAATAGCTATCTATTCGGCTCATACCAACCTCGATTCTGCCATCGAGGGGGTAAGCTATGAGATAGCACATGCGCTTGACATGAAGGATATCAGGGTGCTCGAAGAGAAAACCGATGCTCCCGGTTACGGACTGGGCGTGATTGGAAATATCAAGCCCACCCCTACTCTGGAATTTCTGCGTAAGGTAAAAGACCTCTTTAATGTGTCTCCGCTCAGATACTCTGCCCGCTCGGCGCAGATTGTTATCAGAAAGGTGGCGATATGCGGAGGCTCCGGTGCCTCACTGATAAAGCAGGCCTTAGCGGCTCACGCTGACGTGCTGCTCACCGGCGACCTGAAATATCATGATTACACTTCATACGGCGACCGCATCCTCCTCGCCGACATCGGACACTATGAGAGCGAACTGGGATCAAGGAAGATATTCTCGCGCATCATAAGGGAGGCTTATCCGGAATGTGTGATATATTTCGCTGAAACAGAGTCAAATCCTATTGCTTACATGTAATATACATACTTAATTACTGAAAATAAATCATTCATATATATATGGCAACTGAAAAAAAATCAGACAAGGAACGTAGTGTGGAAGACCGCCTCAAAGCGCTCTACAAACTCCAGACACTCCTCTCAGAAGTGGATCGCATCAAGATACTCCGCGGCGAACTGCCCAACGAGGTAAAGGATCTTGAAGATGATATCATACGGTTTCAGACCCGTATACAGAAATATAAAGATGAAATCAAGGAATGCCGCGATATTATCAATAGAAGCAAAGGTGATATTGCCGACCGTCAGGCTAAGATAGCCAAGTATGAGGAGCAAATCAACAATGTGCGCAATAATCGCGAATACGCATTCCTCGAAAAAGAAAAGGAATTCGAAAATCTTGAAATAGAACTCGACGAGAAACACATACGCGACGCTGAGGCTAAAATCGAAGCAAAAACCGCAGAAATCGAAGCCACCGGCGAAGAACTCGCGGACAAGGAACATAATCTCGTGGAGAAAAAGAAAGAACTTGAAGAGATCGTAAGCGAGACTCGCGAACAGGAAGAAAAACTCCTCGCCGAAGCCAAGAGCGTCGAAAAGCAAGTGGGTGATGAGTATACTCTCAATGCCTTCAAGCGTATCCGCAAGAATGCCCGCAACGGCCTGGGCATCGTCACAGTACAGCGTAATGCTTGTGGCGGCTGCTTCAACCGTATCCCCCCTCAGCGCCAACTCGAAATTAAAATGCACCGCAAGGTCATCGTATGTGAATATTGCGGACGTATCATGATCGACGGGGCTCTGGTAGGCATCAATGAAGGAGTAGCGGAAGCTCCCGCAAAGCCCAAACGCACTTCTCGCAAGAAAGCCGCTCCCAAAGCCGACGTAAAAGAAGAAAAAGCACCCGAAGCATAATCTTATTGCAAGGAGGAAAATCCCGTAATGAACAGGATTGCCAAACTTTATTTTAAATACGGCACGATGGGGTCGGCAAAGACTGCTCTATTGCTCACCACTGCCTACAACTTCGAGGAGCGCGGACTGAATTACCTCTGCATGAAGCCGGTAATCGACACGCGCGACAACAAAAACGTAATCCGTTCTCGTATCGGCATTGAGCGAGAATGCCGCTGGATCTATGCAGACACCAATCTCTATCAGGAAGTGAAGCATCAGATGGAGAAAGACATGCAGTCTCTTCCTGACTGGATTCTCGTAGACGAAGCGCAATTTCTCACAGCCGGGCAGGTAGACCAATTGGCTGCCATCGTAGATGATTTCGCCATCAACGTAATATGCTACGGACTTCGCACCGATTTTCGTGGCGACCTTTTCGAAGGGGCCAAACGCCTCTTCGAAATGGCCGACACCATTGACGAGGTGAAGTCTACATGCACATGCGGACGCAAAACCATCATGAATGCCCGCATTGACTCGCGTGGAGAGATCATCACCGAGGGTGAGCAAGTGGAAATCGGCGGTAACGACAGATACGTGGCTTGCTGCCGCAAATGCTGGAGAAACAAGAAAATAGAAAGATCAAGACGCAGCCAGTTACCGCTCTTTGTGCCCGATGCTGACTGACTTATTTTAACATATACGATTTTATACCGATTAATACCATGTTATCCAAGGAAAAACGCGACTCTATCATAAGTCTTATACATCAAGAGGTGGTGCCCGCGCTCGGCTGTACCGAACCTGCTGCCGTAGCTCTCTGCGTAGCAAAAGCCACTGAACTTCTCGGCACCCTCCCTGATCAGATTAATCTCCGCCTCAGCAGCAATATTCTTAAAAATGCTATGGGTGTCGGCATCCCCGGCACCGGCATGATTGGCCTGCCAATAGCCGTGGCATTAGGCGCTCTTATCGGCAAATCTGAATACGGACTTGAAGTATTGCGAGATGTAACTCCCGAAGCCGTAGAACGCGGCAAAGAATATATAGACAGAAAAGGCATCAATATAAGACTCTGTGAGGATGCACCCTCCAATCTGCATATTGATGTGGAGGTAATCCATGATACAGACCGTGTCAGGGCTGTCATCTCAAGAGAACATACCAATTTCATCTATCTGGAGAAAAATCGCGCGGTCATATATAACGAACCTCCTAAAGATAGCACAGAAAGTCAAAAGTCTGATGGCAAGGAAGAGGTTGCCCTTGATATGAAGACTGTGTATGAGTTTGCTCTGGAAACACCGATTGAAGAGATAGACTTCATTCTCCAGGCAAGGGATCTCAATAAGGCTGCTGCCGAATTGGCTCTCAAAAGTGACTATGGCCATTCGCTCGGAAGCACCGTGCGCAAATACGGCACTGTCTATTTCGGCGACACACCCCTCGCTCACATGATAAGCTACACCGGTGCAGCCTGCGATGCGCGAATGGGCGGATGCACAGCGCCGGTAATGTCCAATAGCGGCAGCGGCAACCAGGGCATCACGGCCACCATGCCGGTAGTATCGTTTGCTGAAGACATTAATGCCGACGAGGAGCATTTAATCCGCTCGCTTATACTCAGCCATCTGACAAGTATCTATATTAAGCAAAGTCTTGGACGCCTGTCAGCATTATGCGGATGCGTGGTGGCCTCTACAGGCGCTTCCAGCGCACTCGTCTATCTCATGGGTGGCAAGTACGAACAGGTTTGCTCGGCTGTAAAGAATATGGTGGCCAATCTCACCGGCATGATTTGCGATGGAGCCAAACCCTCCTGCGCCATGAAGATCAGTTCGGGAGTCTCCACTGCTCTGATGTCAGCAATGCTGGCTATGAATGAAAAATGCGTCACCTCTACCGAGGGTATCGTAGATGATGACGTAGACCGCACCATTCGCAATCTCACCTCCATAGGACGCGATGCCATGAGAGCCACTGACCTCTACGTGCTCGACATCATGACCGGAAAGAGCTAAGACCCCCTGCATTAACATTTTTTGTGGAAAGGGGCCTAACCCAGCGGTGAGTCTAACCATTCGAAATTTTCTTTACCGGCACCGACTTCAAAATTATACATCGCTATCCCCAGATCTATCTTTGTGTAACCTACAAGGGAGGTGCCCTTCACCGGTCTGACTTTCCTCTCAGGTATATACTCAAAATAAAATTTCTGCTGATTCACCGCTGTCGGAGCCAGCAAGGCTGCATCTACGCCTGCCTTAAACCATTCCGGTGACTCGGCATTTACATTGCTCACCTGGTCGGGACGCTTAATCTTATGCGCCCTGAACCCGTCTGCCTCTCCATAACCTATAGCTATGCAAAGCACCACCTTCTCGTCATCTCCCACAGTAAAGGCGCCATCCACCTTCTTGTAAGTCAGACCTACCATGCAGGTATTCAGGCCCCTCATCTGAGCAAAAAGCACAAACTTCTCACCGTAATAACCGGCTCTATATTCAAGTGAGTCAGACTTCTTACCTACCACCATCACATAATTGGACACATTTGAAAAGGACCCATACGACAAAAAGCCCTTGAAGGCTTTCCGTTCATTCACCACAAGCTGCATGTGTAAATCCCCTTCTTTGTTAAGGCGTCCAAGGGCCTCGTTAATAGCCATTACATCCGCTTCATCAAGTGGACGATCCTGATATTTTCTCACTGAATGTCTCTCACGCAATGCCTCAAGTTCCGTCATAATATTTTCTATTTAATAATTTTCATAATATTCCACTCCCCAATATTTTCCCTCTACAATACATTATACCCATCCACTACCGTATTAACACCTCCCCTCCTCAATAGTTCAATTTCCTCACCAACCTCCATTTTATATTTGCTCACCTCCGCAGATTTTTGTAATTTTGCGCACATGAATATCGGATTTGACAACGAAAAGTATGTGCGCATACAGTCTGAGCACATCAAAGAGCGTATAGCCCATTTTGGTAATAAACTTTATCTTGAACTCGGCGGCAAACTCTTCGACGACCATCACGCCAGCCGCGTGCTCCCGGGCTTCAGCCCCGACAGCAAGCTCCGAATGCTCAGTCAGCTCATCGACCGACTCGAAATCGTCATCGTCATCAGCGCAAAAGACATTGAAAAAAATAAGGTGCGCAATGATCTCGGCATCACTTACGATATGGACGTGCTCCGTCTGCGCGACGAATTCATGAAACGCGGCTTCCTCGTCGGCTCCGTTGTCATCACCCACTATAACGGACAAAAAAGCGCCGATGCCTATCGCGAAAAGCTGCAGCGAATGGGCATCACCGCATATTATCATTACACCATAGAAGGCTATCCCAATAATGTCGCCCTCATTGACTCCGACGAAGGCTTCGGACGCAACGACTACGTCCACACCTCCCGACCTCTCGTCGTGGTAACAGCCCCCGGACCGGGTAGCGGCAAAATGGCAGTATGCCTCAGCCAGCTCTACAACGAGCATAAACGCGGAGTGCAAGCAGGATATGCCAAATTCGAGACTTTCCCCGTCTGGAACCTCCCCCTTAAACACCCCGTCAACATCGCTTACGAAGCCGCCACAGCCGACCTCAACGACGTCAATATGATCGACCCTTTCCATCTCGAGGCTTACGGCAAAACTGCTATCAATTATAACCGTGACATAGAAATATTCCCCGTGCTCAACGCCCTCTTCGAAGGCATCTACGGAGAAAATCCATACAAGTCGCCCACCGACATGGGGGTCAACATGGTAGGCTTCTGCATCTCCGATGATGATGTATGCTGCGAGGCCTCCAGAAATGAAATCATCCGACGATATTTCACGGCACTCAATCAGTTCGCCATCGGCAATACCGGTGACAGCGAAGTAAATAAAATCGCCCTCCTCTTCAATCAGGCCAAAATTGATGTCAATTACCGCAAATGCGTCCCGGCTGCCCGTCAATACGCACAAGAAACCGGCGTCCCCTGCTCAGCGCTGCAACTTACCGACGGCACAATCATTCTCGCCAAATCAAGCGACCTACTCGGACCCAGCGCAGCCCTCATCCTCAACGCCACCAAACATCTTGCCGGAATAGACCACGACGTCAAGCTTATCCCCCAGTCCATGATCGAACCTATACAGCAGATGAAGCTCGACTGGCTACGCGGACACAACCCCCGACTGCATACAGACGAAGTCCTCGTCACGCTCGCTGTCCTCAGCCCCATCAACGAACAGTGTCGCAAAGCTCTCGAAATGCTTCCGCTACTTAAAGGCTGTCAGATACACTCCACTGTAATGCTCGGAGAAGTAGACCATAAAATCTTTAAAAAACTCGGAGTAGGACTTACCTGCGACCCCGCAGGTAAAAAATAAGTCGAGCCTTCCCCCAACCTTCCGTTCGAAATGTATGTTATAATAACGTACTTAATCTATTAAAATACGTTATTATGAATTACACGGAAGAAATCAAATCAGCACCCGTAGTGCTCGTAGAATTTTACGCTACATGGTGTCCTCATTGCCAAAAGATGATGCCTATCGTCGAAGACATCAAAACCCTCTTGGCCGATAATCTCAAAGTCCTTCAGTGTGACATCGATAAGAATGAAGACCTCGCCAGTCAGTTGCAAGTCAATTCCTTGCCTACTTTCCTGCTCTACGATGACGGCAAGGAAGTGATGCGCGAGACGGGAGAAATGCCCGGAGAAGTGCTCTTACAGAAAATTCAGGCTGCTATAAGCTGATACGGATATGGCTCTGACATCACGCGTAAATACTCACTATCGGTCGCCGGACTCCACTCTGCTCGGCGACTGGCTCACGCAACTCGGAGTGCCCCATACTCACGCTTACTCTCGTAGCCGAGAGGCAGCCATGCCCTTCAAGACATGGTTCGGACTATCCCGGCTCCTACAGGAATACGGCGTCGACTCCCACGCTTATCTGCTCAAAAATAAAGATGAAATCAAGGAGGTCACACCTCCTTTTATCTTACACACCGCAGGCGCTGAAGGAGGCAACATCATCGTCACTGACATAGACGGCGATGAGGTCACATACCTCAGTCTCGGTGTGTGCAAGACCACTACTCTTCCTCGACTCATCGCCGCAGCCGACGGTAATATCTTTATCTCCACCCCGCGCCCGGGAGCCGCTGAGCCGGATCTCTCCCTACACCGCCGCCTTGATTTCTTCAATGCTTCCAAGAAATGGGTTCTCGCCGCTTGCCTGCTCTTCCTGCTCATTTACGCCTTTTTCACAGGCGGTCTCTACCGTGACGTCTCGGCATATTTTATCGCAGCCATCGACATCGCGGGCCTTTACGTCACATATCTTCTCGTCCAGAAGTCGCTCAAGATACATAATAAGCACGCTGACCGATTCTGCGGAGTGCTCCAAAAAGGTGGATGCGACGACATCCTCGACATGGCGGCCTCCAAATTCTTCGGCCTATTCGGCTGGAGCGAAGTGGGATTCGCATATTTCTCCGTCAGCCTACTCGCTCTCCTCGCCTTCCCGGCTTCCCTCCCCGCACTCGCACTATGCAACATCTGCTGCCTCCCCTTCACATTCTGGAGCATCTGGTATCAGAAATTCCGCGCACGCCGCTGGTGCACCCTCTGCGTCACAGTGCAGTGCTCACTTTGGCTCCTCTTCTTCGCATATCTCGCCGGCGGATGGGTCAGATTAATCTTCCCCCTCAGCTTTGACATCATACCACTCGGAGCAGCCTATCTCGGAGTCATACTCCTGATTAATACTCTCATGCCCCTGGTCCAACGCAAAGACACTAATAAAGCAGATACACTATGAATAAGGACAATCCACACAATATCCCGGAAGATGCCACGTCGCTCTCACCGCTCGACATGAATAAGCTTGCCATACTCAAAGACCATACCGTCATTACATTCTCACAGCCGGAGCCACGCGGATAATCCCCGACGCCCGCCGACGATGACGCGGCTGAGGAGGCACATCGGTCTTCCCATACATCATCATCCGATGGTCCACACTCCAGCCACGATGATAATTCCTGATGATGGCCATCACCAAGCCACGCTTATCACCCATGGCATGCCGGATCTCACCTATCACATCCGTCATACTGGACACGTTGTCAAGACAAAGGTCACACACGCTCTTACCGAGCATCATCACACTCACGAAGATCCGGTCTCCGTATCTGACAGGGTATTTGTTCAATGCATCCATAGTAGTCTCCTTTTTTACGTTTTTCAAAATTCAAGCGTCGAATATCCATCTGTTTCAGCGGCATACCCAAAAACCAACGCAACTCATAACTCTGACTTCTGACCTGAAGCCCCCCTCTCCCAAATTTGTAATGCAAATTTACATCAAACCTCTGCCATTAAATTGCAGTCATAAGTTAATAATAAATAAATCAGACGCCATATCAACAAAAAAAACTATATTTGCACTTGAAAATGGGCGGTAATGGTGGAATGGTAGACACGAGGGACTTAAAATCCCTTGACCTTAATCGGTCGTGTGGGTTCAAGTCCCACTTTCCGCACCAACAAAAAGAGGCGTTTCAGGAGTCAGTCCCGAAGCGCCTCAAACTTTTTTAACATATTTTATTATATGTTATAAAACATATTTTTAATATTCGCGTTATATATTTTAAAGAAATCCGTACCGGGAAGCACTCCGACAGGAAAGGATTCGATGGTATCTCACCATCTTAATCTCCTGTTCTTTCATTCCTCCGCGGAGCACTTAAAAGATTATATCCTCAGCAAGATATATCAAAGAGGCTTCCTCACCCCGGTATCGGTAGCCTGTTCAAAGGAGCAGGACTTATGTATGTTTAACCCTAAATAAGATGTTTTTTCATTCCCAGAGTGCGACAGGAGGAGTGAAACAATACGGACAGACCGTGACGGTCTATACAATACCGTATTTTTTAGCAGGGAATGGTAGTAGTTATGAAGAAGTTACTAATATTGCTGGCGATCATGATAGTGTCAGCAGGAGTGGCACAAGCCACTACCCATCTCTACTCAAATCATGACTTTGAACAGGCTGTTCGAATGATCAAGAAGTATGAGACTCTCCACACGGCCAAACACTGGCCACTGATCGGATACGGCCATAAAGTGCAGCCGGGAGAGAAATACAAACAAGGTCAAGTGCTTAGTGAGAAAGAGGCAGACGCTTTATTGCGTAAGGACCTTAAAAAACTGGTGACGCATTATAAGAGCTACGGCAAGGACGCACTCTTGCTCGGCGTTTTGGCTTACAATGTTGGTATAGGACGCGTCAACCGCTCCACGCTCGTCAAGATGCTCAAAGACGGCAACCGCAACATTCAGGACGTCTATACCAGTTTTTGCAGATACAAAGGTCGCGAACACAAAGGCATTAAGACACGTCGCGTCGAAGAATTACACACTCTCTACAGAGCATAGCATTGTAACCGTAGACCCATATAGACTTTAATGTGAACGCATGGGTCTAAAAAAAAGAAGACAATGCTCTTCACAAAGATTTTAAATATTTTCCGGTAAAAATTAATCATGATTTTGCCGGAAAATTTTGTAGATTGACGGAAAAATATTAATTTTGTGCGCTTAAACCGCAAAGGCTCGTAAAAGAATATCACTAAGATATCGCCTCACGGTATAATTTAATTAAATTATAATTATAACACGATGTACGCAATCGTTGAAATCAAAGGACAGCAGTTTAAAGCCGAAGAAGGCAAGTATCTGTACGTCCATCATCTCGGCGAAGAGGTAAAAGAAGGTCAGGAAGTGAGCTTCGACAAAGTGCTTCTTCTCGATGCCGACGGCGACGTTAAGGTCGGTGCTCCTGCCGTTGAAGGAGCAAAAGTAAATTGTGAAGTGCTCGTTCCCCTCGTAAAGGGAGAGAAGGTAATCGTCTTCAAGAAGAAACGCCGCAAAGGCTATCGTCGCAAAAACGGTCACCGTCAGCAATTCACTAAAGTGTTGGTAAAATCAATCGTTAACGCTTAAACCCGCAGAAAGATATGGCACATAAAAAAGGTGTCGGTAGTTCTAAGAACGGCCGCGAATCAGAAAGCAAACGCCTCGGCGTGAAAATCTTCGGCGGAAGCAACTGCAAAGCAGGTAATATCCTCAAGCGCCAGCGTGGCACTCAGCACCATCCCGGTCTGAATGTCGGCATCGGCAAGGATCATACTCTCTTTGCACTTATTGATGGTGTTGTAGTCTTCACCACCGGTAAGGAGGGTCGCAAGTACATCAACGTGCAGCCCCACGCCGCCAACTGATTGAAACGGGAATATCTCACTTCCCGACAATACAACTCACACAATCAGGCTTCACCTTCCGGCGAAGCCTGATTTGCTATGTCGGATCCCCTCTCACAGAAAATACGACTTCACGCGTAGGGACATGCCTTCGGCATGTGACTCTGCTACAGCGCAAAACGATGACTCAATATTATGAAAGTGAATTTCACTTTCAAAAATATTAAAAAATAATGTGAGAATATTTGGATATATGAAAAAAAAGATATAACTTTGCAACGCATTTGAGGGAAACAAACACAAACTTTCCTTGAAGGCTCAAAAATAATGCTTCAGTAGCTCAGTTGGTTAGAGCACCTGACTGTTAATCAGGGGGTC
>CAYVZJ010000007.1:0-61852 GCA_964456155.1 uncultured Sangeribacter sp.
CCGCGACCCCAACCTTGGCAAGGTTGTGCTCTACCAACTGAGCTATTTTCGCATTCAAACTTTTTCTATCGAAGAACGCTCTCGTTCTCCCTTTTTGCGTTGCAAAGTTACTGCCTTTTTTTGAACTGTGCAAATTTTTCTGCAACTTTTTTTTATTTTTTTTCGCCCTTTTCCCAAATCCAGGCCCCTGTGTACTGATTCTTAACAAGTTGGGAGTTTAACAAAGATACTATCTTTTCTTTATTATCATCCGAAGATAACACCACAAGATAATGACGACCGCGCTTCGCTACCTGCATACCGGCTTCCGAACCATTGAATGACGCCACATAGCGTGCAGCCTCCGACTCTGTAACAAAAGCACCAACTACCAAATTATATCTCCCTAAACCGGAAATTTCACCCTCTATGGCTGATTCGCCACTTTTTTCGGCATTAACAGCAGGCATCACTTCTGCTGATGATACTTCCTCCTCTACGTTGACCGGAGCAACCTCTTTTACGCTGCCGTTACCGCCAAAGCTGTGAAGACGCAAAACCTTCTCTATCGGCATTACAGATGCCTCTACCGATCGCAGTGAACTTCTATATGGATTTACCATCAGCGCCAGCGCAACCGCCAATATCGCAATCATAGAGGCAGCTACCTTCACAAAGGTCTTATGCACCGGTATGTAATAGTATTTGTCTCTATTGAGCACCTTCTCGGCAGACACGCTATATATAGCCTCAACTGCTGCTGAAGGCTTCGCTGCAGCTACGCAAGACACAGGAGTACAGCCCAACTGCGACATGACGTTCTCGGACGACAAGAGAGGCGAAAAACTGATTTGGCCATCCTCATTCTTCGAGAGTGTGCCTACCTTGCCTATTCTCACCGTTCCCGTCTGGGAAAGCGTGCTCTGAAGCGCCTCGATATCATTGTCAAGTGCGCGACGGGCTTTCTCATATTTCATGCCTGAATGACGTGAATATGACGTAGCCAAGAGTCCGTCATCACTGTTGATCGTAGCATTGAACATCACCCGACGCAACGGCGGCATAAACATACCGCTGCCGCTGTCATATACCGCCGGCTGCATCACCGTCACAAATGCTCCCAAGCCGGGCACTATGACACATTCATGCAGTCTAAGCAGATATTCTATGTGGAGTGTTATTTTGTTCATTCGCTATCTAAGCCGCTAAAGCGAGTGCAAAGATAAGATAAAAAAATGGTTTCTGAAAATCAGAAACCACTCTATTCAGTCTAAAATTTGCGTCTCATTCCGGCAAATAAAGCTCAATGATTTGAGGGTCAACACCATATTCCCTTGCTAATTTTTTATCAATTTTTTCTTCTTCGTTTTGATACCTCAATCTGTGCAACCAGCCACGCATCAGATAGAGCATACCGTGCCGGGGATAGAGCCTAATTCCCTCTCTTACAACGTCATCCGCTTCGTTTAGCGCACCGGTCTCTATAAGACATCGAGCAAGCGCCACACTCATCTCCGCCTGACTTTCAGGGGTTTTCGCCAGCGTAGATGCATCTTTGTAATACCGGGCGGCCGTCGTAAAATCGCCTTTAAGTTCGGCACACTGCCCCAATCCCTCCGGACCCTCATACTCTCCGGGCCGCTGACGGGTCAACACACGGAAGTCTGACTCCGCAGCCTCCACATTTCCGGACGTAAGATATATCTTGGCGCGAAGTTCTCGCGTCTGATGCATCGTGGAGTCCAACTCCAGAGCCTTCGAGAAATCCTCCACAGCCTCATTTTGCCTGTTAAGGGCAAGATACGTGCGTCCGCGCGATGAGAGTGTCACCGGCGAGTCCGGCACGCGTATCAGCGAAATCTCATACGCCTCCAAGGCCTCATCATAGCGGTTTTGAGCCGACAGACAGACACCGAGATTCGAAAAAAGCAATGCATTGACAGGATTGGCGGGAGAGATACGCAGCGCTTTGCGTATCATATCCTCCGCCTGCATCCACCGTCCGGCTTGCAGAAATCTGTCAGCGGAGTCAACATAAAGGAGATAGCGACCATCCGTCGCTATCTCCTCTTTTTCTACTGTATGTGCTGACATCACACCGGCTAATGTCATAAACGCCGATATGAGGGCATACCTAAGTCTTATCATTTCTTATTGAAGTTCTCTTTACCCTGCTTGAGGAAGCGCAGATATCCGGGCACATCCTCTTTATATACGAATGCAGGAGCAAGTGGCTTACCATCCTTATCCACTATCACGTGGAAGGGCTGAGCGTTAGCACCAAACTTGGATCTCTGCAGATATGACCATTTGTCGCCGTATGTGCGAAGCGTACGCACCGTGCCATCCTTCTCCGTAATCTTGATAGGCTCGGGAAGGGCTTTCTTCTCATCCACCATCAGGGTGACGAGGATGAAGTCGTTGTCAATAGATGACTTCACCTCTGTATCGGTCCATACGGCCGCCTCCATCTTACGGCAGTTGACACAGCCGTAGCCGGAGAAGTCGAGCAAAATCGGTTTGTTGAGTTGCTGAGCAAGCTTCATGCCCTCTTCAAAGTCATCCACCTGAGCGTGCACCTCTCCCTCATAAAGCGAGAAATCCTGAGTGGAAATCGGGGGAGAGAATGCGGAAATAGACTTAAGCGGAGCGCCCCAGAGACCGGGCAACATATATACTGCAAATGCAAAGGAGATACATGCCAGCATGAAACGTCCTACGCCCGTCTTCTCTACCTCATCATCATGCGGGAAACGAATCTTGCCGAGCAGATAGACACCGAGCAGGAAGAAAATCACGATCCAAAGGGCTACGAACACCTCACGGTCAAGGATACGCCATCCGTATGCAAGGTCGGCCACAGAGAGGAATTTCAGCGCAAGAGCGAGTTCCAGGAAACCCAACACTACCTTTACGGTATTCATCCAGCCGCCACTCTTGGGCATCGCCTTAAGCATCGTCGGGAACATGGCAAAGAGTGAGAAGGGGAGCGCCAACGCAAGAGCGAAGCCAAACATTCCCACAGCGGGAGATACGAAGTTGGAAGTGGCTGCAGCCTCTACAAGCAGTGTGCCGATAATCGGACCGGTGCATGAGAAGGATACAAGCACGAGAGTGAATGCCATGAAGAAGATGGAGAGTGCGCCGGTAGTCGAGTCTACCTTAGAGTCCATCTTGTTGGTCCAGGAAGAGGGGAGAGTCAGCTCAAATCCACCCATAAACGAGATGGCAAACACCACCAGCAGGAGGAAGAAGATGATATTGAAGACTGCCGACGTAGCCAACTCATTCAGTGCCGACGCACCGAATATTATCGTGACAAGCAGTCCGAGCACCACATATATTACTATAATGGCAAGACCATACATCGTTGCCTGACCGATGGATTTCTTTCTATCCTTATTCTGCTTGAGGAAGAAGGAAACGGTCATCGGTATCATAGGCCATACACAAGGCGTCACAAGCGCTATCAGACCGCCGATGAAGCCTGCGATAAAGATATACCACAGACTGCGTCCCTGCTCTTCGGGTGCGTCTTCAAATACGCGAAGCTCCGCCTCTACATTATCCCACCATGATTTATCAGCCTCCACGCCGGAAAGATTGGCCTCCGGAGTCATGAAAGGCTCGGCAGACTGAAGGGAGTCGGTCATGGCTACCAGCGCATTCACCTCCTCTTCATTCTCCTTATCCTTAGCCTCATCCTTCTTCTCAATTCCGGGGAAGGTGCCTTTCAGCATCTTGGCGTCACCTACCTGCACACAGCCGGAGTCATTGCAGGCCTGACCCTGTATCTCGACATTCACCGAATAGTCGGCTGACGTGGGAATAAGCTTCTGCGTGAAGGTCACCGTGTTGGTGTAGAAATGCTGATTTACCTCAAAGACATCATCAAATTCTACAGTGTACTTTCGGTCGGCCACCGGTTTGCCGGAGGTCTTACAACCCTTTACATCGAAATAGAAAGAGAGGGGCATCGAGCCGCCTGCCGGATTATCCACTGCATAGAGATGATAACCGGGATTTATTTTTGCTGTGATGACTACGGCCGGATGATCGGTCTTGTCATTGGTAAGAGACACATTCCAGTGGACAGCATCCGCCGCAAAAGAGCAGATGGCTGTAAAAAGCACCGCTAATGTCAGAAAATACCGTTTCATTGTTATTTGTTAGTTTGGTTATTCTATTACTTTTGCTTCGGCAGCCTGCACCACCATTTTGTCTGCTCCTCTGCGCAGAGCGCCGATTACGGAGCAATTCTCCGCTACCCATCCCTCATCAAGCTTGATTTTCACTTCGCCGTCAAGCTTTTCTTCTACGGCAAAAAGCGAACCGAGCGTATAGCCCCAGTCGTCATACATCGTGGTGCGGAGCACGTGATTGTGCACGTAGTCTCTGATCAGACCGTTATCATTTGACTGTTGCATACCTACGATACCATCCTCCACGATATAAAGCTGCACAAGTGTCTCGTAGGTGGTATAGAGATTGAAGTCTATGTCATAATGCACTGTCAGTTCTCGTTTGTCGGCATCATATTCCGTGGTGAGTTCAAGAGTGGCGGGAGCATCTACGTGGAGTGCTTCGTCTGCAAGCTTACCCCACAGGAAGGTATTGTTGATCGGTTCGCCTCCATCAATACAAGCAGCCGGGAAAGCCTGCGGATGATAGTATTCATACAGGAATGTTGAGGCCGGAGACGTGAGGACAAGTCCACCGAGCGGCCGGGTGTATGTCGTATTTTCAGGATGCACGTTGATTGCAAATACAGCACCGGGATTTCTCTCCATGATGTTATGCACGGTCGCTGCGCCCTCCGGACAGTTGCGACACATCTGGCCGGTAAATTCAAATATTATGATGCTGCTCTTCACCTGGGGACGCTCGTAGGGAAGAAAACGTTCGTCTTCAGGCACATTGCTGCATGATGAGAGAAGCATCATCGAGGCCGCCATAGCGGCTGAAAATCCATATACTTTCTTTTTCATCTCTTTTTTCTAATTTAGAATGTATAATTATAAGTGAGTGTGAAGCCCTTCGTAGCAGGCACCCAACGACACACACCGCCGGCACAGTTGTAACCCTCGCGGTTTCTGCCGAAGGAGAGCGCGAAGCGGTTGGCACGGTAGTTATATGTCACCATTGCACTGTAATAATTCAGTTTTGTCTCACCGAGATTATAGGTGTCAGTGACGGTAAACATCCAGTGAGGTGCGAGAGAGAGCTCTATGAGACCGGCAATCCAGTCGCCCTTGTCCTGCTTGGTGGTGAGATACTGCAATTCCCAACGAAGCTGGGTTCTCTTCTGTATCTTCCACTGACCTTCCAAAATGAAGGTATTGGCTGTTACGATAGCGCCATTGTCAGCCTCACCGAATATCTTGTCGCTGTTGAATTTCTGGAAAAGATAGAAGAGGGTGAACTGC
Organism: uncultured Sangeribacter sp.; assembly: GCA_964456155.1. Taxonomy (GTDB): domain Bacteria; phylum Bacteroidota; class Bacteroidia; order Bacteroidales; family Muribaculaceae; genus Lepagella. The sequence continues at coordinate 5,406 of CAYVZJ010000007.1, forward strand.
AGATGCTTGTTAAATTTCTTATTGATCTCGAAGTTGAGGTCGGAATATCTCAGCGAACCGATTTTCCAGAATGCTGCTCCGTCACCATTCGTGCCGGCTAAGGCATTGCTCGGCGGATAGCCGAGGGGAGCGGAATTATCCAGATCGGCGATATAGGAAGCGGAGAGGCGCAGCGAGGTGCCGTATTTGCCGCCGAGGGCTGTGCCACGCTTGAATGTATAGCCTACCTGAGCCTGGAATGCCCATTCGCCGTTCCAATCCGTAGCGTATGGGTAAAGGGCAGCGAGGGTATAGGTCTGAGTGTTGGTGAAGGCGGGAAGATGGTTGATAAAGCCGTTGCCATCCTTACCGTCAATCTCACGGTCAGACATATAACTCATGTTTTCGCTTCGCTTGGCCTGAATGAAGCCTGAAAATCCGGATTTGGCATAGCTCAAAGAGAGCAACTCTGCATGACCGCGTGAGTAGATATACTTGTTGACAAAGTCCGGGTCGTTATTCTTCGTGGCAAACTCCGCAAGGATGTTGAAGTTGTGCAGACGTGCCTTCACTCTGGCATCAAATGCGGCTACATTCTCCGGGAGATATAGCTTGTAATCCTCTTCGGGAAGCACCGGTATCACCTGCTGACCCTCATGCTTGCCTACGTAGGAGAAGCCGAGCGTCACACCATATTTGCTGCCAAAGGCCGTCGGAAATGACTCGTTGAGCGACCATTCGGCATCTGCACCCCATATCCACGCGGGATTATGTTTCCAGAAAAATCTCTCCTTACCGGCAAGGGCGGTGATATAGACGCCGTTCGCGGGAGTGAGCTTGATGCGACCGCCGCGTAGCGCACCGTCCACACCGAGGTTGCGGTCCTGATATGTACGCATGATCAGACCGGAGCCGAACTGCTCGTAGTAGTCACCACCCGTAATCTGAAACCATTTATAGCGGCCTGTAGCCCAGAAATAGGGCACACCCCAGCCGGCAAACTCATTCGGATAACCGGGCAGCGGATATTTGGTCCACTGGAAACGAGCACCCACTGAGATATACGGCGCATTTACAGTAAGATCAAAATAGGTATTGTTAAGCACCGGCTTCTCATACTTAGGTGTATTAAGAGCCGCATCCTGAAGGGGCACCATGAATTCCGTCTGTATCGAACCCGTGGCACGCACTTTCGACCACCAACTCTCTCCCGGACTTTGATAAGGTTCGTTCGGCACCATTACCTCCTCACCCATATACGTTCTCGGCACAAGGTTGACCGAGTCGGAAGACGCTGAGGCGACATCCTGCGCAACGGCCGGCAGAGCCACTAAAGAGAGGGCGAGAGGTGCGACTTTTTGCAGATATTTCTGACGCATAGTATTAGATTATTTAAACGCAGAATGTATGGCTACCGTAGGCGACCATACATCATGCACGTATTATGGTTAGTTTTCTTTAATCTCATTTCTCGGCCGCCTTCTTGACTGCCTCTAAAATATCCTCCTCACCACCGTCTATGTAACCCTGATGATTCCACACGATGTTGCCTTTGCCATCCACTACAAATACGTGGGGAATATCATTTACGCCAAGCTGACGCTTAAATTCCTCACTGGGATCAAGAAGCACCTGATACTCCCAGCCCTTGGCTGCTACGAGCGGTTTAACTTTCTGAGCATCCTGAGCTGCATCTGTGGAAACGGCTATCACCCTTACGCCGGTCTCATCCTGCCAATCGGGATATACCTCGTGAATGGCCTTCAGCTCTCGCATACAGGGCTTACACCATGTGGCGAAGAAGGATATCACCATCGGATTGCCGTCATTATACAGTTCGGCTGTATTCACAGTGTTGCCGTCTATGTCCTGCAAATTGACCGCCGGAAGCTCGGCAAAGAGGCTTGACGCACCGCACAAAAGCAATGCTGAAAGGAAAAATTTCTTGAACATATCTGTCTTATTATTGATTATTAACTGATTATAGATGTCGTTTAATGATGTATTATGTTGAAGGTCTCCCTAACGGGAGATGTCTATGTCTCTTGGACACTCCACGGAGCCCAAAGTTTGACCGCTAAGATAATAAAAATATTATAGATAACGATAATTTTCGATATATGTTATATAATATACACGCATAAATATGTTGCACGGCAGTGATTGTTTGATTTTTGCATATCTTTTTTTATATTTGCGACACTCATCCGTACTACTCATTTTACTATGGATTAGCACCGGATGAGACTTCTCCGATACTCTAAATCTAAATCTAATATCATAAATGAAAACCAAACAATTATTACTGGGCGACGAGGCACTTGCTTTAGGTGCCATCCGTGCCGGCCTATCCGGCGCGTATGCCTATCCGGGCACTCCCTCCACAGAAATTCTTGAATTCGTGCAAGGTGATCCTACCGCTCGTGAGAGAAAGATACACAGCCACTGGAGCAGCAACGAAAAGACAGCCGTAGAAGAGGCTCTCGGTATGTCATACTGCGGCAAACGCGCCATCGTGTCTATGAAACACGTCGGCATGAATGTGGCTGCCGACGCTTTCGTCAACAGTGCCATGACAGGCGCCAACGGCGGTCTGCTCGTCATTGCCGCCGACGACCCTTCCATGCACAGTTCGCAGAATGAACAGGACTCCCGCTTCTATGCAGACTTCGCACTGATGCCTATCCTCGAGCCCTCCGACCAGCAGGAGGCTTACGATATGGCCAAATACGGTTTTGAATTGTCAGAACGTCAGGCCATTCCGGTGATGGTAAGACTCGTCACCCGACTCAGCCATAGCAGAGCAGTGGTGGAGACTGAAACGGAAAGCCTTCCTGAAAACCAACTCCATTATCCGAAAAACCTCCGTCAATGGGTGCTCATGCCCGCTATCTCTAAAGAGAGATACAAGCGTCTGCTTGAAGACAACAAGGCCTTTGAAGAGGAGTCGGAAAAGTCACCCTTCAATAAATATATTGATGCGTCGGATAAATCACTCGGCATTGTAGTGAGCGGTCTGGCATGGAATTATCTTAATGAGGTTTTCCCCGACGGTATTCCTTTCCCGACGGTCAAGATTTCACAATATCCGCTGCCCAAAAAGATGCTCAACCGTCTCTTTGACGAGTGCGAGGCCATCATGGTTATCGAGGAGGGTCAGCCTGTAATCGAGAGAAAACTGCGCGGTGCGCTTGACCGTGCCGGGAAGATTTATGGCAAACTGAGCGGCGAGTTGAACCTCACCGGCGAACTCACCCCTGACCTCGTGAAGGCCGGTCTTGCTAAGGTGAAAAGCGAGATGGAATGTCTCAAGGCTGCGGAGATTAGAGAAAACAGCAAGGTCACCCAACCGCGTCCGCCTGCGCTTTGCCAAGGATGCGGACACAGAGACGTCTATGCTGCCCTCAATGGCGTGCTCGAAGAATATGAGTCGCCGAAGGTATTCGGAGACATAGGCTGCTACACGCTCGGTTTCCTCTCACCCTTCAATGCTATCGATACGGTTGTGGATATGGGCGCATCAATCACTATGGCTAAAGGTGCTTCGGATGCAGGCCAATTCCCGGCCGTCGCTATCATCGGTGACTCTACATTCACTCATTCAGGCATGACGGGACTTCTCGACGCCGTAAATGAAGACAGCAACATCACTGTAATCATCTCCGACAATCTCACCACCGGCATGACCGGAGGACAAGACTCTCAGGGCACCGGCAAGATTGAGGATATCTGTCTCGGACTCGGCGTTGACCCCGCGCACGTACGCACCATTGACTCTCTGCCCAAAAATGTGGAGGATATGAAGAAACTCTTCAAAGAGGAAATCGAACATCATGGCCTGAGCGTCATCGTGTCACGCCGCGAATGTATACAGACAGCTCGCCGTCATGCGGGTCAAAAGAAATAATACCTGATACTTGAAAAGAAACAGAACTTAAAACATGAAAACAGATATAATTTTGGCCGGTGTGGGTGGACAAGGCATCCTTTCGGTCGCTACTATTTTGGGCGCTGCTGCTTTGGATGAGGGTCTATATCTCAAACAGGCTGAAGTGCACGGTATGTCACAACGCGGCGGCGATGTGCAGTCTAACCTGCGCATCAGCGACCGTCCCATCGCTTCCGACCTTATCGGCTTTGGCACCGCCGACCTCATCGTATCTCTCGAACCGATGGAGGCTCTGCGTTATCTTCCTTATCTCTCCGCAGAAGGATGGATCGTCACAAATACTGTTCCTTTTGTCAATATTGATAATTATCCTTCCACAGAAGAACTTATGGACGAGCTCCACAAGTCGCCCAATGTGGTGGCTTTCGATATGGACAGCGTGGCTAAAGAGGTGGCATCGGTAAGAAGCGCCAACATGGTGCTACTCGGTGCCTGTGCGCCCCACGTCAAGGGACTTGAAAAGGAGAAAATAGAAGAGGGCATACGCAAAGTGTTCGGTAAAAAGGGAGAGGCAATCGTTGAATCCAACCTGAAGGCTTTCCGCGCCGGATGGGAAATATCGACTAAAAAGAAAGACTGAAGATAATATGTATCCCGTAGAGAAAAAAATACTTGACAATGTGCTTCAACGCCTCGAGATACCCAACATCACCTCTGCGACAATTCGTCAGATTGTAGCCGTATCTCAAGAATTGGAAAAAGAAGCAGGCGAGAGGTGCGTGCATCTCGAATTAGGCAATCCGGGACTCCCCGCTGAAGAGATAGGACTCAACGCGGAATGCGAGGCTCTCCGCAGCGGTGTGGCTAATAAATATCCGGACATCGGCGGTATTCCACAACTCAAGAAAGCCGGCTCCGACTTCATCAAGGCCTTCATGGATGTCAATGTGCCCGCTCATTGCATCGTGCCGACCGTCGGCTCCATGCAAGGCTCATTTACTCTGATGCTTCTGCTCAAACAAAGACTGGCTGAAAAAGACACGATGCTTATCATCAACCCCGGTTTTCCGGCGCAGAGGCATCAGGCCAAATTGCTCGGACTCAACATCCAATCGTTTGACATATATAATTATCGCGGCAAAGCACTGGAGGCCAAACTGGAAGAGGAAATGGCAAGCGGCCGTATCACAGCCATGATATATTCCAACCCCAACAATCCGGCCTGGACCAATCTTACGGAAGAGGAATTGGAGATTATAGGACGCATGGCTACCAAATATGATGTCATCGTGCTCGAAGACCTGGCATATATGGGCATGGACTTCCGCTCTGACTTCTCGCGGCCCTTCCAGCCACCGTATATTCCGACAGTGGCTAAATATACAGACAACTATATTCTGCTGCTCTCGGCGTCTAAAATATTCAGCTATGCAGGCCAGAGAATCGCTATTGTCTGCATGAGCGATGCTGTATTCTCTCGCCATTATCCTTTCTTTGAAAGTTTCTACGAGATGCCGGCTTTTGGTGACGCATATATATATGGTGTGCTTTACTGCTCTTCATCGGGCACTTCACATGCCGCTCAATATGCTATGGCGGCTATGCTCGATGCGGCCGTAAGGGGAGAACTCGATTTTGTATCTCACACCTCAGAATATGGACGTAGAGCCAATCTGCTCAAACGTCTCTTCACCGATAATGGTTTCCATATCGTATACAATATAGACGGCGACCGTCCTATCTCAGACGGCTTCTTCTTCACCGTCGGATATAAGGATATGGACGGCGGCAAACTGCAGGAGGAATTGCTCATGAACGGCATTTCCACCATATCGCTCCCCTCTACCGGTTCGGAGCAAAATGGTGTGCGCGTCACTGTATCTACTGTATGCAGCGACGAGGATTTCGCACTGCTTAAGGAGCGACTCGAGACGTTTGACCGTAATCACAAATAACCGTTATTATGAACAGTCACGTAAAATTCACCACTGCTGAAGAGGCGGTAAAACTGATAGAAAACGGCGACCATGTCTTCATCCAGGGCTCTACAAGTGTCCCTGAAGTGCTTGTAAAAGCAATGGCTGACCGTGGCGGCGAACTACGCGATGTCACTATATATCAGGGTTTCTGTGTCACTAAAGGTCCCGCGCCTTACTGCAAGGAGGAGTATAAGGACTCTTTCCTCGTAGACAGTATGTTTGTCAGCAATAACGTGCGCGAATGGATAGCCAAAGGCTATGGCACGATGACACCGCGCTTTCTCGGCGAAGTGCCGGCTCTATTCCGCGACGGCACTTGCCGCGTGGATGTCGCCCTGATCAATTGCTCTATGCCCGACGAACAGGGTAATGTAAGCTATGGTGTCTCGGCAGATCTTGCCGTCTCAGCCGTGGAATGTGCGCAATGCGTCATAGCGCAGATAAATCCCCACATGCCCTTCAGTTATGGCGACCCGGTGATCAACCTCTCACAGCTCTCTGCAGTTGTAATGGTGGACGATCCATTGGTAGAAGTACCTACTGCCATACCTACTGAAAAGGAGATTAATATCGGCAACTATATCGCTGAATTAATTCCGGATGGCGCAACGTTGCAAATCGGCGTCGGTGGCATTCCGAATGCCGTAATTCGTGCATTGGAAAATCACCGTCATTTAGGACTACATACGGAGGCGATGACTGACGGCGTACTTCCTCTTCTTGAAAAGGGTGTTATAGACAATTCTGAGAAGAAAGTATTACCGGGAAAATCTGTGGCATCACTCGCTTTGGGAAGCAGAAAATTATACGATTTTATGGATCATAACAAGGATATGATCTTTAAGGATGTGGCATGGACCAACAATCCCTTTGTCATTGCACAAAATCCGAAAGTGATGTCTATAAATTCGTGTCTTGAAATAGACCTCACCGGTCAGATTTGCGCCGACAGTATCGGCACAAAAATATTCTCCAGTGTCGGTGGTCAGCACGATTTCGTATACGGCAGTTCGCAAAGCGAAGGTGGTATATCATTCCTTGCTATGCTCGCCACAACTAATAAGGGTGTAAATAAAATCAAACCCGTACTTACACCGGGTGCGGGCGTTGTCACTACGCGCTTTCAGACTAATTATGTCGTGACGGAATATGGAGCAGTCAATCTGCGCGGAAAGAACCTTGCACAACGCGCAAAAGCTCTTATTTCTGTCGCTGCTCCTGAATTCAGAGAAGAACTCTCCAGAGCGGCTGCAGAACGTTTCGGATACAGTTTCTTGCGACTGAAAGACTGACACCTCTAAATGCACTTGTGAACGCGATTAATAAGGAAAATATTATCAAAGATATGTCGGAGTTGTGGAAAGAAATATTCCACGACTCCGACGATTATATTCGTCTAATATTAAACGAAGAGACAGACCTTGATAATTGCGCGTATAGATATAATGATGTCGGAACGATGACATCAATGATAGTCGGCATTCCATATACATTTGACGGCTCAAAGCAAAGATATAGGGCGTTATATTTATGCGGAGTATCTACGCTTCCGGAGATGCGAGGCAAAGGGGAAATTCAACATTTAATGGCCGACTTAGAGAAGCGAGCTGAAGACAGAAATTATAACTTCACATTCTTGATACCGGCCAACGAAAAATTACGACATTTCTACAAAAAATATAACTATCACGATATGGCGTACGCGATGCCATATTCTGCGATTTTGCAATTTGAAAACAGCCCTTCAACAGGGTATATTCAAGAGCATATTTCCTCGATTGAAGATATCAAATTAGTGATACCTGATAACGACAGATTTAATATCATTGATATAACAGAATTGTATGGAGAGGATTACAAAAATTTTGTAATCTCTGCCTATCATTTGTTACAAAATATCGAACAGGGGAGTGGTGACATTTTCTTGCGCCATACCATCGAACAATGGGAGTTAGTCTGTCAAGAATGGATAATGTCAGGTAATAAAATATATGTGATTTTAGACTCAAATATTACTCAGAGCGAATACCCAAAAATGACAGAGCAAGAGAAAAGCAAGTTGATTAGGGGAGTGGTGTTTCTAAAAAATGATCTGGCGGATCTAACACTCATCGATTCCCTCACACCACGTCCCTATGGGATGATAAAAAGTTTGTCAAGAAATATTCCCGATGCAACCCAATTCGGCATTACCTTTATGATGGATTAAAAAAACAGACATCCTCCACCTAAAAAATCCCCAAATATGACGAAAAATCCAAACGCGCGAGAATTGAATATTTGAGAAAATCCCATTAATTAATCAGAAATATCCAAAAATCAAATTCTCAAAAATCCGCGACCAATCCAAGCAACCTCCTCGTCCAATCCGAGCAACGTACGCGTCCAATCCTAGCAACGTAGGGACATGCCTTCGGCATGTTTCCAAATCCGCGTCCAATCCGAGCAAAATCCGCGTCCAGTCCGAGCAACGTAAGAACAAGCCTGCGGCATGTTTCCAGTCCCAAGTCCAATAGGCGAGAGGCGCCACCCCAATTTGCATTTTAAAATTAAAATCGCAAACAAAATTGCAAATTCACAAACATAAACACACTCAAACGCAAAAATAAAATTTACAACCGCATCAAACCAAGACCCTCTCCACCCCCTTTACAAAAGCAAATATTCAAATTCGCAAACAGATGCAAATGCAACAAAATACCATTAACACTTATTAACAATCATATCATATTACTGAAATACAATAAATTAACACACCATAATCAAGCAATATCAAATATTATCTGAGATAAGTTAACTTTTATACCGACAGCACTCAAGTCTCGGCAAATAATTCATTATTCCGCAATAACATATAAGCGAATACTCACCAAATACTTTAACTCTAAAATTTGCGTTTACATTTTCAACCACCACCACAAATTCCACCTAATTACATTTTAAAATTCAATAATTGTAATTGAAAATTTTGTAATTTGCATTTTATTTATTACATTTGCAAAGTCAAAAAAATCGACAATTTTCATAAAAATTCGCTACTTTTTGCAATATGGAGGACTCAATCGCGGCAAGGCTTAAGTATTATATAGAGTCGTTGGGAATAACCGTCTCTAACTTTGCCGACGCCTGTGGCATACCCCGCCCCAGTATGTCACAATTACTGACAGGAAGAAACAAAAAGGTCAGCAATACACTCCTTGAGCAAATACATGCGGCCTACCCCGAACTCTCTATTATGTGGCTCATGTTTGGAGAAGGTAACATAAAAAGCACTGATTCTTCAATCGACAACCAAGACACCGTTCTAAAAGAGGGTGTAAATTCTGTAAACCCCACCAATCACACAGACAACGGTGAATATTCAAAGGAAAACGGCCTAAAAAACCGTTTAAACCAATCTAACCCTACTGAAAATAAAGCATTTGAAGAGGATATCAGAATACTCGAATTGCAACGCCAAATAGCTGCAATGAAGAAAAATCCTCGAAAAGTGACGCAAATCACCATCTATTACGAGGATTCCACATTTGAAACCTTCTTCCCGGGGCGCTAACTCTCATTTCAGGAATAAAGCAGTAACAATAAAACCGTCTTTTTTACGTTATATGGAGAAGTAGAAATTGCAATTCACTCCTTTGATGAAATACGGAAAACACAATATTATTACTGCTCTTGCCATCACCGGACTTTTAAGCGGAACTCTCCATACCATGGCCGCGCCAAAGATCTCTTTCAATGGTGCTTCGTTGCGACCCGTACAGCTCACGCCCGAAAAGTCTACAGGACTTGATGAGATTTACGTGCTTTATAATACTGACGGAGTCTCTTTTTCCATCCCCGTGACTTCTCCCGCAAATGCTAAGCTGTATAAATACTCCAACCTCGGTGGAGGATATGCGCAAGAAGTCACCGGCGTTACTTTTGACGGTAATAATTTAATACTTGCAAATATAGAAGGTAATACGGGATATATCGTAGAAGATGGTACGCAAAGATACTACTATTGGATTGTAAATTATCAACCTTTCAGATTTACTGCCCAAAGTATAACTCTTTCTCCCGAGACCTCATGCGAGTCTACAATTCTCGCATTTAACGGACACGCCGAGCCCATACATTATTATGCTATCAACGGTCAGCAAAAAGTACTCGAAAGAGCTATCAGACTCGAATACGATACGCAGGTATGGAACAGCGACAATATGCGTTTTGAAAATGTAGAAGCTGTCAAAACTTTTGACAGCATCGGCAGCGTCATTACCGTCACTCCTCCTGCTTATTCTTCTACGTATTTTACACTGACAGGTGACCAATTTCTCACTGCTTGGAATTGGACAGTTTCAGTAGAAAGTGAGGTAGTCAATCCGACAGCCGTACTCGTTGAAACCACCGCGACACAATTAGACAAGGACACCTCATCTCGTAGCATAAAAAGATCGACAAGAGATGACATATTCTCTGACGATGATATAAGCTACAACGAGGGGGATGATGAGGAGGAAGAGGCCTCCAATCAGATACGTGGCAAAGAGGATGGATTGGGCGGTTCGGCACCGGCCACCATCCACTTTGATGCCTACACTACAGAGGGTGTTATCCACCATGAATGGCAGATGTCGAAAGACGCTGAATTTGAAACAATCGATTACAGATTTAACGAACAGAATCTCGAATATACATTTACTGAAGAGGGCACTTTCTATCTGCGCTACATCGGCTCAAATAGTGACGGTAGTTGCGAGTCGATAGGTGAAACTTATAAGGTATCAATCGGCGCCTCCGAACTCCTCTGCCCGAATGCTTTTACACCCAACGGAGATGGAGTAAACGATAAGTGGAAAGTGGCTTACCGTTCGTTACTCGATTTCAAATGTTGGATATTCGACCGCTACGGACATCAAATGTATTATTTTGATAATCCTGACGACGGTTGGGACGGTCTGAAAGGCGACAAACCCGTAAAACCGGGAGTATATTATTACGTAATTCAGGCCACAGGCGCTGACGGAAAGAAATACAAGAAGAGTGGCGATATCAACATCATCAGACATGTGGAAAGATCAGTCTCTTCCGCCGGCGGTGAATACAGTGATTATTAAACTGTGTCCCACTCCTTAATATATATTTCTTACTCCTTAATTAATATAGTAAGGAATATCTTTTAGAGGCTTCAAAATATATTAGGGGCTTCGCAACATTCTCTTATAACATGTAACGACAAAACAGATGAATGAACAACATTATAGCGCAAGTGAGAACGTCGAGGTAATCGGCGCGCGCGTACATAATCTTAAGAATATAGATGTCACTATTCCTCACGATTCGCTTACCGTTATTACGGGATTAAGCGGATGTGGAAAGTCATCGCTTGCTTTCGACACTATCTTCGCTGAAGGACAACGTCGATATGTCGAAACTTTCTCGTCATACGCTCGCTCTATGATGGGGAGACTCGAACGCCCGGACGTTGACAGTATCAACGGTCTGAGTCCGGTAATAAGCATTGAGCAAAAAACTGTAAATAAAAATCCGCGTTCCACGATTGGTACCACTACCGAAATATATGATTTTTTCCGTCTGCTCTTCGCCCGTCTCGGCGAGGCAAGGAGTTACATCTCCGGACTGCCGATGGTGAAATACACCAAGGATAAGATTGTAGACCTCATACTCCAAAAGTATGATGGCCGTAAGATATATATCCTGGCGCCGCTTGTAAAAAACAGAAAAGGACACTACAAGGAACTCTTCGAAAATCTCAGCAAAAAGGGTTATCTCAGAGTGCGCGTAGACGGAGAATTACGCGAAATATTGCCCGGCATGAAGTTGGACAGATATCGCAACCACAACGTCGAACTCGTTGTAGACCGTCTGCGTGCCGGCAGTGATGATATCCAGCGCTTGCGCAACACGGTAGATACCGCTCTCCGGCAGGGCGACAAACAGATGATGGTCATTGACGCCGAAACAGAGGAGATATGTCATCTGTCGCAAAGCCTTATGGACCCGGAGACCGGACTCTCTTATCCCGCACCGGCTCCTCACAATTTCTCATTCAATTCACCACAGGGTGCTTGCCGCCGATGCAAAGGTCTCGGCAGGGTCAATATCGTGGATGAAGAGAAAATCATTCCCGATAAATCCAAGTCTATATATGAGGGAGGCATACTCCCTTTGGGCAAGTATCGGAATGCTCTTATATTCTGGCAGGTGGATGCCATCTGCAAACTCTATGACTGCACACTCAAGACTCCCATCAAAGACCTTCCCCGGGAGGCTCTGCAGGATATTCTGGAGGGCACGGACGTTAAACTGCAGCTTCAAAACCGCACTATGTCCACCTTATATCATGATGCCGGATATGATGGTCTTGTCAAGTATATCACGATGCAGCAGGATGAGGAGGCGGGAGCTTCCGCCAAAAAATGGAGCAGTCAATATATCTCCGAAACTGTCTGTCCGGAGTGTAATGGCGCTCGACTCAATAAGATCTCGTTACACTACTTTATCGACAATAAAAACATCGCTGACGTTGCTGAGATGGACATTTCCGCCCTCTATGAATGGACGCTCGGACTTGAAGAAAAACTTGACCCTCGCAAGCGTATCATCGCCGAGGAGGTATTGAAAGAGATACGCAGCCGACTGAAATTCCTTCTCGACGTGGGTCTCGACTATCTCTCGCTAAACAGGTCGAGCAGTTCGCTGAGCGGAGGGGAGAGCCAACGTATCCGACTGGCTACGCAGATCGGTTCGCAGCTCGTCAACGTGCTCTATATCCTCGACGAACCCTCCATCGGTCTGCATCAGAGTGATAATCTGCGACTTATCAATAGTCTTAAGACTCTGCGTGATAACGGCAACAGTATCATCGTCGTGGAGCATGACAAGGATATCATGCAAAATGCAGACTACGTTGTGGATATAGGTCCGGGAGCGGGCGTCAACGGTGGAGAGGTGGTCTTCTCCGGCACACCCGCCGAAATGCTGGCCTCTCATACACTCACGGCCGACTATCTTAATGGTGAGAAAAAGATAGAGGTACCGGCAAGCAGACGACCGGGAAACGGAAATTTTCTCGAAATAAAGGGTGCGTCGGGTCATAATCTGAAGGATGTCGACCTCAAAATCCCTCTCGGCAAGTTTGTATGCGTCACGGGAGTGAGCGGCAGTGGCAAGTCCTCGCTTATCAACGGCACGCTGCAGCCTATCCTCAGCCGACAGTTTTATAGGTCTCTTCAGGAGCCGCTTCCTTATAAAGAGGTGTTGGGTCTGGAACACATTGATAAGGTAGTCACCGTCGACCAGTCTCCCTTAGGTCGGTCACCGCGCTCTAATCCCGCCACCTATACCGGCGTATTTGCGGATATCCGTAAACTATTCGTCGAACTGCCCGAGTCGAAGATACGTGGCTACAAACCCGGTCGCTTCTCATTTAACGTCTCCGGCGGACGCTGCGAGACATGTAAGGGAAATGGATATCGCACAATAGAAATGAATTTCCTGCCTGATGTGCTCGTGCCTTGCGAACAGTGTCACGGCAAGAGATATAATCGTGAGACACTGGAAGTCAGATACAAGGGCAAATCTATTTCAGATGTGCTCGAAATGACAGTAAATGAAGCGGTTGATTTCTTCCAGAGCGTACCGACCATCCTGAAGAAAATCAAGGTGCTTCAGGATATCGGATTGGGATATATACGTCTCGGCCAACCATCCAGCACCCTCAGCGGTGGTGAAAATCAGCGCGTTAAGTTGGCCACCGAACTCGCGAAGAGAGATACCGGTAAGACGGTATTTATCCTCGACGAACCGACCACGGGGTTGCATTTCGAGGATATAAACGTATTGCTCAACGTCATCAATCGACTCGTGGATAAGGGCAACACAATGATAGTCATAGAGCATAACCTGGATATCATCAAATGCGCCGACCATATCATAGAGATGGGACCGCAAGGCGGACGCAACGGCGGATTAATTCTCGCCACCGGCACACCCGAAGAGATAGCCAAAAACAAAGCCTTGCCAACATCTCCGTTCCTGAAAGACGAACTTTAATTTTTTTATTAATGATTAATCTTTTTTCAACCCATCATTGTTTATAGTCTGAACTAAAAAGGAAAAAATAGAAATCATTAAAGAGAGTAAGGGCTATGGGAACTTTAGTACAAATCATCGTAAGCATCGCAATGCTATTCATAATAGCGATGTTGCTCATCGGGATGAATAAAATATTGAATGGAGACGCATCAATGACCGATAGCGAGTCATTGAATTACAAGAAGGAATTGCGCAAGAGCCCCAACGTGATCAGCGTGAGAAGCATCTTCAGCCAGCTTCTGATGCGTAAGGATTCAGAAAAAGCACAATAAAAAGAATACCAAGCAACAAGGGGACATGCCTACGGCATGTTTCTTTTTTAATAACCTTCTATTTTACATAATACAGATTATCAATTTTTATGACACCCAATCCAAATATCATCCACAATGGGCGGATATGCCACGGCATGTCCGCCCATAAAACCGTGCAGTTCAGTCAAATTCCGTAAAAGCGCGCAAAGCAATGCGCCATTCCGGAAATCATTTCATCCTCAAAGTGCAATCTTATTAATGTACCCAAATCCTGATATCGGTTGACGAAATTAAAAAATTCCGTGTTGTTCCGTCAAGGTCCGCGTTAGCGAGCGAAGCAATGCGCTATTCCGGAAATTATGTATCTCTTTAGTTCCAAACAATCATCCCTCCGACATGTCTAACCGTAACATCGCAAAGCGATGAAAGTCAAATTGAACCATTTTATAATACCATATGTTAGATTAATAGAATAATCAAAACCAAACGGGATATGAAAAAAATACTATCAGTAATGGCCTTAGCGCTCGCCGTAACGACAGCCATGGGACAAAACCTCAACAAACAAGAGGCTAAATCTTTGCAAGCTTTTCTAACACAAACCGCTGCCAAAGGCGGAAATAACGCTGAAGCACTCCTTATGAAGGGCAATGATCCGGCTCTGACTCCCGGCGTTAAGGTAGAAAACGGACACATCGTAGAAATCAACTGGGATAAAAAGGAACTCGCCGGTACGCTCAACCTCTCAAATTTTCCGAATCTTCAGAAAGTGAGCGTCAACGACAACAGTCTAACCACCCTTATCCTTAATAATAATCCGGCACTGACAGAGATTAACGCGGCACGCAATTTGCTCACTGACGTCTCTTTCGATAATGACCCGCAACTGCAGGTAATACGCCTCAATCGCAACCGTCTCAACGAAATAAATCTTCAGGGCACTCCCCTGCTTAAAACACTAAACGTGGCGTCTAATTTCATGGCCACACTCGACGTTTCCAACGCATTTAATCTGCAGTCTCTCAACTGTATGAGCAATCGTCTGCAAACGCTCAACCTCTCCGGATGCACCAACCTCAAAAACGTCTACGCAGGATATAATGATCTCACTTCTGTAGAATTCGCCGGTCTGGCAAATCTGGAAAACCTCAACCTTACCAACAATAAGTTGCAGAAATTCTATGTTAGCGGTATTCCTACCCTGCAGACTATCTTCGTCAGTGACAACCACATGGCTGAATTTGCCGTAAATGATTGCCCGGCTCTGACAGATATCTACGCTCCTTACAATGACTTGACAGCATTCAGCGTCAACAACTGCAACAATCTTTCAGACGTAAACGTAGCGTGGAATGACCTCAGTTATCTCGACCTGAGCAATCAGAACTTCCTGCAGAGAGTCAACGTAGCCAACAACCAGCTTATCACCCTCGACGTATCCTTCTGCCCGATGCTCACCACCCTCAATCTCGCCGGCAACTCAATGCTGACAGACCTCCGCACAGAAGGCGACACCCTCCTACACCAAGTAGTAGGCACCTGGGACACCTGGGAATAACCCACCCCTCCCCTTATAAAAGAAAAATTATAAACAAAATAAAATCAAAAAGCTCCGAGCCTTCCGGCCCGGAGCTAATTTTTTATCTCATAATCCGGCCTCTCCCCCGGCGCTTAATCCACCGAGCAACGCAAGGACAAGCCTTCGGCATGTTTCACCCCAACACCGCAAAGCGATGACCCAACCCAATTCCAATTTTTTCCCATCAAAGTTAATGCAAATATTCCAAATAAATAGAAAAAATACTATCTTTGCAATAGAACCCCGCGAACATCCGCCCCTCCCCTCACAACCAAGAAATTCCCAACACATGCCCCAAGTATACGACAACATAGACTTTAATTTCTCAGACAGCACCGTTGATATATCTGAGAATGAGATTTTGGCATCTTCACCGGAATTACTTGCCATATTGCTCAAAGACCATACCACAAAAGGAAATATCTTTTGGGCAACAGACAACTATTCCCACCGGGGAAAAGGATACCAATTCTCCGACCCTATCACCATTGAAGCCATAACGGGTAAAAATGGTTCGGTAATTGTACCCCGAGCCTTAAAGTCGCGTCAGCAACAACAGCTGCGCAGCCGAGAAATGGCGGAGGTATTCACTCCCTCGTGGTTATGCAATAAGATGAATAACCTCGTTGACGACGCATGGTTCGGTCGTGAAAACGTATTCAACACAGAGATTGACAATCCTGACGGTTCACACACTTGGATTCCATCTGAAGAGAAAATAGAATTCCCTGAAGGGAAGACATGGCAAGACTACATATCCCAAAATCAACTTGAAATAACGTGTGGTGAAGCCCCCTTTCTTGCAAGCCGATATGACACTGTCTCAGGAGAGTCACTTTCAATTGAAATGCGCATAGGTTTACTTGACCGCAAATTACGAGTGGTCAGCGAAAACACCGAGACACCGGGAGAATGGATCGTTGCTGCCATAACCGCGTTGCAATCCACCTATGGCTACGAATGGCAGGGCGACAACATTGTCCTTGCACGAGAAAACCTCCTGTACACATTTCTTGACCACTATCGGGCAAAATTCGGTGAGGAATTGCCCAAGCATTACCTCCCCGAGCTTGCAGAGATAATCTCATGGAATGTATGGCAAATGGACGGACTGAAATTTGTGTTACCCAATTCATGCGTCAAGGTGCCAAAGATAAAAAAGAATTCTTCATCTCTTTTCAGCGATGAGGAGTTAGGCCAGCCGGAAGAAGATACATTATTTGATTGTCCCGGGTGTAAAAACAAAGATTATCATTCCCATACAGGCATTTATGCAAAGATTAAAGACTGGAAAGAGAATGAAGTTTTAACCTTTGTATCTTTAATGAACAAAAAGTGATATGGAGGGTACAAGATCAGCGATAGACACGTCTATGATCGATGAGCTTATCATCGGTCGCGTTGAGCCATACATTTACGCTTTTACAACGGAAACTGTTCCCAATTATCTAAAAGTCGGAGACACGACACGAGGCGTGCGAGTGCGTCTCGATGAATGGAGAACGATTTTCCCCGATCTGATTCAGCAGTATGAGCATACTGCGCAAATTGATACTGATACTATCTTCCGCGATTTTGCAGTGCATTATTTCTTGGAAAAAGAGAAAGGTCGCAAACGCTTAAAGCGAGATACTTATAAAGATTTACCATATTATTCTCGGGAATTCTTTAAAGAGGCAACTTCTGAGGACGTGGATGCCGCCATCCAGGATATAATTAAGAGCGC
Organism: uncultured Sangeribacter sp.; assembly: GCA_964456155.1. Taxonomy (GTDB): domain Bacteria; phylum Bacteroidota; class Bacteroidia; order Bacteroidales; family Muribaculaceae; genus Lepagella. The sequence continues at coordinate 22,912 of CAYVZJ010000007.1, forward strand.
TCGTGAAAAGAGTGGCAAATACCCATTATACTCCCCCGATCATCTCAAACAGCCGGATACTTATCCGCGCACTGAGAATTATCCTCCTCGCGATAATCAAAAGACAGCCATTGATAACTTTAAGTCTGCTGTAGACGCCGGACGCACCAACTTGTTGCTATACGCCGTAATGCGTTTTGGCAAGACGTTTACTGCTATGTGTTGTGCAAGAGAGATGAATGCACGATTCGTAGAAATTGTGTCTGCTAAAATAGACGTAAAAGATGAATGGAAAAAGACCATACAAAGTCATAAATACTTTTACGGTTTTAACTATCTAAATAGTGACGATTTGAAGAAAGACCCAAGTCTTATCTCAAAAGTTCTTTCCGATCCCAAACAAAAAGTAGCCTTGTTCTTGTCTTTGCAAGATTTGAACGGTAAAGATATTAAACAGAAACATAAAGAAGTATTTGACCGTCAGATTGATTTGCTGATTATTGATGAAACTCATTTCGGAGCACGAGGGGATTCTTATGGTATGGTGCTTCAACAACATAGTCTCAGCAAATCACAAATCAAGAGAGAACTTAAACGAATCGACGGGTTTGAGACTCTTGACCGTGTAGAAGATGCTGTTAAAGCTTTTAATGCCGGAATAAAACTTCATTTATCCGGCACGCCTTACAGAATCTTAATGAGCGAAGAATTTCAAAAAGAGGACATTATAGCAAATGTTCAGTTTTCTGATATAATTGAAGCTCAGCAAAAATGGAACGAAGAGCATCTGAAGGAAGATAACTGCGATGAATGGAATAATCCTTATTTCGGTTTTCCGCAAATGATTCGCTTTGCCTTCAATCCAAATGAATCTTCACGGAAAAAGATGGAACAGATGCGTAAGGCCGGTATTACATACGCATTCTCCGAACTTTTCCGACCGCATTCTTTAACTCCACAAGACGACGGCAGTCATCGTCAGTTTAAAAACGAAAAGGAGATTCTTGATTTATTAGAAGTGATTGACGGCTCAAAGGAAGATGAAAACTTGCTTGGCTTCCTGGACTATGACAAAATTAAAGACGGCAAAATGTGTCGTCACATCGTTTGCGTCTTGCCCTTCAGAGCAGCGTGTGATGCTATGGCCTCACTGATACGTAGGGAAAGTAAGAGATTTAAGAATCTGGGCGAGTATGAGATAATCAATATTGCAGGATTTGACGATGAGAACAAATATAAATCCACAAGAGATGTAACACGAGCGATTGAAACTAACGAAAAACAAGATAAGAAAACATTGACATTAACTGTCAATCGCATGTTGACAGGTACGACTGTTCCTGAATGGGACACTATGATTTTTCTCAAAGGCACATCTTCTCCACAAGAATATGACCAAGCGATATTTCGCTTGCAGAATCACTATATAAAATCTTACAAGGATGAAAATGGCAAAATCATAAAGTATAATATGAAGCCTCAGACATTGCTTGTGGATTTTGACCCAAATAGAATGTTTGTTTTGCAGGAAGAAAAGTCGCAAATATTTAACGTTAATACGGATAAAAAAGGGAATACACAATTAAAGGAGCGAATAGCCAAAGAATTGGAAATATCCCCCATTATTGTCCTTAACAAAAATAAGTTAGAGAAGGCTACTCCTACCAACATTATAGATGCCGTGCGCGAATACTCCCGCACTCGCAGCATAATGGATGAGGCAAAAGAAATACCGATAGACTTTGACTTGCTTAAGAATGAAGCAATTGCAAAGATATTACGAGATATTGAGCCTATAGATTCAAAAAATGTATTTAAGACTAAGGCTAATCAGGGAGAGGGTAATGAGTTGGAAGGTTTAAATGGAGAAGTACCTCCAAGCGATGAGGAAATTTCAAAACAAACTCAGCATCAAGCAGCTGGAGAACCTACAAATCTCACTGAGGAGGATAATCTTAATAAAAGACTGTCCGCTTATTTTGCTCGTATTCTCTTTTTTGCATTTCTTACAGATTCAACAGTAAAATCTCTTGAAGATATAATCAAAGAGATACCTGCTAATGAGGACAACAGGCGCATTGTCCGAAATTTAGGGCTTAATATAGACATACTGAAATTAGTTCAAGCGAAAAGCCATCCGTCTGTATTACAAAGGTTGGATTTTAAAATTGAGAATATCAATGACCTGATGCAGGATGATAAGTTATCTCCTATCAACAGGGTGGAAATTGCAATGCGCAAATTCGGACGAATGTCGGAATCTGAGATTGTTACGCCACTAAATGTTGCAGAGGATATGGTAAATCTATTGCCGGATAATGTATTATCTTACGGTTCCATATTGGATATTGCATCCAAACAGGGCGAGTTTACGATTGCTATTTTAAATCGATATGGCAAAGAGGCAACAAATATGGTGTATTCCGTCTGCACCTCATCTATCGCATACGAATTTACAAGAAAAGTATATAAACTGCTTTCTCTCCCCATAGATCATATATTCGATTCATTTACGAGTTATGACCTAATAAAAAGAGACAAGAAAAAGAATTACATAATCCCCCAAGAAATAAAAGATATGAATTTCGGAACAATATTAGGTAATCCACCATATCAAGATCCTGGTGGAAGCGGAGGTTCAAATGACGCTTCAATATATCAGAATTTTTGTCAATTTTCATTTGAGGTTAATCCAAGACATACATCTATGGTTATTCCTTCTCGGTGGTTTACGAGTGGACGCGAGAATCTTGTTGGTAACTTTAGGCAGACTATGCTGACATCCACTCATACGAATAGATTAATAGCATTTTCAAATGCTAAAGATTTGTTCCCTGATGCCGAAATAAAGGGAGGATGCTGTTATTTCGTATACTCTCCTACATATAGTGGTAAATGCGATTACGCCTTAATTAGGGATGGCAAGGTGTATTCAGTACAACGTAATCTTGGAGAGTTTGAAGTTCTCATTAGAGAACCACAATTAGCAGAAATCGTCTCTAAAGTATTATGTCGCGTGAATCATACTATTGAGAATATGATTTCATCTGATACGCCTTTTGGAATTCCCACCAATCCTCAACAAAGTTCAAAAACCCCATTTACAATTTACAACGAATCAAATAAAGATCATAATACCATATTGCATCTTATAAAGAAGAATGGGAGATGTACTGCTTTTGTATCAAAAAAAGATATAAAAAAGAATCTTAATGACATTGACAAACCGAAAGTTCTTATTCCAGGCGCATATGGTGCTGGAGAATCATTTCCCCATCAAATATTAGGTCAACCAATATTCTCACCGGCCAATTCAGTTTGTTCACAATCTTATTTGTATGTAGCCTTTGATACTGAAACAGAAGCAAAGAATTTTATAAAATACATCCAAACCCGTTTTCTCAGAGTACTGGTTAGCGCGTCAAAAGTATCACAACATGCTATGAGTAAAGTGTATAGATTCGTGCCTATGCAGGATTTCACTGAAAACAGTGACATTGACTGGTACAAATCAGTGGAAGATATTGACAAGCAGCTATACAAGAAATACAACCTTTCGGATAAAGAGATAGCCTTCATCAATTCGATGATTAAACCCATGTGAAGATAAAAGCGACTGCGTGTCTCGTTTCACATTCGGACACGACAACAGCACATTACTAATCCGAGAGTCCAATCCGAGCAACGTACGGACATGCCTCCGGCATGTTTCGCCATAACATCGCAATGCGATGAGCCTGCTCCCTCCTATTTAATCAAAACATGCCGAGGCATGTCCCTACGTGAGTCTGCAATTTTTATAGGGGGAAATCAAACAAAATTTTGTATAAAATTTTTATAAATGATGGATAATTGTTATATTTGTAGTAGTTTAGGCTTGAAGCGTGACGAGCAATTTACAGCCACTCGCTTTTGATTTTGCTGTTACCTCCCGAGCCTCAACGCAATTTATTGATAAGCAAATAATTGATGAAAAATAAAATCATAGTTGATGCCGGAAGCAGCAAGGTGGAATGGATATTGCTCTCCGATGACGGCAAAGTGCTACAACGCACCATCAGCGACGGCCTCAACGCTATGCTCATAACAGAAGAAGAGGCTCAAAAGCAGTTCGCCGCCGTCAAGGATATCCTCGGACAAGAGGAGTCGCTCAACGAAATACATTATTACGGCGCCGGCTGCGCAACTCCCGCCGTCTGCGGCAAGATACAATCCGTCTTGGGCAATGTATGGTCTGCCGGACAAATCAACGTGGCAAGCGACCTGCTCGGAGCCGCCCGCTCTCTCTTAGGCAAGGAAAAGGGCATCGCCTGCATACTCGGCACCGGCTCTAATTCCTGCCTCTATGACGGCAAGGATATTATTAAAAATGTACCGTCCCTCGGATATATCCTCGGCGATGAAGGGAGCGGCTCCGCACTCGGAAGACGACTCATAGCCGACGCCTTCAAAGGACATCTCCCCTCTTCCATCAAAGAGACTTTCATCAATAGATATAAAATCACCATCGCTGATATCCTTGACAACGTATATCGCGGCCCAAAACCGAATACGTATCTCGCCTCGTTGGTACCTTTCCTCAGCGAACACCTCTGGAATCCTTATATATATTCGCTTGTGCTCGAAGAATTTACCAACTTCATCAAAAGAAATGTGGCTATGTATCCGGGGGCTCACAGTCTACCGATTGCATTCACCGGCTCTATCGCTTACTATTTTGAGAAAATTCTCTCTGACGCCGCTGAACGTCAAGGATATAAGGTTGCCAAAATCACACGCACACCTATGGAGGGCATCATCGCCTTTCATTCGTAGACCTTCACTATCACTCACCTCTTAGACTATTATTCATGTTCAAGATTTACCATACAAGATTTCTCGCCGCGATACTGACAGCGCTCTTCGCTCTCAGCCTCTCCCCTGCCGCCTCGGCTCAAAATGACTACTGGCATCAAAGAGTGAGCCTATTCGACAAACTCCCCGTGCAGCCGGGTGATATCGTGTTTTTAGGCAACAGCATCACGGATGGCGGCGAATTTCAGGAACTCTTCAACCGTGAGGATGTAAAAAACCGTGGCATCGTAGGCGACATCATCAATGGTGTGCGCAAACGCCTTGACCAAGTCACCAACGGACATCCCTCCAAGATCTTCCTCCTAATTGGCATCAATGACGTCTCTCACGGTCACTCGCCTGAGAAAATAGCCGCTATGTATGAGACTCTCGTCAGCGAAATTCATGCCAAATCTCCCGAGACTCAACTTTATATCCAGAGCCTCCTCCCTATAAACAACGACTACAGAAGATATAAAAACCTGATTGGCAAAGAAAAAGTAGTGCCGGCTGTAAATGCTCTGCTGCCGGAAATCGCTGAAAAATACGGTGCTGTCTATGTAGACCTCTGGCCGGGATTCGCTACGGCCGACGGCAAACTCAGCAAGGAATACACCACCGACGGATTGCATCTTTCCGGTGCCGGATATAAGCGCTGGGCTGCAATGGTAAAGGATCTTCTCGACAACGACACACCGGCTAACTCTTCGCAAACAGCCGACGCTGACGAAGACACCTCCGTATCCGACAGCGAAACAATCGAAGAGGTAATTGAAATGACACTCCCCTCTATCAAAAAACATCTGGAGTGACACTGGTTATACAAAGATACTCTCCTTACTTCCGATTAACATTTATAATCACCCACTGCCAAATATGAAACTACGCAAATTTTATATATTACCGCTTATAGCATGCTTGCTAAGCCTTACCGCCCATACACGCGTCCAGGCTCAAATTATCGTGGAGCCGATCTTCGAATATCCGACGCCTCCCGAAGATATCGAAAATCTCAACGACCGCTCCTCATGGCTCGTAACCCACTTCTGGGACAATATGGACCTAAGCGCTGACTCTACTGTAGATCAGAATGCGCTAAACCATGCTTTTTTCATCTACACCTCAGCAATGCAGTTTGCCGACAGAGACAGCGCTCTGAAATCTGTGGATGACCTGCTGAAACGCATTAAAGGCAAGCCGGCTCTCACCATGCAGATGGTCAAAGCAGCCGAGGAAACCCTATACGGACCGCGCGCCGATATATGGTCAGACGAGGTCTATCTCCCCTTCCTGAAGGCTATAGTGGCTGAAAATAATGTCTCTCAGATCAGGAAAGAGAGATATGCCCGCCAACTCAACCTCCTGCAGAATACTCAGCCCGGAAAGAAGGCACCGGCATTCCGTTACCGCCTCGCCAACGGACACTACAAGGACTTCAAAGCCGACAAACCCTTTACCATCATCGAATTCGGCGACCCGGAATGTGACGACTGCGCGTTTGCTAAATTAAAACTCGAAATGGCAGCCGACATCCAAGACCTCATCGAAGACAAAAAACTTCAAATACTCTTTATCGTCCCCGACGTGCCCGTAGATGAGGAAGAGGAAATGATAGCCGACCTTAAGGATTATCCCTCTGCATGGACCGCCGGCATCGGATATGGCATAGAGGACGCTTACGACATACGACAGACTCCCTCCTTCTATCTCCTCAATTCAAAAGGAGAAATCATAATAAAAAACCAGGATGTGATGAACACTGTGGATACTCTCAGAGAGCATTTGCAAAAGGGAAAAAAGGGGAAATAATCTAAAACACTCTGCTTATGAACAAATTAGGCAATATTCTCAAAAAGATATATATTCGCACCACAGGCTATTCCTACACTAATCTCGGACGCCTGTTTCTCCGACTCTTCGTGGGCATTATGCTCATACAGTTCGGCGTGCGTCAGATCATGAATTTCAAGACCCTCCACAGCGAATTCCCCTCCGTATTCGGAATGGGCTCCACTGCCTCTCTGGTTGTGATGATATCCATCGAGATGATCTGCTCCGTCTTTATCATGTTCGGCTTCCTGACCCGCGTCATGACTATTCCTCCATTCGTTGCAATGATAGTGGCCGAGACTTACCTGCTGCATGACAAGGTGGCATATCTGCTCTCTTGGCAGTCTTACAGCTATCTGCCCATCATGTTTCTCGGCATTTATTTCTTTATCCTGCTCGTAGGACCCGGCAAAATTTCTGTCGACTATTTCCTGTCCCTTCATTTCATACATACTGAGGGGAAAAACGAGAACGAAGAACTTGAGGAGGTATGACCCGTATGGAGATGGAAAAGAAAAGAATTGCAGTGCTTATATCGGGCGGCGTAGACAGCGCCGTCGTAGTCGACATGCTTTACAAGCAAGGCCATGACCTTCACCTCTTCTATATCCGCATAGGAATGGACAACGGTGAGGGTGATTGCTCTGCCGACGAGGATATCGAAATGTGCACACTCATCGCTCGTAAATACGGTCTGCCACTCAAAGTGGTGTCTCTGCATGAAGAGTACTGGAATCATGTGATGGCCTACACACTCGACACCGTAAGCCGCGGACTCACGCCGCATCCGGACATGATGTGCAACAAACTCATAAAATTCGGCTTCTTCGAGCAGAAATGGGGACACGAATTCGACGCGGTAGCCACCGGACATTATGCCTCCATCATGGAGCGTGACGGCAAACGGTTTCTCGCCACTGCCGTTGATCCGGTGAAAGACCAGACCGACTTTCTCGCCCAGATATCTTACGCTCAGTTGAGCCATATCATGTTCCCGCTCGGCGACTTGCCAAAAGCGGAGGTGAGAAAAATGGCCGTGGAATGCGGACTCCCCAACGCTACCCGCAAAGACTCGCAAGGCATTTGCTTCCTCGGTAAAATCAATTACTCCGACTTTATAGAACGCCATTTAGGCACGCGCACCGGACCCGTCATCGAACTCGAGACCGGACGCAAAATAGGCGAGCATAAGGGATACTGGTTTTACACTATCGGACAGAGAAAAGGACTCGGGCTGAGCGGCGGCCCCTGGTTTGTAGTGAGAAAAAATACGAGAGACAACGTAATCTACGTCTCCAACGGATATGACACGCCAAAACAATTCGGCCGCACACTCCCGCTCCAGGAAATGCACTGGATATCAGGCAATCCTTTTGAAGGAGAAATCAAGGATATCGCTCCCGTAGACGGCATGCTCGATATCACCTTCAAAAACCGACATACTCCGGAATTCATTTCCGGCAAAATGATACATAACGGGGATGGCAACTATACCATCCTCTCCGACTCCGACGTGCAAGGCATCGCTCCCGGACAATTCGGCATTGTCTATACCCCTGACAAGAAAATATGTCTCGGTTCGGGAATGATATGCCTGGCTGATACCTCTAATATTTCACAAACGGAAAACGTATGAAAGAAAGACACGAACTTAAACTAATAGGCATTACATATAATCAAATTGAGTCCGGCGTATACGCGCTCATTCTCGAGGAAGTGGACGGCAATCGACGCATACCGATTATCATCGGATACCCGGAAGCACAGTCAATAGAATGCAAACTGCAGGATGTCAAGACTCCACGCCCGCTCACCCACGAACTCATCAAGCACATTATGGAGAGTTTTGACATCACCCTGACTTGCGTCGATATCCATAAACTCCCCAACGGTGTCTTTGCAGCCGATATGATTATGGAAGGCAAAGACGGCACACTGCATCATATCGACGCGCGAAGCAGCGACGCTATCGCTATCGCAATACGCACCGGCTCACCTATATACACCGATGCCGACGTGCTCGAAGAGTCCGGCTTCCGACCGAAAACCGACAAGACCGCTGCAGAAGAAACATCAGAAGACCCGCAACAGGACAATGCGCCGGACAAAGAGTCACAGGCCAACGTTGAGAGCAAGCAAGACTCAATGTCAAAGTATTCAGACGCGGAAATCAAAGAGATGATAATGCGTTTAGCCGGTGAAGAAAAATATGAAGAGGCTGCACGACTCCAAGAGATACTGCGCCTTAGAAATAAAGATAATAACGACTGACCGACGTTCTGACGCTCTTTACAGCCTCTATTAGGGATAAGATAATGAGCATTAGACGGAAGAATATAGAATATGAAGAATAGAAAGAAAAGAGTTGAGACCATCGTAGAGCTCATCAGAAATAACTGCGTGCCCAGTCAGGAAGAATTGGCCCGTATGCTCAGCGAAAGGGGATTCAGTGTGACACAAGCCACACTGTCAAGAGATCTTAAAATGCTTCATACCACAAAAGTTCCCACCGACCGGGGGACTTACGCATACGTCTTGCCCGACAGTAATTCTCTCAAAGATAAATTGCTCTCCGTAGGACAACTCGAAATGAATGCCAACTATCAGAGTGGCTTCATCTCTCTCGAATTTTCCGGCAATATAGCCGTCATCAAGACGCGCAACGGATATGCGCCGGGATTGGCTTTTGATATCGATATGAGCAAAACGCCCGAAATATTGGGCACCATCCCCGGCTCAGACACTATCTTCGCCGTAATTCGAGAAGACGTATCACGCCAAAAGGCTGTCGAGATTCTCAGTCGTTTTCTTCCTCTTGATAATTATTCGTTGCCATGATTAAAGTAGGTATCACAGGCGGAGAGACACCTCTGGCCGGAGAAATACTCCGACTCCTCATACATCATCCCGATGTGGAGATCGTCTCCATTCATTCTCCCGCTAATGCCGGCAAACCGGTAGCGGCTATCCATCATGGATTTATCGGTGAGCAAAAACTCCTCTTCACCTCTCACTTCGATGCAACAGCGCTCGATTTCGCCATCATCATCGCTCCGCTGCATTCCGCCTCTGAATGGAGCAAGATCATGGCTGACAATCCGGGGCTTAAACTGATACTCTTTGACGGCAGCGCACAGCTCGCCGCCGGATTAGACCGTCAACCCGTGTTCGGTCTCTCGGAAATCAACAGGAAAAGTCTCGTCCGCGGGGCAAGGACTGCCATAGTGCCGGATACTCTCTCAGCACTCGCTCTCATCGCTCTATATCCTCTTGCTTCCCACCTCATGCTTCCCGACAACCTCTCACTGCATGCAGCTATTCCGCGAGGATTGACTGATAACAATAATTATTCCGAGACATCAAAGCAGATACGTGATAACATTGTTATCTCACAGACCGGCTTTAACGGTGATCTGCCCGTCGTGATAGATGACTCCGGAAGACAACGTGGATGCTCTGTGGAGTTTACCATACCCGGCTCTACTCCTGCTGATGAGATATTCAAGATATACGACTCCATATATGATGACCATAATTTCACTTTCCTGGTGCCGTTTGATGTCGACTTTAAGGAAGTGGAAGGCACTCACCGCTGCGTGATCTCAATTTCCAAACCTACTGATGACACCATCCGCATTCGCGCCGTGGCCGACGCCCGGATGCGGGGTAGCGCCGGGGAGGCCGTCCATATCCTCAACCTTATGGCCGGCCTGTTCGAAAAAACAGGACTCACTTTAAAAACTATCTGACGGCTCTTTAATAAAATACCATCATTATCAAGCTAACCCTCACATATATGTCAATAAATAAAGTAATATTAATAGGCAACGTCGGAAAAGACCCGGAAGTAAGATATCCGGAAAAGGATTTTGCCGTCGCTAAAATATCTCTTGCCACCAACGAGCAGCGCGGAGAGTCGGCCGTGGAGGTGACCGAATGGCACACCCTCATGCTTACCGGCCATAATGCAAGAATTGCCGAAAAATATATCCGCAAAGGCTCCAAACTTTACGTAGAGGGCAAACTCCGCTACCGCGAATATGAAGATAAATTCAAGATACACAGACGTGTAGCGGTAATCGATGTGGATACCCTCGAACTCCTCGGGGGCCCGGCATAACATGGCTCTTAACAAGAAATATCTATCTTAAACTTATTTATATTTAAGAAAAATGAGAAAATGGCGTATTGAAGACTCCGCCGAAACATATAATATCGGAGGCTGGGGTTTGAAATATTTTTCTATCAATGATGCGGGACACGTACAGGTGACTCCCCGCGCAGGAATGGCTCCTATTGACCTCGCAGAGGTGATGGAAGAATTGAAACTGCGCGACGTCTCTGCTCCGGTATTGCTGAGATTTCCCGATATACTTGACGACCGTATCCGCAAGATTTCAAATTGCTTTGACAAGGCAGCACAAGAATATGGCTATCAAGCCTCCAACTATGTGGTATACCCCATCAAGGTCAACCAGATGCGTCAGGTGGTGGAAGAAATCGTAAGTCATGGCAATAAATACAACGTCGGCCTTGAGGCCGGCTCAAAACCGGAACTTCACGCCGTGCTCGGCGTTGATGCCAACGACAACTCACTCATCATCTGCAACGGATATAAGGATGAAGACTACGTAGAGCTCGCTCTGCTTGCCCAAAAGATGGGACGCCGCGTTTATCTCGTCGTAGAAAAACTCAATGAACTGAAACTAATCCTCGATGTGGCCAAACGCCTCAACGTAATGCCCAACCTCGGCATTCGCATCAAGCTGACCTCCAGCGGCTCCGGCAAGTGGGAAGAGTCGGGCGGCGACGTCAGCAAATTCGGACTTAATTCTTCAGAACTCCTGGAAGCACTCGAATTTCTTGAGCAGCATCAGATGCCAGAGTGCCTCAAACTCATACATTTCCATATCGGCAGCCAGATTACCAAAATCAGACGTATCAAAAACGCTCTCCGCGAGGCTATGCAGTTTTATGTGCAACTTTCCAAAATGGGCTTCAAGATAGAGTTTGTAGATATAGGCGGCGGTCTGGGAGTGGATTATGACGGCACTCGTTCCGCCTCCGGTGAAAATTCCATGAATTATTCCATACAGGAATATGTCAACGACTCCGTGGCCGCTCTCGTGGATGTATGCACTAAAAATGAACTCCCTCATCCTAATATTATCACAGAGAGCGGACGCTCGCTCACTGCACACCATTCCGTGCTCATAATTGAAGTCCTTGAGACCACTCAATTACCCGTGTGGAATGAAAATACCGACTCACTCGGAGAAGAGCCACACGAATTGGCTACAGAACTTTTCCAGATATGGGAAAAAATCAATCCTGCACGTGTATTTGAAGACTGGCACGATGCGCTACAGATACGCGAAGAGGCTCTCGAACTCTTCAGCCTCGGTCTCCTCGACCTCTCTACGAGAGCAAAAATCGAAAAACTCTTCTGGAGTGTGGCTCGCGATGTCAATGATATCACCAAATCCATGAAACATCCGCCGGAAGAATTGCGTAAGGTGTCGCGTATGTTGCCCGAGAAATATTTCTGCAACTTCTCTCTGTTCCAGTCGTTGCCAGACTCTTGGGCCATCGACCAGATGTTTCCCGTCATGCCTATCTCCCGTCTCGAAGAGAAGCCTACTCATCTTTGCACCATCCAGGATGTGACCTGCGACTCTGACGGCAAGATATCCCACTTCGTCTCCCCTCATGGTGTAAGCACTTCGCTGCCCGTACACGGCCTCCGCAAGGGTGAGCATTATTATATCGGCGTCTTCCTCGTCGGTGCTTATCAGGAGATACTCGGTGACCTGCACAATCTCTTCGGAGACACCTCAGCCGTACATATCACCGCCTCCAAAGACGGCCATATCATCGAGCAGGTAATCGACGGCGAACCTGTGGCCGACGTGCTCGATTACGTGGAATACAATCCCAAGAAACTGGTGCGCAATCTGGAGGCTCGTGTATCCAAATCGGTGAAGGAGGGAGTAATATCATACGAGGAAGGACGACAATTTCTGAACATCTATCGTTCCGGACTTTACGGAATAACTTACCTTGAAAGAGACTGATGAGGTATTTCGTTCGTTTGGCGTATGACGGCACACCGTTTCATGGCTGGCAACGTCAGCCAAATGCCGGAAGTGTGCAGCAGACACTCGAAGAGGCGTTGCATACCGTCTTGCGTCAGCCGATTGATATTGTTGGAGCGGGGCGCACCGACACGGGGGTCAACGCGCGTGTCATGTATGCTCACTTCGACCTCCCTACTCCTCCGGAGGATAAGGAACGACCAATATGCCCGGAAGATAAAGGACGGCTTATAGGCTCGCTCAACCGGCTTTGCGGTCCCTCAATCGCTATCGAGGATATTCTGCCGGTAAAAGAGGACGCTCACGCTCGGTTTGATGCGTGTGAAAGGGAATACAGATATTTCGTCATATACAGTAAATCACCTTTTCAGCGGTATTTCGCATGGCACTCCCCTGCCACCCTCGATATTGACAAAATGAATGAAGCGGCAAGTATCTTGATAGATACTGCCGACTTCACCTCTTTTGCCAAACTGCATAGCGACGCGAAAACAAATATCTGCGATGTGAGAGAAGCCAAGTGGACGGATTACACTTTCCCCACCGGAGAAGCAGGACTCGTCTTCACAATAAGGGCGGACAGATTCTTGCGAAATATGGTGAGAGCAGTAGTTGGCACCCTCGTGGATGTAGGCCGTAATAAAATCGACATCGACTCATTCAGAAAGATAATAGAGAAAAAAGACCGCTGCGCAGCCGGCACGTCAATGCCCCCCAATCCCCTCTTTCTCTGGGATATCAAATACCCCGAAGATATCTTCCTCCCCCTTCATAACTCATAACTCTGACCTAAAACCCAAACTTATGTCTCCCGAAGAAGCCAAAAATAGAATAGACGCACTGCGTGCTGAAATCAATCAACACAATCACAACTATTATATCCTCAATAATCCCGCAATATCCGACAAGGAGTTTGACATGCTCCTCAAGGAATTGGAAAGTCTTGAGGCAGAATTTCCGCAATTCTACGACGAACTCTCACCGACTCAGCGTGTAGGCTCGGATCTTACCAAGGGTTTTCAGCACGTCGTCCATTCACGACCCATGATGTCACTCTCCAACTCTTACTCTATTCAGGAGGTAGATGAATGGTTTGACCGCGTAAAGAAGACTCTTGAAGGGGAGACATTTTCTATCGTCGGCGAACTGAAATTTGACGGCACCTCCATCTCCATTACCTACAAAAACGGTCGTATGGTGAGAGCCGTTACACGTGGCGACGGCACGCAAGGTGACGACGTCACCGCCAATGTAAAGACCATACGCAGCATTCCGCTGCAGTTGCAGCCCGGCGACTGGCCTGAGGAATTTGAGATTAGAGGCGAGATACTCATGCCGTGGGAGGTATTTGAAAAACTCAACGCCGAACGTGCTTATAATGAAGAGCCACTCTTTGCCAATCCGCGCAACGCGGCTTCGGGCACACTCAAGATGCAAGACCCGCGAATCGTGGCCTTTCGTCATCTGGACGCGCGCTTCTATTATCTGCTCAGCGACAATCTCCCATACGACAATCATTATGACAATATGGAGGCTGCACGAAAATGGGGGTTTAAAGTGTCGCAATATATGACCCTGCTTCATTCTCTCGAGGAGGTGGATGAATATGTCAATTATTGGGACGTGGAGCGTAAACGCCTTCCCGTTGCTACCGATGGCCTGGTATTTAAGGTCAATTCACTCCGTCAGCAACTCAATCTCGGATATACCGCCAAATCACCGCGTTGGGCAATCGCCTTTAAATTCAATCCTGAAAACGCCTGCACACAATTACGCTTCGTCTCATTCGAGACCGGACGTATGGGCATCGTAACACCGGTGGCCAATCTCGAACCCGTCTTGCTGAGCGGCACCATCGTAAAGCGCGCCTCTCTGCATAATGATGATATCATTCAGGAACTCGACATTCACCAGGGCGACTGGCTATACGTAGAGAAAGGTGGTGAAATCATCCCCAAGATTACGGGCGTTGACAAGGAGCGACGCACCCCCGGAGCGCCGAAAATCGAATTCGTCACACGCTGTCCTGAATGTGGCACTCCCCTGCAACGCATCTACGGTGAGGCTGCGTGGTGTTGCCCCAATCATTACGGCTGCCGTCCGCAAATCACCGGAAAAATAGAGCATTTTGCCGCACGAAGAATGATGAACATCGACGGTATCGGTGAGGAAACCGCCGAACTCTTGTTCTCCGCCGGACTCGTGGAAAGAATCGCCGATATATATGATCTTACAGAAGAGAAACTCTCCGCCCTTGATCGCATCGGAGAGAAGACCGCACAGAGAATTATGGCCGGTATCGAGGCGTCTAAGAATATTGACTTCGCCCACGTCATATATGCTCTCTCCATTCCAAACGTCGGTGAGACTACAGCCAAACGTCTCGCCAAGGCGGTAAAGACTATGGAGAATATGCGCGCCATGACCGTAGAGCAACTTACGGCCGTACCTGACGTCGGCCCCGTCATCGCACAATGTATCTACGACTTCCTGCGCGATCCGGTCAACGTAGATAATATCGACCGTCTCACCGCAGCGGGAGTCACAATGTCGCTCAGCGAGGAGGAAATGACTCCTGCCGGAGACAGCCTCGACGGAAAAACTATCGTAATTTCCGGCACGTTTGCTCATCATTCACGCGATGAATACAAGGAACTCATCGAGCGTAACGGCGGAAAAAACGCCGGAAGCATCTCTAAGAAGACCTCTTTTGTATTGGCCGGAGAAAATATGGGCCCGGCTAAATACGAGAAATGTCAGGCACTCGGTATTCCCATCATCAACGAAGATGAATTCTTAAAAATGATCAACCCGACAACGTAGGGACATGCCTTCGGCATGTTTCCAATCCGAGAACATAGGGACATGCCTTCGGCATGTTTCCAATCCGAGCAGCGTAAGGACATGCCTTCGGCATGTTTCCATATAAGTCACTAATAATTAATAACTAATTATAACATATATTATGCAAGTTAGTCCCTCTTTATTGTCAGCCAATTTCGCTAATCTCACTCCGGAGATTGAAATGATCAATCGCTCGGAGGCTGATCTGTTGCATCTCGACGTCATGGACGGTGTCTTCGTGCCAAATATCTCTTTCGGTTTTCCGGTGATGAAAGATGTGGCGCGTATTTGCACAAAGCCTCTGGATGTGCATCTCATGATTGTGGAGCCTCAGAATTGGGTGTCTCAAGTACGAGATCTTAATGCTGAATATATGGTGTTTCATCAGGAGGCGTGCGTGCACATCCACCGCACGGTGCAAGCCATACATGACGCCGGAATGAAGGCCGGTGTCTCACTGTGTCCCGCCACTCCGGTAGCCACCCTTGAAGATATAATCACTGACTTGGACCAGGTGCTTCTGATGTCGGTAAATCCCGGCTTCGGCGGCCAACCTTTCATATACAATACCGTGGAAAAGGTGAAACGCCTACGAAAACTCATTGACTCCACCGGCTCTAAAGCGCTTATCAACGTGGATGGTGGGGTAAATGAGCAGACCGGAAGACTCCTTGCCGATGCCGGAGCGGATATTCTCGTTGCCGGAAGTTACGTATTCAAAGCCAAAGACCCCGAAGCAGCCATCCGCTCACTTAAATTCTAAATTTGATACTTTTTACAGTTATCATACAGATAAAAGAATAATACAGATAGAAATACATGGATAAAATAGAGGAATTAAAGGGGAAGCCGCAGACCAAAATCCTATTCGTATGCCTCGGCAATATATGCCGCTCTCCGGCTGCTCAAGGCGTCATGCAGTCTATCCTTGACGAGCGCGGACTGGCTGACCGGTTTGTACTCGACTCTGCCGGTCTTTACGGAGGGCATGCCGGTGAAATGCCCGACAATCGAATGAGAGTCCATGCATTCCAACGCGGATACAGACTTGAGCACCGTAGCCGACCGGTTAAAATCTCTGATTTTGATGATTTTGACCTGATCATAGGCATGGACGACAGCAACATCTCCCGTTTGAAGTCTATGGCGCCCACACTTGAGTCCGAAAGCAAGATAATGCGTATGACTGATTTCTGCCGGCATCATCCCTCGGCCACTTACGTTCCCGACCCTTATTATGAAGGGGCTGAGGGGTTTGAACTGGTATTAGACTTGCTGGAGGATGCCTGCGCTTCGCTTACAGACACACTGACCGAATAATTTATACCCCTGCATTAAAAATTTTTATAAAACGGGGAAACTTAATACATATAATCAAAATGACAAAATATAATTTCGACGAGATGATCAATCGGCGCGATACAGCCTCTCTGAAGTGGGACACTGTAGCCGATGAGACTGTAATTCCTTTGTGGGTGGCGGATATGGATTTCCGCACCGCTCCCGCTATCGTAAAAGCGCTGCATGAGCGTGTTGACACCGGCATATTCGGATACGTAAGTCTGCCGGACAGATATTATGAAGCCATAATCGGGTGGTTTCGCCGTCGCCATGACTGGGACATCGCTAAGGAGAGCGTTCTCACCACCTCCGGGGTTGTGCCCGCAGTGGCCGGTATCATCAAGTCGCTCACGCGTCCCGGAGACGGCGTAATTTTGCAGACTCCGGCCTACAATTGCTTCTTCAATGCCATCAAGAATGACGGTTGCCAGGTGATCGCCAATCCTCTGCAACGTATTGATCTGGGCGATTCCTTCAGTTTTGAAATAGACTTCGACAATCTTGAGGCCCTTGCTGCTGACGAGCGCAACAACGTGCTCTTGCTCTGCAACCCTCATAATCCTACGGGACGCATATGGACACGTGCCGAACTCGAAGAGATACGCGATATCTGCCGGCGTCATAACGTCACTGTCATCAGCGATGAGATACATTGCGAACTCACGCATGGCGACCTGGAATATGTGCCTTACGCTACGGTTGACCCCGACGCTATCATCTGCTGCTCACCCAGCAAGGCCTTTAACATCGCCGGCCTCCAGAATGCCAATATCATCTGCCCGGTAAAGTCTGTAAGAGACGGCATCGCCAAGGCCTTGAAATCGAATGAGGTTCTCGACCTTAATCCGTTAGGCGTAATAGGTGTCACCACAGCATATAATGAGGGCGAAGAATGGCTTGACGCTCTGCGAGAATACTTGGATCAAAATTTTGACTTCCTCCGCGAGTTTGCTCATAAGCATCTCCCCGACTGGAAATTCTGCGACTCCGAGTCCACTTATCTTGCTTGGATTGACGTCACCGCTACAGGCATGAACGGTGATGAGCTGGCTCAATACATGCTCGAGAAATGTAAGGTTAGAGTAAGCCCCGGCGGTATATACGGAGACCCCAACTATATCCGACTCAACTACGCCTGCCCGCGCCAACGCCTCCAAGAAGCCCTGCAGCGCCTTTAAAGCAACCCTGCTATAAATACTATGCCGATGCAGACAGGTGCCAGATACTTGATGATAAACATCACAGTGCTGTAGAGCCACATCGGCACTCCTGCTTTGCCGTGCAATTCCTCCCTTGCATCGGCCGGGCTCATGCGCCAGCCCACAAAGATACATACTCCAAGCCCCCCTAAGGTCATCAATATGTTACTCGACACATAGTCGAAGATATTAAAGAGATTGAGCCACTTCAACGGGCCGAAGGAGAGTGAGCATAAGGTAGACGTCACTAAGGTGATTGACGTCACCGAAACCGTGGATTTTACACGCGAGATCTTAAATTCATCGCTTAGGAAGGTCACGACTATCTCGCTCACGGATATAATTGAGGTCAGCGAGGCCACTGCAAGCAGAAGGAAGAAGAGAGTGCTCCATATCATTCCTCCCGGCATCAGATTGAAGATGCCGGGGAGCACCTCAAATACAAGTGTCGGACCCTCCGCCGGCGACATGCCGAAACTGAATACTGCCGGAAAAATTACCAGTCCGGAAAGGATAGCCACCAGGGTATCAAGAACTGCTATCTGTGCGGCTGTCTTCACAAGGGGCGTGCGGTCGGAAAAATAACTCGAATACGTCACCAGACAACCCATTCCCAACGAGAGGGAGAAGAATGCCTGACCCAAAGCACTGAGTATCACGTCGGGTGTCAGTTTGCTGAAGTCCGGATGAAAGAGAAAGGAGACACCCTCATTAAACCCGGGCAAAAAGGCTGAATTGATACAGAAGGCCAAGAGGATTAAAAAGAGCAAGGGCATGAGGATATTGCTGACTCGCTCAATACCCTTTTGCACACCTCCAAGCGACACAATCGCATTTATAATCAGAAAGCATATCGTCCAGCCTACTGCACGCCAGCCGCTGATAAAGTCTTCGAAATGTATATGACGCTCATCGGCTGTAGTATCTTGGAAGGCTCCTGATACGGATTCTATTATATATTCAAATGTCCAGCCGGCCACTACTGAATAGAAACCCAAAATCAGTATGGCGGCCAAAATACCTAAATAGCCTATCCCCTCCCATTTGCGTGAATTATGGCCATAACGAAAGGCACCGGGGATGCCAAGACGGCTCGCCCTGCCCATCGTAAATTCAGCGCAGATTACCGGCACGCCTATCACCAATACAAAGAAGATATAGCATATCAAAAATGCTCCGCCACCATGAGTGCCGGCTTCGTATGGAAATCTCCAGATATTGCCCAGACCTACCGCCGAACCAACCGTGGCGGCAATCACACCCAACTTTGACGAAAATTCCGTTCTGCCTCCTGCCATAATATCTTATTTACGCACTATTACACTGCCGCTGGCTTGATGAGTGGCCAAGATCAGCATCTCCGCTATCTGAACATGAGCCGGCGCTTGAGCCGCATATAGGGCTGCGTCTGCAATATCTTCTCCTTTCAGAGGCTCTATACCCATATACACTCTCTCAGCCCTTTCACTATCGCCGTGAAAACGCACTTTGCTGAAATTAGTCTCCACAAGTCCCGGCTTTAGAAGCGTCACGCGTATTGAGGTGTCGGCCACGTCTATTCTCAGTCCATCCGTTATGCTCTTCACAGCCGCTTTCGTAGCGCAGTATACGTTGCCGCCGGCGTATGCCGCATCGCCCGCCACACTGCCGATATTTATCACATGACCGGAGTTGCGACTTACCATACCGGGCACTATAAGACGAGTCATCGTCAGAAGTCCTTTTATGTTGGTGTCGATCATCGTATCCCAATCCTCGAAATCTCCCTCATACTCTCGCTCGAGCCCAAGGGCCAGACCGGCATTGTTGACAAGGATATCTATTTCACTCCATGATTCCGGCAGACCGGCCACTGCCTCACATGCTGCATCTCTGTCGCGCACGTCAAAACATAATATCAGGCATCTGTCGCCATATCTGCCATATATATCGTTAAGAATGGTCTGACGACGACCTGTCACTATCACTCTATAACCCGCATCAAGAAATTTCTCGGCGCATGCCCGACCGATACCACCGGTGGCACCGGTCACCATTACTGTCTTTCCCATTTATTTTTTATCCGTATTTTTAGTTAACATTTTTTGTGGAATGGGGTCTTAATCACGACCGTAAAGGTCACGAGTGTAAACCTTATCCATGACGTCCGAAAGATTTTCGTCACATCTGTTGGCAATAATCGCATCGCTCTGCCTTTTAAACTCCGAGAGATCATTCACCACCTTGCTGCCGAAGAATGTCGAGCCGTCCGGCAATGTGGGTTCATAGATTATCACCACGGCTCCCTTTGCCTTGATACGCTTCATAACGCCCTGTATCGAACTCTGGCGGAAGTTGTCGGAATTGCTCTTCATAGTGAGCCGATAGACCCCTATCACGCATTCAGTCTCACGACCGCTGTCGTAAGCATTGTTGGCGTCATAATGATAATATCCTGCTTTCTTCAACACCTGGTCGGCTATAAAGTCCTTGCGCGTGCGATTACTCTCCACGATGGCACTCATCATATTCTGAGGCACGTTGGCATAATTGGCCAGCAACTGCTTGCTGTCTTTCGGCAGACAGTAGCCGCCATAGCCAAACGATGGATTGTTATAGTGAGTGCCGATACGAGGGTCGAGACCGATGCCCTCTATTATCGCTCCTGCATCAAGTCCCTTTACTTCGGCGTATGTGTCCAACTCGTTGAAATAACTCACACGAAGCGCCAGATAAGTATTGGCAAAAAGTTTTACAGCCTCCGCCTCCTTCATGCCCATGAAGAGCATGGGAATGTTTTCCGCCATGCTTCCCTCAGCCAACAGACCGGCAAACACCTCCGCCCTTTCACGAAGATAGGGTATGTCGGCAAGCCGGGAGATGGCTGCATTTTCCTCTGCCGAGGCTTCATCATATATCGGTTTAGGCACTCCAACGATTATGCGCGAAGGATAAAGATTATCATACAAGGCTTTGCTCTCACGAAGAAATTCCGGAGAGAAAAGAAGATTTAATCGTTTTACTCCCTTATCCGCATACTTCACATACATGCGACGACAAAAACCTACCGGCACGGTGCTTTTAATCACTATCACAGCATTCGGATTTACGGCCAGCACGGCGTCTATCACCTCCTCCACATGAGACGTGTCAAAGTAATTCTTTTCAGAATCATAATTGGTAGGCGTCGCGATGATTACAAAATCTGCCGCTGCATAGGCGTGCTCACCATCCGTTGTAGCCACAAGGTCAAGTTCTTTGGTAGAAAGAAAGGCCTCAATATATTCATCCTGTATAGGCGAGCGCCGTGCGTTGATGAGTTCTACCTTTTCGGGCAAAATATCTACGGCTGTAACGCGGTTATGTTGAGATAACAAAGTGGCCAGACTTAATCCTACATATCCTGTCCCTGCCACTGCGATATTATATTTACTCATTGCCTTCTCTCGTTTCATACCCTATCTTCAAATTATTTTGAGCCCGTGGATGAATTTTACATTTCTACGATATCCGCTTCATGACCCGTCAAGGGAAGATAGCGTTCCATATATTGACGTGTCGGAATATTCATATAGCAGGTAGTGGTACCGTCCGGTAGAAGCATTGCCTCTCTTTCAAGCACATCCTTGTCGATTACCAATCTGATTTGTCGGGCATCATCGGCCACTATAGCGAGCGGTGTCGCACTCCCCACCTCCAGTCCGAGCATCTCCATAAGCAATTCCGGCTTGACAAAGGAGACTCTCGACACTCCGAGCGCTGCCGTAAAGTCTTTGGTCACAAAAGGCTTGTGACCGGGCATTACTACAAGATAGAATTTAGTCAGTTGGCGGTTGGCCACGAGAAGAGACTTAACCGTCGGTGCATCAAGCGTCCGGGAGATATCTTCACAGTCGTCAACGCTTATCGCCGGAGAATTATCCACCCGAGTCCATGTCATGCCCGCTTTCTCCAGCGTCTCGTAAATTTTCTTCTGAGTCGGAGTGGCGAATTCTGCGGGAGGAAGAGTCTTTATTTCGCTGATATACATAGTCTTCTCTTCTTTATATCAATTCTCGTTTTTGACACTCTTCTCTTTGCCGGAAGTGGGTTTGAAGGCATTCCAGAGGATGAAGGCTACGCAGATGGCTGCCAGCGCATATCCTCCCCACGACAGGTATTTATTATACTCTTCGATTTTGTCGAAAAGTTGTTGGTGAGTGACATGAAGTGAGAGCCAGTAGCCGAGTCCACCCAATATGCCGTTCCATACCAACGCACCGAGAGTGGTATACAGCGCGAATTGACCTACATTCATTTTGGATATACCCGCAGGTATTGAAATGAGTTGTCGGATAGCCGGTATCAGTCTGCCGACAAAGGTAGAGATCGCTCCGTGCTTATCAAAATAGGCCTCAGCCTTTTCCACTTTCTCCCGATTTATAAGACACGCATGGCCGAATCGGCTGTCTGCAAATTTATACACCACCGGTCGGCCTATCCATAAGGCCAGATAGTAATTGACAAAGGCACCTGTCAATGCTCCTAATGTCGCCACTATCACCACACCGAAGATGTTCATATCCTGGCCCACTCCCGCATTTGTACAGGCCAGATAGGCGGCCGGAGGCACGATAACTTCCGAAGGAAAGGGTATGAAAGATGACTCTATCACCATAAAGATGAAGACAAACCAATAATTGGCGTTAGAAGTAAACCAATCAAAAAATTCCAAGGCATCAAAAAGCGCCAACGGTATAAGGTCAAGCATAATTATTTTTTATTACAAAATGGACAAATTACCAAATCCTATCCAAGTATAAGTCCAACCGAATCAAGCATTTTGGCATACATGGCAGCCTTCTTATCCAAAGCAAGCGGGTATGCTCGAGAAGATGACGGCATTCGCCAGTGCGTAAGATTACGTTCACTGCCTGTGCTGTCTTTCACCTTTATCTCTACATATTCCCCAACCTTCGGGATACGTGAATTCGATATCTCCGCGATAACGCCCGCGGCTTTTTCACCGGTAGTGGCGATGGCTATACAGTCAGGCATCTCCGCAAGCATGGCAGCCAAATCGATATGCTCCACTATCTCAAGGTCTTTATCGGAAGCATTGCCGCTCTTGCGTATCACGCATCGTCCGGTGTCGCTAAGCGCTATCTGAAGGCGAGTCAGCGTCTCCTTAAGCAAAGGAAGTTTAAAGGTCTTGTTGGCAATATCTACAAAGTAGTCTTTATCATCGAAATATATCAGACCGAAGATACGCCACATGTCATTTATATAGTTGGGATAATAAAATGGCATTGACCAGCGGTGTGACTGCGGTGGAAACGTACCGCACATCAGCAATTTTGCTCCCTCGGGGATAAACGGACGAAAGGGGTGAGTCTCATCACAACGTCGTTCGGTATCCATTTCTTTTTCTTTCATCTTCAGAATTTGTTTTAGACACCTGTTGAGTCCTGAAAATACGAAATGTCTGTATTATATCCGGACTCAGAGTCTAATTTTTACAAAATTAGTGATTATTTTTAATTTTTTTTGGATAATTTGGCATTTTTGGAGCGATAAATGTACTATCTTTATACTTTGGTTGTGCCCGATGCTTAATTAACGCATATGCCAGCCTTATCTTATATTGATATCTACATATTATAGTCATGAAATATTATTTCGCTCCGGTGCAAGGTCACACTGACGCTGCTTATCGCGACATACATTCCAAAATATACGGTGCTGACATCGAATATTATACCCCCTTCATTCGCCTTGAAAAGGGAGAAATACGTAAAAAGGATATGAAGGATGCCGAGGCTGCGCTTACCTCCTCTGCCACCACTGTTCCGCAGGTTATCTTTAGAGATAAGGAGGAATTAGAGACACTTGTCCGCCTGCTCAAAGAGGCCGGCCACACTCGCATTGATATCAATATGGGATGTCCTTTCCCGCTACAGACGGCAAGAGGTCGTGGCGCTGCTACTGTCAGTCGGCCGGAATGCGCTGAGGCAGTTAGAGAAGTTGTCTCTTCCAATCCGGACATCCGCTTCTCACTCAAAATGCGTCTTGGCATGAACGATGACAACGAATGGAAATCTCTGCTCCACACGCTCAACGAACTTCCCCTCGTGCATCTCACCGTTCATCCCCGCATTGCTCGCGACCAATATACCGGCGAACCGCGTCTTGACCGCTTTGAAGAATTGCTCGCTGCCAGCCGCATACCGGTGGTATACAACGGTGATATTCACACTCCGGAGGAGGCTGCTGCAATTATTGAAAAATTCCCGCAGATAGCAGGCATCATGATCGGACGCGGCGTGTTAGGTCGCCCCTCTCTTATCTCGGAATGTCTCGAGGGTAAGGAGTGGAGCCACACAGAGCGTCTTGAAAAGCAAATGGAATTTCATGATGCTTTGATGGATGAATATCGCAATACTCTCATCGGCGGCGACCATCAGATTCTCTCCAAAATCCAACCCTTCTGGGAATATGCGGAGCAGGAAATAGGACGCAAGGCCTGGAAAGCCATACGTAAAGCCTCCAATATGGCCAAATATGAGACGGCCGTGGCCTTGATCTGATTGATATAAGCAGATACCCCTCATTAACTATTTTTTTGTGGAATGGGGTCTGGGTTCTGTCCCTATTGTTAAAAGACTGAATAAATGGTAAAAAATAAAGATAAAAAGATAACAAATATAGAAGCGAAGGGTGTCCGCGTCAACAATCTCAAGAATGTAGACGTCCGGGTGCCGCTCAATGAATTTACTGTAGTGACGGGAGTGAGTGGCTCGGGCAAATCCTCCCTGGCCTTTGACACTCTCTACGCGGAGGGTCAACGCCGCTACGTGGAGAGTCTGTCCGCTTACGCTCGTCAGTTTCTCGGCCGTATGGCCAAGCCGGAATGTGATTATATCACCGGCCTGCCGCCGGCCATCGCCATTGAGCAGAAGGTAAATACACGCAATCCTCGCTCCACTGTAGGCACGGCTACGGAAATTTACGATTATCTCCGCATGCTCTTTGCGCGTATCGGCAAGACCTACTCACCCGTCTCCGGCAGGGAGGTGCGCAAACATTCGGTAGAGGATATCATCTCCAATCTCTCGCAGTATCCGGAGGGTACACGCCTCGCTATCGTAATTAATATTCTTCCTCCTCAGGGACGCTCGTTTCGCGACCAGTTAGCCATCTATCTCAAAGAGGGTTACTCGCGTGTGGTGCGCAATGGCGAATTCATCAATATCACCGATTTTCTCGCCTCGCCTGAAAAGGCCGGAGAAGAGGAAGGGGTCAGACTACTTATCGACCGCGTCAGCGTCTCCAATGACAAGGATGACATCTCACGACTCACCGACTCGCTCGAGACAGCCTTTTTTGAAGGGCATAATGAATGCGTCGCGCTTATCTGGCACAACGGCTTTTGCCTCACAATGGAATACAATAATCGCTTCTCGGCCGACGGCATTGAATTTCGCGAACCCTCCGACCTTATGTTCAACTTCAACAATCCCTACGGTGCCTGTCCGGTATGTGAAGGGTTTGGAAAGGTGCTCGGTGTGAGCGAAGACTTGGTTGTGCCCGACAAGACTCTCTCCGTATATCAGGACGCCGTGCAATGCTGGCGCGGAGAGAAGATGAGCGAATGGAAAAGACATCTCCAGCACATCGCGCCTCATATCTCCTTCCCTATCCATAAGCCTTACAACCAGCTTTCCGACAAGGAAAAAGATATTCTATGGCACGGCAACGGAAATTGGGAAGGCATCGACGGCTTCTTCCGTTGGGTGGATGAAAATCAATACAAGATACAATATCGCGTGCTGAAGGCTCGCTATCGCGGCAAGACGGTATGTCCGGAGTGTCACGGTTCGCGACTCCGCAAGGATGTGGATTACGTCAAAGTGGCCGGTAAGACCATCACTGAGATTGTCAAGATGTCGGTCTCTGAAGTGCGCGCCTTCTTTCGCGACCTGCCTCTTTCGGAGAAGGATCAGGTCATCGCCAAAAGACTCCTCACTGAAATTCGTAATCGCGTAGGTTTTCTGGAGGAAGTGGGCCTGGGCTATCTCACTCTTGACCGCCTCTCCTCTACCCTCTCGGGTGGCGAAAGTCAACGCATCAATCTGGCCACATCTCTCGGTTCGGCGCTCGTAGGCTCGCTATACATTCTCGACGAACCCTCCATCGGTCTTCATTCCCGCGACACTCAGCGCCTTATCAACGTGCTTCGCCAGTTGCAGCTTACGGGTAATACCGTCGTAGTAGTGGAGCATGACGAGGATATCATGCTCTCTGCCGATAATATCATTGACGTGGGTCCCGACGCCGGAAGCAACGGCGGAGAAATCATGTTTACGGGCAATCTGCCGCAGACGCTCGCAGGGATTGCTGACGGCACGCTTCCTGACAAGATTCTCGAGGGCTCGCATACGCTGCAATATCTCGGTGGTAAGAAGATTATTGACTATGACCCCATTCGCCGTCCCTGGAAAAAATATATCGAGGTGGAGAATGCCACTCAGAATAACCTGAAGAATATTTCCGTCCGTTTTCCGCTCGGCATTACCACGGTGGTCACCGGCGTCAGCGGCTCGGGCAAGTCTACACTGGTAAAAGAGGTGTTGTATAAGGCGCTTATGCGGCATCTCGGCGAACCGATAGACGTTCCGGGTGCGCATCGCCGGCTCAGTGGCGACCTTAAGGATGTTGGTGCGGTAGAATTTGTAGATCAGAATCCTATAGGCACTTCTTCGCGTTCCAATCCGGCCACATATCTTAAGGCATACGATGAGATTAGAAAACTCTTTGCAGACCAGCAACTTGCCAAACAGATGGGATTCACGCCGGCATACTTCTCTTTCAATAGCGAGGGTGGACGATGCGAAGAGTGCAAAGGTGAGGGAACGGTCACTATTCCGATGCAGTTTATGGCGGATATCACCGTAGAATGCGATGTCTGCCATGGCAAACGCTTCAAGCAGGAGGTGCTTGACGTCCTCTATCGCGACAAGACCATTTATGATTTCCTGGAGATGACCGTCGATGATGCCATTGCTTTCCTTAGTGAGTCGCCCGGCGCGCAGGAGAAAAAGATCATACGTCGTCTGCAGCCGCTTCACGACGTCGGACTTGGCTATATCAAACTCGGACAGTCATCGTCAAGTCTGTCGGGAGGAGAAAATCAACGTGTCAAGTTGGCGCACTTCATCTCACAGGATCGCCAGCCGCATACTGTCTTTATTTTTGACGAACCCACCACCGGACTTCATTTCCACGATATTGACACGCTGATGAAATCGCTGCGTCGACTCACCGAAGCGGGCCATACCGTCATCATTATCGAGCATAATATGGATGTCATAAAAAATGCGGACTGGATTATTGACGTAGGTCCCGAAGGTGGCGACGAAGGTGGTTATATCGTAGCCGAAGGCACACCGGAAGATATCGCCGCATGCCCTCAATCCTACACCGGCCATTTCCTCGCGCCCAAATTAATCCACAGTAAAAGATGAAACATTTGCTAACATTTGCGGCATTTGCCATACTCTTCATCTCTTGCAAAGAGAAAGAGCAGGACTCCAGAATTGAAGGTGCTCAGCAACTATACCGACAGTTGGCCGAGTTAACCCGCAATTACACTGACAGCATCAACAATGCCTCCGACACCACCGACATCAATGCCATCTATGCAAGATACGAAAAGGCCTACGATAATCTCAACAATAACGTAGCGCCTGACACCGACTTGTTTATGAAAGAGGGTGAGAATGACACGATTGTCATCCTGCAACGTGCACTTCTCAGCGCACGCGACAAGCGGCTCTCAGCGCATGACGTGCATCTCGCAGCGGACACAGTCAAACTCGAGACGGAACCGTAACTTACCGCTCTGCAACGTCAAGGGCATACGTAGCTTCTTCCCTCCCCCTCGCTTGAGACAGAGGCCGCGCTCGCGCAGTATGCAATGCCGCGTGGTCATCAATCGACCCTCCGTCGGCATTTTACCGGTCTCCATTGCCGGCTCTATTTCCTTCACTCCATGTGATTTGTAAAAGGTCTCGGCAAGATGATTGGAGACATTGTCACGATAATTAAGTTTCTCAAAAGGATATGGCACGTCCATATCCTCTTTTTTTCTATAATCAAACCTATACGCGGCTCTCGCTGCTGCATCCAGCGCCTCGATCAATTGTCGACGTAAGCGAGTCAACTCCGAGGCCCGTATGAAATCCTCGTCGCCCAATTCACACTCAAACGTCTTCAGACTATAGTGTGTATTGCCCAGTTTCTCAAAATATGCTCTGAAATCCATCGGACGGTTGGCTCTCTCTATCTCTGCGTCATTGAGTATTCTCACCTCCACTCCCCGCTCGTCGCGCGCCGTGATGCTCTTATACCCTACACTCACCTCCATCGCTATTTTGCGCTCGGCGCTTTTCTGCGACAGACGCTGCTGCCATAAGCGGTCGTAGGTGCGGTGGATTAAAGCGTCAGCGGGCAACTGAAAGGGTCGATTACCTATTATTCTGCCCCCCTTTACTCCGTTGACCATGACACCCTCGTATTCCCCCTGCTTGTTAAAGAAACTGATGCCATCGCCATTATTGAGGTCTTCTAGATCTCTTATCACTTCTCCCATCGATTTGGGTGAGCCCGGTTGAGAGATATCCTTAGGACGTCGGTTGTCTAAAAAATAATGCGTAAATCCACGGTTGAAACTCTTGTCAAGTTGCGGCATGAAACCTACCACACTCTTTCCGCGCGATGAGCGACGGTATTTATCCGGCTGGCGGGATATTATCTCATTCAATTTCTGACTGTATGCAGCCGTCACATTCTTGACATAGTCCATCTCCTTCAGTCGCCCTTCTATCTTGAATGATGAGACACCGGCAGCGACCAGATCTTCAAGCATGTCGAGAGTATTGAGGTCTTTAAGGGAGAGCAAATGAGCGTCGGAAGCGAGAGTCTTGCCATCGGCATCCTTCAGCGTAAAAGGAAGGCGACATATCTGCGAGCATTCTCCGCGATTGGCCGAACGTCCCGTGGCATGACAACTGGCATGGCAACGGCCGGAATATGAGACGCACAGGGCTCCATGCACGAAGCATTCCACCGGCACACTCACAGACTCACATATATCTCGTATCTCGTCAAGGGTCAGTTCGCGTGCCAGCACAATCTGTGACATGCCGACGGCCTCCAGAAAGCGTGCCTTTTTCACCGTCCGCGTATCGCATTGAGTAGAGGCATGCAGCGCTATCGGAGGAAGATTAAGCCGCAGAATGCCCATATCCTGAACGATAATGGCATCCACACCTGCCCGGTAGAGGTCCCGGATCATACGTTCCACACGGCTCAATTCATCATCATATATGATGGTATTGACCGTCACGTATACCCGGGCGCGGAAAATATGGGCGAAGTCGGCCACTCGCTTTATATCCTCGATGGAATTGCCGGCCTTTTTTCGGGCACCATAGCCTGGTCCGCCGATATAGACGGCATCAGCGCCATGCTTTATTGCCTCTATGGCGATATCCGCATTCGCAGCCGGGGCAAGCAGTTCCAGTTCCCTCATTGCCATCCTATTCCTCCTTATTTCTTCATAAGACGGTCAAGCATACGCTTATCATCACGCTCCTTTATACTCTGACGCTTGTCATATTGCTTCTTGCCTCGCGCAACTCCTATCACCAGCTTTGCCAGGCCGCGCTCATTGATAAAGAGACGTAACGGCACTATCGTATAGCCCGGATTTTCACACTCCTTCTGAAGTTTGGCTATCTCCTTCCTGGTGAGTAGGAGTTTGCGGTCACGCCTTGTCACATGATTGTTATATGATCCGAATGAGTATTCGGCAATATGCATATTCTTTACCCACACCTCTCCGTTGGTTATCAGACAATAGGTATCGGCAAGGCTCGCCTTGCTCATGCGTATTGACTTTATCTCCGTGCCGGTAAGCACTATGCCGCATGTGAAGGTATCGCCTATCTCATAGTCGAACGTGGCTCGCTTATTCTTTATCAGTATCTTATCATTTGCCATAGCAATTCAAATTCTATCAAAAAATCTCCCTACTAATAATACTTAATAACTCATAACTCTGACGTATGACTTATTACCTACCGCATCAACAGTTCGGAGAACACCATATACAGTCCTATCGGCGAGAGGATGATAAAGGCACATATCAGCACGGTAATCAAAGTGATACGATAATCGGGAAATTTGAAAAACCGTATACCTTTAGAAGCAAGGTAGATAGTCCAAAGCGGTAAAAAGACCCATACGGCCTCAAGCATAGGCACAAAGTTGGACAAGGTATAGAAGAGAGTCAACGTAGAGAGAAGATACATCACAAACTCCTTGCCATATTCTGATGCGGCTTTCTCACGACAGTTGGCCGGAAGCAAAGTCCGTTCAAGCAGCAGTACAATGAAGTAGCCGAAGAAAAATGAGATAAAGACGTTGAGCGCCTGTATCAGCACTGTGGAGATACCCTCCGGCACTGTGTAGACGTAAGCCATAAACTCTGACATCGATGCCAAAGCCACCAAAGGATAGAAGCACTTGGATGCCACCTCTTCCGGCTTAAGATGCGCCCTACGTATGTTTTTCCATCCCTCCACGGGATTTATCATCATCGAGAGGAGCAACAGGACAGGATGCTTCTTACGCTTCGATTCTTCCGTCTCAAGACCGGACTCCTCCGTTTCAAGACCGGACTCGTCGGACTCAAGATCATATTCCGTATTATTATCGTATTCGGGATTATTCTGTGTCATAATCTGCAAAAATAATACTTTTTCTGCAATTTGACCCCATTATAACATTTATAAGTAGTATAAGATTTATAAAGAAAAGTATTATAAGATTTATAGGAAAAAAAGATGCGGCACCCTCCCGGGCACCGCATCCTCCTTCTAATCTTTAAATTTTTAACATTATGAGAAAATTATTACATTCTTTCTTCATTAAGAATGCGTATCATTTCGATAGCACTCTTAGGTATGCGTGTGCCGGGTCCGAAGATGGCAGCCACGCCGGCCTTATAGAGGAAGTCGTAGTCTTGCGCGGGGATTACACCACCGGCTGTCACCAGGATATCCTCACGACCGAGCTTCTTGAGTTCTTCGATCACCTGCGGGATAAGGGTCTTATGACCGGCTGCAAGTGATGACACACCTAAGATGTGGACGTCGTTTTCCACTGCCTGACGGGCGGCCTCTGCCGGAGTCTGGAAGAGAGGACCCATGTCCACGTCAAAACCACAGTCAGCATAACCCGTTGCTACTACTTTCGCACCACGGTCATGGCCGTCCTGACCCATCTTGGCAATCATAATACGCGGCTGGCGACCTTCACGCTTTGCGAAGTCGGCCACTGCCTTGCGGGCTTCCTCAAATTCGGGATCACCCTTCTCTTCACTGCTATACACGCCTGATATTGTTTTAATCACTGCTTTATAACGACCCACTACAGCCTCACAAGCATCTGAGATTTCACCCAAGGATGCACGCACTCCGGCTGCCTTGACGGCCAAGTCGAGGAGATTGCCCTTTGAGGGATCCTTCACACACTCTGTGATGGCCTCAAGTGCCTTCTTCACTGCCTCCTCATCTCTATCCTTGCGGAGAACTTCGAGACGGGCACACTGCTCTTTGCGCACCTCTGTATTGTCAACCTCCAGGATATCGATGGGATCTTCGTGCTCAAGACGATATTTGTTGATACCCACGATAGTCTGCTTGCCGGAGTCGATGTGAGCCTGTGTGCGAGCGGCTGCCTCTTCAATCTTGAGTTTCGGCAGACCGGTCTCGATAGCCTTGGCCATACCGCCGAGTTTCTCAATCTCCTCGATGAGAGCCCACGCCTTGTGAGCGAGTTCGTCGGTGAGAGCCTCTACATAGTAAGAACCGGCCCAGGGATCCACCTGCTTGGTGACGTATGTCTCCTCCTGGATATAAATCTGTGTGTTACGAGCGATACGGGCGGAGAAGTCTGTCGGCAATGCGATAGCCTCGTCGAGTGCATTGGTGTGCAGCGACTGAGTGTGACCCAACACTGCGCCCATAGCCTCTACGCATGTACGGCCTACGTTGTTGAAAGGATCCTGCTCGGTGAGCGACCATCCTGAGGTCTGACAGTGTGTACGCAGAGCCAGAGATTTCGGATTCTTCGGGTTAAACTGCTTCACGATACGGGCCCAAAGCATACGGGCAGCACGCATCTTGGCGATTTCCATGAAATAGTTCATCGAAATACCCCAGAAGAATGACAGACGCGGAGCGAAGGTATCGATGTCCATACCTGCATTCACACCGGCACGGAGATACTCCAGACCGTCAGCCAATGTGTAAGCCAACTCGATATCTGCCGTTGCGCCGGCCTCCTGCATGTGATAGCCGGAGATGGAGATAGAGTTGAACTTAGGCATGTTCTTGGATGTATACTCGAAGATATCAGCGATAATCTTCATGGAGAATGCCGGCGGATAGATGTAGGTGTTGCGCACCATAAACTCCTTAAGGATGTCGTTCTGGATGGTGCCGGCCATCTCATCGAGTTTCGCGCCCTGCTCAAGACCTGCGTTGATGTAGAAGGCCAGGACGGGCAATACGGCGCCGTTCATGGTCATTGACACAGACATCTTGTTCAAGGGTATACCGTCGAAGAGCACCTTCATGTCTTCCAATGAGCAGATAGACACACCGGCTTTACCTACGTCACCTACCACGCGCTCGTGGTCGGCGTCATAGCCGCGGTGAGTCGGAAGGTCGAACGCTACAGACAGACCCTTCTGGCCTGAAGCAAGGTTACGACGATAGAATGCATTTGACTCTGCTGCAGTAGAGAAGCCTGCATACTGGCGGATGGTCCAGGGACGCATGGGATACATGCCGCTGTACGGACCGCGCAAGAACGGAGGAAGACCGGCTGCATAGTCCAGATGCTCCATACCTTCAAGGTCGGCAGCCGTATATACCGGCTTTACAGGGATAAGCTCAGCCGTAATCCATTCCTCACCCTGAGTGAGGGGTTTGTGAGTGGCGGGAGCCACCACTTTCTCTATATCTATTTCTTTGAAATTTGGTCTCATGATTATATTACTTCTTGAGGAGTTTGGCGTTGAAACCGATTAATGTATCAAGCACGTTTACACGCACGTGGATGAAGTCTTCGATGCCTTGTGCCTTCAGTTCATCCATGCAAGCCGGAGCGCCTGCCACTACGAAGAGTGCTCTGCCGTTCAGC
This sequence comes from uncultured Sangeribacter sp., assembly GCA_964456155.1. Taxonomy (GTDB): domain Bacteria; phylum Bacteroidota; class Bacteroidia; order Bacteroidales; family Muribaculaceae; genus Lepagella. The sequence goes on from CAYVZJ010000007.1 coordinate 56,264, forward strand.
TCTTTGAAGGCTTCGGGAGCATAAGTAGCATACTCGTCATCGCTTGAACAGAGCACCACTACGTCAGCACCCTGAGCCACAGCGGCGTCTACACCCTCCTTGACTGTGTTAAAGCCGATATTGTCGATGATTTCGTAACCGGCACAACCGAAGAAGTTGGCGGAGAACTGAGCGCGGGCAAGACGCATGGCGAGATTGCCGATAGTGAGCATGAACACCTTCGGACGATTGGCTGCACGCTCGGTGTCGAGACGCAACTGCTCAAACTGGCTTGCCGCTCTGTCGAAGTTAAGGCTCTCTACAGCGCCGTCTGTCGGCGTAGCGCATCCGCAGCCGCAACCTTCTTCCGTCTTCTGTATCTTATCAAGCGCAAACTCGTTGAAGTTAGGATACTGGTTGGTGCCAAGCAATATCTCTTTACGACGGGCTACGTCAATGTGACGCTTCACGCCGCTCTCATTCACCTTAGCCTGGATGTCACCCTTCTGCAGGAGTGCAAGGAAACCTCCGTTGTCCTCAACTTCGTTGAAGAGCTTCCATGCCTCGCGGGCTATGGAGGTAGTCAGCACCTCTATATAATAAGAACCGCCGGCGGGGTCTACCACCTTATTGAGGTGAGACTCATCGCGAAGCAGGAGTTGCTGATTGCGTGCTATTCTCTCTGAGAACTCATCAGGATTCTTATACTGCAGGTCGAAGGGAAGAGTCTCGATAGAGTCTACGCCTGCGAGGGCGGCGCTCATCGTCTCCGTCATCGAACGAAGCAGATTCACATGAGCGTCGTAGATAGTCTGATTATATTGAGAAGTAACAGCGTGAACGTGCATCTTGCAGCATTCATCCTCAGCACCGTAAGCCTTCACGATCTCAGCCCAGAGCATACGGGCGGCGCGGAATTTGGCCAGCTCCATGAAGTAATTGGATGAGATACCCATGTTGAACTTGATGCGATTGCTGACCTCGCAAGGTGTGAGACCGGCCTCTGTAAGCATTGTCATCCATTCTGCACCCCATGCCAAGGCATAGCCGAGTTCCTGAGTGATATACGCACCGGCATTGTTGAGCATGCTGCTGTCTACTGCAAAGCAGCGGAGGTTTTTCACAGCCTCTACGGTCTTATAAAGAGTCAGGGCTGTCTCTTTGATATCTTTGGGGAATTCAAGACCACGCTTCAGCAGACGCTTGTAGGGATTGAAGTTGATTGAGCCACGGAATTCTGCGGTAGCCTCCTGAGCGATGATCTCGCTTACGAGAAGTTCTGCCACCTCAATGGCCTTGCCGGGGCAGCAGTTGACGTTTACCTCAATCTTCTTCAGGTCTATACCCTTGAGGATTTCGGGAAGTTGGTCGGGAGTAAGGTCACCACAGAGACAGAGACCGATTGACTCTACGCCACGTTCGATGGCGTGATGTGCGTTGGTCAGAACTTCTGCAGCAGTTGCGCCCGGAATAAACTGACGGATAAGCCAGTCGTTGTTGTCGCGAGTGCCGCGCACGTAAGGGAATTCACCGGGAAGAGTGCCGAGTGTGGGCAGACCCTCAAGATCCTCCTTACGATAGAAAGGCTGTACATTGAAGCCTTCGTTGGTGCGCCATACCAATTTCTTGTCGAAATCCGCACCTTTTAGATCGACATTTATTTTCGCCATCCACTCATCTGTGGAGATAGGCGGAAACATGTCAAACAGTTTTTCTTTCTTATTTGCCATATTCAATAGCTATATGATTGATGTTAGATTGTTAACATTCTATAATTCAAGATATTACACAGACACGCAGAAGCACGGCCCGTAAAACACCCATATCTAATGCAAAGATAAGTAATATTAAGTCAATGACGAAAGTTTTTTAATGAAATATTTCCGCAATTGTTGCAAAACATATTTTTACACCCCCTAATTCCTAATTACTAATTTCCAATTCCTAAATCTCCACCAGCCTCTTATCCATACAATTCACCATCCGGGCCGGAAAGTCATCGACGAGCTGAAGATTATGCGTGGCCATCAGCACGGCGTGTCCCTCGTCGGCCAATTCATGCAGGAGAGTCACAATCTGCACACCGGTCTTCGGATCAAGATTGCCGGTGGGTTCGTCGGCAAGTATCAGGTCGGGATTATTCAGCAATGCGCGGGCTATCACTATGCGCTGCTGCTCACCTCCCGAGAGTTCGTGAGGCATCTTATATGCCTTATTCTCCATACCCACCGCCCTCAGCACCTCCTCGATACGGTCTTGCATCTCCCCTTTTCGTTTCCAACCGGTAGCCTCAAGCACAAAACGAAGATTGGCAGCCGCAGAACGGTCGGTGAGCAACTGGAAGTCCTGAAACACGATGCCTATCTTGCGGCGAAGATACGGCACTTTGCGACGCTTGATGGTGAGCATATCATAGCCCATCACCTCTGCACAACGTCCGGTCTTCACCGGCACGTCGGCATACATCGTCTTCATCAGCGAACTCTTGCCACTGCCCACTCTTCCTACGAGATAGCAGAATTCACCTTTATGAAGCTGAAAGTCGACGTTATCGAGCACCTGACGCTCGGCGCGCTCTATCGTCACACCGCGATAATCTATCAGCGTCTCCCCCATGTCGGCATCGTGTTTACGCGCGACACGTCCCGACGTCTCCCCCTCATTCTCCAGAGTATACTCCTCCTCTATATTATATAATACCTCCGCCATTATATTTTGTCATCAATTCATTATTATATATGTGTTGTACCATATATGTGTTGTCACATATGATAATGCAAATATAATCATTTTTCGCAAAATCCTCCATCCTACTCAACATTTTCCATATATGACCCCGTCCCTGTCCCGGAGGGACATAATCTGACTAACCCGGTACGCAGTGCCGGGATATAAGCCATCCCCTCCCTCTGTCCCGGAGGGACTGCACATTGATAACTGCACATTGATATATGTTGTGTAACATGTTTTTTTAATAGCAAAATGTAACCAATTTTTTATAAATTGCATTCGCAAAGAAATAATATAATTAAACTCTATACAAAATGAGAATTTACAAGACCAACGAAATCAAAAACATCGCCCTTATAGGCGCCAAGGGCTCGGGTAAAACCACACTCGCTGAGGCTATGCTCTACGAGTGTGGAGTTATAAAACGTCGCGGAAATGTAGAGGCCGGAAATACCGTCTCCGACTATTTCCCCGTGGAAAAAGAATACGGCTACTCCGTGTTCTCAACAGTATTCAATGCTGAATTCAACAATAAGAAGCTCAATATCATCGACTGCCCGGGGTCTGACGACTTCGTAGGAAATGCCTATACAGCCATGGGCGTCACTGACCTCGCCCTCCTGCTCATCGACGCTGAAAACGGTGTGGAAGTAGGCACGGAAAATATCTTCCGTACTACCGCCCAACTGAAAAAGCCCGTAATCTTCGCGCTCAACCAGATGGACGGCGAAAAGGCCGACTATGACAACGTACTCGAGCAACTCAAGGAGCACTTCGGTCCCAAGGTGACTCCTATACAGTATCCCCTGGAATGCGGACCGGGCTTCAAGTCGATCATCGACGTGCTCATCATGAAGAAACTCGAATGGGGTGCTGACGGCGGCGCACCGACTATCTCCGAGATACCGGCCGACCAGATGGAAAAAGCCACTGAGCTCAACCGCCTCCTCATCGAAGCTGCCGCTGAAAATGACGAGACTCTCATGGAGAAATTCTTCGACCAGGGCGTCCTCACTGAAGATGAAATGCGCGAAGGTATCCGCAAAGGTCTTGTAGACCGTTCTATCTATCCCGTAGTGGTGCTCTCATCTGCCAAAGACATGGGCGTAAGACGTCTGATGGAATTCCTCGGCAACGTATGCCCCTTCGTGGATGAAATGCCCGCACCGGTAGATACAGCCGGAGAAGAGGTGAAACCCGACTCCAACGGTCCCCTCTCCGTATTCTTCTTCAAGACCAGCGTAGAGCCCCATATCGGTGAGGTATGCTATTTCAAGGTAATGTCAGGTACTCTTAAGGCCGGCGCCGACCTCGAAAACGTATCCCGTGGCGGCAAGGAGAGACTCTCACAGATATTCACCATCTCCGGTCAGCTCCGCACTCCTATTGACGAACTGCATGCCGGCGACATAGGCGCAGCCGTCAAACTCAAAGACGTGCGCACCGGTAATACGCTCGATGAGAAGGGCTGCGAATATCAGTTTGACTTCATCAAATATCCGCGTCCCAAGTATCAGCGCGCCATCAAGCCGCTCAATGAGGCCGACGCCGAGAAACTCTCTGCCATTCTTACCCGCATGCACGAAGAGGATCCCACTTGGGAGGTAGAGCAGTCGAAAGAACTCAAGCAGACCATCGTAAAGGGTCAGGGTGAATTCCACCTGCGCACTCTCAAATGGCGTATCGAGAACAACGAGAAACTCCCCATCGAATTCCAGGAAACGAAGATACCCTACCGTGAGACTATCACCAAGGCTGCTCGTGCCGACTATCGCCACAAGAAGCAGTCAGGCGGTTCGGGTCAGTTTGGCGAAGTGCATCTAATCATCGAGCCCTACACCGAGGGCATGCCCGAACCGGATACTTACAAGTTCGGCAGCCAGGAATTCAAGCTCAACGTGCGCGACAAGCAGGAGATACCTCTGGAATGGGGCGGCAAACTGATAGTGTACAACTGCATCGTGGGTGGTGCTATAGATGCCCGCTTTATCCCCGCTATCGTCAAAGGTCTTATGGACCGCATGGAGCAGGGACCGCTCACCGGATCTTACGCCCGCGACGTACGTGTCATGATATACGACGGCAAGATGCACCCCGTTGACTCCAACGAAATATCCTTCCGTCTGGCAGGACGCAACGCCTTCTCACAGGCCTTCAGAGAGGCTAATCCTAAGATTCTCGAGCCCGTATATGACGTCGAAGTGCTCACGCCGGCAGACTGCATGGGCGACGTGATGAGCGACCTCCAGGGACGCCGAGGCATCATCATGGGTATGAGCTCCGAAAACGGTATTGAGAAACTCTCAGCCAAAGTGCCTTTGAAAGAGATGTCATCTTACAGCACCTCCCTGAGCTCAATCACCGGCGGCCGCTCCTCCTTCGTGATGGACTTCTCCTCCTACGAACTCGTGCCCGGCGACGTCCAGGAAAAACTCCTCAAGGAATACGCCGAATCCCACCAGGAAGACTAACCCCGACACCACCAACCCAATCCAAATAAAGGGACACGATAAAGGGACACGCCAGCCGCGTGCCCCTTTCTCTTTATCATTTTAATAATAATAATTTGCAAATGTCTGATTTTGTCACTAAATTTACACAAAACACAAATAATTCAAAATGGGAAAGTATATTAATCGGATTAAAGTAGTGCTTGCTGAGCAACGAAAAACCAATCTATGGCTTGCCCGTGAGCTTGGCAAAGACCCAGCCACTGTATCAAAATGGTGCACGAACACAGCACAACCGTCATTAGAAACATTGACAGCAATCGCCGAATGCCTAAACGTAGATATACGTTCTCTCTTAAATGCTACCAATGAAGTTATGGTAGCAGAGACCTCAATATAATAATGGCGCTATGAAGGGAAATAATTTTAA
>CAYVZJ010000008.1:0-58566 GCA_964456155.1 uncultured Sangeribacter sp.
TTTTTTTATTTGTCTTTCTTGACGCGGTCGTTGTCGCGCTGACCTTTGCGGTCGCCGCGCTTACCGTTGAGGTTGCCTTTGGCTTTCATCTTAACTCCGTCGGGACGCTGACCGCCTACGTTGGCAGTATAGGAGTTTTCAAGATACTTCACATACTGGTCAGGAGTAAGGATAGTCTTCATCTCAGCAAGATATTGAGCCTTTGCGGCCTTTGCGAGTTCGGCGCGAGCCTTCATATCCTCTTTGCGAGCCTCTTGACCTGCCTTCTTAGCGGCCTTGCGCTCATCTGCTGAAAGATCTTTAGCCGCCTTCCTGGCCTCATCTTTACCTTTCTTGAATTCATCGCGGGCAGCCTGACGCTCCTGGCGTACTTTGGCATTGAGTGCCTCTACTTTCTCTTTCTGAGCGTCTGTGAGTTGAATACCCTCGAAGAGAGCAGCCTGTCTTGCCTGGGCGCATGCTTTAACGCATGAGTCGGGACGATTACCCTTTCTGTCACATTTCTTGTCGCATTTCTTGTCTCTCTGCTCACAGAGAGCCGCTTTTTCACATTTACCCTCTGCCGGGCGCGCAGGTTTAGACTGAGCAAATGTGGGGATGGCTGCCAAGGCCATCAATGTAAGGCTGAAAAGTGTTTTCTTCATAGTTCTTTTTCTTTTTTATCTTATGAAACATTTATGTCTTATTTATGAACCCCTTTTATCGGTTTTCGTAAATAAGACATAATCAAACGCGCGATGGTTTAAACCGTCTTGGCGTTTTTAATATTTCTTAACATGTCGGAATATCAGGCTATTACCGGGATGTAATGATAATATGATCTTTGTAAAATTCTGAAAATCAATCTTTCGGAAGCATCTCGCGGAGTATGCCCAAAGCCTGAGTGACGCTCGTCATATTTTCTATCGTTATGGCAAGACGGTCGTTGGTTTCACGCACATTTATCCCCTTGAGCGGCCGCTGAATATAACTTATCACTCCTCCGAAGGCAGCACTCTCATAATATGCCCGATTCTCTTTTGTGACAAAATGCAGTATCATCTTTCCCCCCTTCATGATGACGCGCTCTATGCCGAGACGTCGGGCAGTGATACGCAGCGGCACCACCTTCAGCAGTTCCTCAGCCGGCAGCGGTATTACGCCGAAACGGTCGCGCAGACTTTCGGCAAAAAGCTCCACGTCTTCTTCGCGCTCCATATTGTCGAGTTGCTGATAGAGGTGTATGCGCTCGCTCTCCTGAGGCACGTATTCACCGGGGAGTCGCAGTTCGAGGTCACTCTCTATGGTGCAGTCGCTGACGTAGTCGGCCTCGCGTCCGGCATTCACCTCGTCAAATGAGTCGCCGAATTCTTCCGTCTTCAGTTCCAGGACAGCCTCCTTGAGTATTTTCTGATAAGTCTCATATCCGAGGTCGGCGATAAATCCGCTCTGTTCGGCTCCGAGGAGATTTCCGGCGCCGCGTATGTCCAGGTCTTGCATGGCGATATGTATGCCGCTGCCGAGGTCGGAGAAAGACTCGATAGCCTGCAGTCGGCGTCGCGCCACGGGGGGCAGCGGCTGTCCCGGAGGCGTCAGCAGATAGCAGAAGGCCTTACGCGAAGAGCGACCCACGCGTCCGCGCAGCTGATGCAGCTCGCTCAGTCCGAAGTGATGGGCATTATTTACTATGATGGTGTTGACGTTGGGCATGTCGATGCCATTCTCCACTATAGTGGTGGAGAGCAGGATATCGTAATCATGCGCTCCGAAGTCGAGAATGGCCTTCTCGAGTTCATCCGGCGGCATCTGACCGTGTGCGGTCACTATTCTGACACCCGGTATCAGTTCGCGGATTTTCCCCTCTATATCGCGAAGATTCTGTATGCGGTCGCTAATGAAGAAAATCTGGCCGTTGCGGCTCAATTCGAAATTGATGGCCTCGCGCAGCATGTCGTCGTCAAACCCGGCTACGGTGGTCATCACCGGCTGGCGGTTCTGCGGCGGCGTGTTGAGCGATGACAGGTCACGCGCGCCCATAAGCGAGAATTGCAGTGTGCGCGGTATTGGGGTGGCCGAGAGGGTGAGAGTGTCTACATTCACCTTCATCTGTTTCAATTTCTCCTTGACGGCCACACCGAATTTCTGCTCCTCATCGATGACGAGCAGGCCGAGGTCTTTGAAGTGCACGTTCTTGCCTATGAGTTTATGCGTGCCGATAAGTATGTCTATCTTTCCCTCAGCCAGATCCTTCAGAATGCGAGTCACGTCTTTGGCCTTGCGCGCCCGGGAGATAAACTCCACCTTGACGGGCAGATCCTTAAGCCGCTCGCTGAAGGTATGATAATGCTGCATGGCGAGCACAGTGGTAGGCACGAGCACGGCAGTCTGCTTGCCGTCTACGGCCGCTTTGAAGGCAGCGCGTATGGCAAGCTCTGTCTTGCCGAAACCCACATCGCCGCATACGAGACGGTCCATGGGACGCTTCGACTCCATATCCTGCTTGATGGCTTGCGTGGCGCGCATCTGGTCAGGCGTATCCTCATAGATGAAGGAGGCCTCCAGTTCATGCTGCAGATAAGAGTCGGGCGAGAAGGCGAATCCCTCCTCCTGACGACGCGCGGCATAGAGTTTGATCAAGTCGCGCGCGATATCCTTCATCTTTGTCTTCGTGCGGTCTTTGATGCGCTGCCATGCGCCGGTGCCCAGTTTTGACACCTTTGGCGGCACACCCTCCTTGCCGCGATATTTCGACAATTTGTGAAGCGCGTGGATGCTCACTAAGATGATGTCATCATTCTGATAATAGAGTTTGATCATTTCATGCTCATGGCCTCCGGTGGTGGTCTTTACCAGACCGCCGAAGCGGCCGATGCCATGGTCGACGTGCACGATATAGTCGCCCGTCTCTATCTGTCCCAGTTCCTTAAGACTGAGAGCCAACTTGCCGTTGCGAGTACGGTCGCTCTTGAGATTGTATTTATGGAAGCGGTCAAAGATCTGATGGTCGGTGAAATAGCATATCCTGCCCTCTTTGTCCACAAACCCCTCGTGTATGGTTCGGTCGACGGGGGTAAACTGTATGTCATCCTTGCGATCTTCGAAAATGGAGCGCAGACGGTCTGTCTGATGCACTGTGTCAGAGAGTATGAGTATCCGATAGCCATCATCGAGAAATTGCCGGAAACTGCTCGCTATAAGGTCGAAATTCTTATGATAGATAGTCTGCAGCGAGCAGTCGAAATTAATCGTGCGGACATCACCTTTTGCACTGTCGGCGTTTTCGGGTAAAGAGGCATCCACATCGCTGTAACCGTAGTCTACCACCCTCATTGCAGAGAGTTGCTGCTCAAAAGCATTGACATTTACGGTCTTGCTCATCGCATCCTTATCACCCTCGTCGGCTATCATTGCTGACTCCGAGAATGTCTCGGAGCATATATATCTCACGCGAGCCAGAGTATGTGCGGCCGACTGACATAACACTACGGCGGAATTGCCGGCAAATTCAAGCAGACTGATGCCGTCGGCCGCCTCCGAATTATCACCGGCAACGATAGCCGCTTCCGCTACGCGCTCCTCGCTCAGTTGGGTCTCAATGTTGAAGATACGGATGGAGTCGATCTCATCATCGAAGAAATCAAGGCGATAAGGGAGGGAATTGCTGTAACTGAAGATATCGAGTATGGAGCCGCGACGTGCAAACTGTCCGGGTTCGTAGACATAATCCGTCTCTCGAAATCCCTCCTCACGCAGCCGCGCTATTATATCAGACATGATATACTTACCGCCGCTTTTCACGGTAAGCGTGTGCTCGTCAAGGCGTGCCGGTGCCGGCACTTTCTCCGCCAAGGCCTCCGGTGAGGTGACGAGCCAGCGCAGGCTCTTGCCGGCCGTCCAGGCATTAAGGGCATCCATTCGCAAAATGCGGGCGGCTTCATCAGGCTGTCCGTATTTGATGTCTCGCTTGTAGCCGCTGGGAAATATCGCTACGCTCTCTTCTCCCGCTATCTGGCACAGGTCATGATACATATACCCGGCAGAGTCGGGGTCATCAGCCACTATGATATAAGGCACTTTGCGGCGCTTGAGCCCGGAGAAGAGCATGGCCGGAGCGCTCCCGGGCAGCCCCGTAAGGCGCACGCGCCGGGCCGCCTGCCGTCCCGTGCGCTGACCGATGGCATCATCCACGCCCTTTATACGTTCAGGCGAGGCAAATAGTGAAGCAGCCTCCTTAAGTGTCATTTTTTCTTAGATGAGGTCTTTCTTTTACCCTCTGTGGCCGGAGCGCTCAGTATCTTTTGGTACACGTCGGGTTGATTTAATATCTCTATAGCCTTGTCAAGCGTCTTGTCGTGATTGAGGGCTTGACGGGTCTTGCCCCCTTCACCGTAATATCGCGTAGCGATGTCGGTCTCAAGATATCCCTCTATCTCTGCCCGTTTAGAATGCAGGTCGCTGCGGAGGTCACGATTGAAATGGCCGTTAAGACTGTCGAGCAAGGCCGACACCTCCGGTGAGAGATATCCCTCCCCTTTGGCTGCTTCACGCAGATTGGACACCATGTTGTTGCATACCTTGTCATACTTAAACTTCTCCGGATCTATGCCCTCCACAAAGTCCTCGAAATCCTCATCTGTAAGGCGGAATTGTCCGGCCGGCGCGATGCTGTCATGTTGAGCCGCATATTTTGTGGCATAGTCGAAGACGTGTTGTCCTACGACAAGTCCGTATACCACGGCTGTCGACTGGTCAAGTTTTACGGTAGAGTCGGGAGTAAGGCCGCCACCGTCGCGCACTTCTCTGCCAATGCGTGTATGATAGACGTTGGTCAGTGAGTCGGGTGTCCGCGCCACGGAGCCGTCAGCATTGCGACGCGAGTAGTCGAGCGCCTGTATCAGGCGTCCCGAAGGCATGTAATACTTGGCTGTAGTGATTTTTGCCATCGTGGAGAAGGGGAGGAAGTGAGTGCTCTGCACGAGTCCCTTGCCGAAAGAGCGAGAGCCCACGAGCACTGCCCGGTCAAGGTCTTGCAATGCTCCGGCCACAATCTCCGCTGCCGAAGCGCTGCCGCCGTCAATGAGCACGGTAAGCGGCATATCCGGCATTATCGGTTCGCGCCGGGTCTTATAAGTGCGGATGGTCTCCGGACGTTTGCCGCCCGTGCGAAGCACTTCCGTGCCTTTAGGCAGGAAATATCCCAATATCTCGATGGCGCTATCCACGAGGCCGCCACCGTTTTCACGCAAGTCGAGCACAAGGCCGGTGACCTCCGGGTTTTTCTTGAAAGCCTCAAGGGCAGTGCGCACATCTTCCGCCGAACTTTCAATAAACTGCGTCAGGCGTATGTATCCGGTTTTGCCGTTGTTGATTGTTCCCCACCAGGGCACGGAACGCTCGATTACCTGCTCGCGAACGATATCGAATCTGCGGATGCTGTCTCCGGGAGCCGACCAGGGACGTTCCACGGTGATATGCACGGTGGTGCCGGGAGTGCCGCGCAGCAGTCCGGAGACTTTATCGCTGGCCAGACCGCGAGTGTCGGTAGAGTCTACGCGGATTATCATATCGCCCGCCTTGAGTCCCGCAAGGCTTGCCGGCGAGCCGTCGATGGGCTGCGAGATGTAAGTGTTGCCGTCGATGGTATGGATGTAGGAGCCGATGCCGGTATATCCGCCGGTAGTCATACGCATAAGTTTCTCCTGGTCCTCTTCATCGAAATATTCCGTATAGGGGTCGATTGTGGAGACAAGCGCTGCCATGGCAGCCTTGAAGGCCTCCGATGTGCGGATAGAGTCTACATAGTTCTGCTCCAGCTCCTTGGTGAGAGCCGAGAAGATGGTCATATTGCGGAGATAGGCCTCATCAGGGTTCTCTTTCGTCGGCTGCTGACCGACTGCCGTAATTGCTGCGGAGGCTGCCAGAGTGAGTGCCAGCCCCGCAAGTATGTATTTATGTTTTCTCATTGTCTAATTTTCATTTATGCGGATAGTCGACGGTATAATGTAGTCCGCGACTCTCCTTTCGCTCCATGGCCTGACGCATTATGAGATATGCCACGTTGATGATATTGCGCAATTCACACAATTCCCTTGTGGGCTTTGACACCTTGAAGAGTTTCTCCGTCTCTTCATAGAGGATGTCAAGACGATTCCATGCGCGGTTAAGCCGGAGGTCTGACCTTACGATACCGACGTAATAGCCCATTATCTGGTTGACCTCCTTTACCGACTGTGTGATGAGCACCATCTCTTCGGGATGCGCGGTGCCTTCATCATTCCATTCGGGCACATCGTTGCGCAATTCGTAATTGCCGATTACCTCCATGGAGTGGCGGGCGGCTGAGTCGGCATACACCACGGCCTCTATCAGCGAATTGGAGGCAAGACGGTTGCCGCCGTGCAGGCCGGTGCAGGAGCATTCGCCGATAGCATACAGACGATTTATTGATGACTCACCGTTGGTATCCACCTTGATGCCGCCGCAGAGATAATGCGCGGCGGGAGCCACCGGTATCATGTCTTTGGTGATGTCGATGCCCAGTGAGAGGCATTTCTCGTATATGTTGGGGAAATGGCGTTTTGTCTCCTCGGGGTCTTTATGGGTGACGTCGAGAAAGACGTGGTCGGTGCCGTTGAGTTTCATCTCGGAGTCGATGGCACGCGCCACGATATCGCGTGGCGCCAATGAGAGGCGCTTGTCATACTTGTGCATGAATTCCTGCCCGTCAAGATTACGCAACACGGCGCCGTATCCTCTCATGGCCTCAGTGATAAGGAAGGAGGGACGGTCACCGGGATGATAGAGGGCTGTGGGATGAAACTGGATGAACTCCATATCCTTGACGGTGCCTTTTGCCCGATAGGTCATGGCGATGCCGTCGCCGGTGGCTATCAGCGGATTGGTGGTAGTGGTATAGACGGAGCCCACACCGCCTGTGGCCATCACCGTGACGCGAGACAGGAATGTATCTACCTTGCCCGTCTCCTCGTTGAGCACGTAGGCGCCGTAACATGTGATGTCGGGTGTGCGGCGTGACACGATCTTTCCCAAATGATGCTGGGTGATGATCTCTACGGCGAAGTGATGCTCGAAAATGTCGATATTCTTATGTCGGCGCACCTCCTCGACGAGCGATTGCTGTATCTCCGCGCCCGTGTTGTCTGCATGATGGAGTATGCGGAATTCGGAGTGTCCACCCTCGCGGTGCAGGTCAAAATCGCCGTTCTCCTTGCGGTCGAAGTCCACGCCCCATTCCAGCAGACTTTTGATGCCGTCGGGAGCCCCCTCCACCACTTTACGGACAGCCGCCGGGTCGCTGAGCCAGTCGCCCGCGATCATCGTGTCCTCGATATGTTTCTCAAAATTGTCCACCTTCAGGTCGGTGACGCTTGCCACCCCTCCCTGTGCAAGGTTGGTGTTGGCCTCAGTCAGAGTCGTCTTGCAGATCAGGGCGACTTTATAGCGTGACGCCACTTTGAGCGCCAGACTCATACCGGCTATTCCGGAGCCGATGATGAGATAATCATACTTATAAGTCATGTTACTTGAACGTATAGTCTATGCGTGGCGATGTGCCGTTGTATGCAGGCATAATCATGCCCGTACGCGACCCTATGTATGTCGGGTCAGATATATAATAGATTGTGTTATCGTCAGTATAAGAGGCTCCGTTGAGCGGCTTGTTGAGATGTACGGCGGCCGACTCATGGCCGGGGAACGAGATGAGTTGCGCCTCGCTTCCCAGAGCGTTCCAGAGCAGATAGGTATAGAAGATGGCGCGGTCTTCGCAGTCATTCTTCGGATAATATAACGTTTCTTCTATGAAATATGGTTTTTCAAAACCGTGATTTTCTTCATCGGTGGCATAATCGAAGGCATTATGCATGAAGGAGAGCAGTGACTCTACGGCTTCATCCTTTTTCTTGTCGGCGAGTTGCTGCTGCACCTGGCGGACGATGTCGCGTCTCACTTCTGGCTGCGGGTTGGAGCGCGCGTAGTCGCTGATGGGCATCTGGGGATAGCGGTAGAGTATGGGTATGAGATTGGCATTTATTTGCCCCTGCAGGTGAAGGTCACCGTAACTGAGGTCATACGGATATGGCGACACCGGGATATTCAGAGCGCCGAGCACGAGGTCAAATTTCTCACCCATATTGGCCTCTTTGGGGAGGTTGCACGTGAGGATACGCTCATTGCCGAGGCGGCTCATATCGTAGTCTTCCGGCGCGAAGATGTAATATTTGCTGTCGCCGATGGTCAGGAAATTGCGTGCGTAGATGGTCTGCTTGCAGGGGAGCAGCAGGAGTGGCACGCCGGATTGAGTCACTGCGATACGGGCGTCATAGCCCATATTTGCGAGTAGATAATGCACGGTGGCCATGCGTGAGGAGGCATCAGCCTGCGGGAAGCGACCGTTGACGTAACTTTCGATATATTTGAAAGTAAGATAGTCGTTGAGTCCCATCTCCTTAACCTGTCGTTTTACGGCAGGGAGAATCTTTTGCGCCAGGTTGATTTTGTCGAGGTCGCGCCATTGGCGGGCGAAGTCGGCCGGCTCGGTGAGTCGGTGGGAGATATGATAATCTATGTTGGGGAGAGTGGAAGGTAGTGAATACCATTCGAAGAGGAAAGAGTCGTCGCCGGCAGAGGGTGCTTCCGGAAGTGCGGGAGTCACGGGCGCTGTGACGGGGACGGCAGAGGTTGTTTCCTTGCCGGGACGTGGAGTGGCGGTGGGAGTCTTCGGAGACCCCGGCACTTGCGGGGCCTCCGAAGGTTTCGGTGTCGCGTCACGACGCTCTCCGTTCAGACTCTTGTAGGGATGCCATTCTCCCTCAAGGAAGTCGGCATAATGGTCAAGGATCGTCTTGCGGAAATTATTGTAATCGTTGAGCAGACCGCTGCGAAATTCCTGAAAAGATTTGCGTGGAGCCTGCGCTGATGTCGTCATAACGCCCATGATGAGCGCGATGCCTAATGTCGTGACCGTTTTTTTCATGTCTTTACTGATGGTTGCAATGCGCTGTTAATCTGTCGAGATTATTTGTCAAATCCTTCTTTTACGAAGCCGGAGAGCTGGTCGGCATATTTCTGTGCGATGCCGCTCTCCTTCATGGCTGCTTCGAGAGCACGCTGGCGAGCCTTTGCGGCAGCGCTTTCAGCCACGATAAAGTATGTGCGGGTTTCTACGGTGCCGTTGGGATTTTGACGGATGATGGTGAAGGAGGGCTCCATCTCGTTGCGGATTTCCTTCTCCACGAGACGCTCGTAGGCAGCATAGAGGTTGTCAAACTCCGCGTCCGGATCGTTGGCGTTGGAGTTGATGTCAGACACGACGCGACCCTGCAGTGTGCTTCCGGCCTCTTGAGCGTAAGTGATGACTGCATTGTTGATGGCAGCCTGTTTGCCTACATTCTTGCTCTTGCTTGTAGCGATACCCTCCACTTCGTGGCCATCCTCGCCTAAAGTGTTGAGGCGGTCATAGTGATTGGCAAGAGAGTATTCGAGAGTGCGGCTACCCAGCACTTCCCATTTGCCCTTCTTGAGTTCTTTAAGTTTGGTGGCAAATTCTTTCTTACGTGCTTTTTCAAGTTGTTTGTTTTCTGCACCTGCATAGGTAGGAAGCAGGAATGCGAGCGCGAGGAGCGCGTAGATTACCTTTTT
Organism: uncultured Sangeribacter sp.; assembly: GCA_964456155.1. GTDB lineage: Bacteria > Bacteroidota > Bacteroidia > Bacteroidales > Muribaculaceae > Lepagella. The sequence continues at coordinate 9,640 of CAYVZJ010000008.1, forward strand.
CATAGCGGTTAATTTTTAAATGATTATTAATTCTGTTATTTTATGTATTTAAGTTGATAAATAGTTATTTAGGTGAAATTTCGAGATTTACGATTTTCATGCCCATCGCTGCATCATTGTGCCGAGCCTTAACGAGCCATTTGGAGAAATCGTTGTAGTCGGTATACGGCAGTTCGCCGGGATTTTTCGTCATCACCGGTGCCGAGAAGGGATTTGGCGAGAAGATGGCGTAGAGGCGGTTGTATTCAGGATAGTCGGGTGCCGTCATCACCAGACCCTCAAACTCTGTCAAGTCAGTGCGTTTAGGGTCAAAGAATACGTATTCCCACCCGCGCTTCACCGGTATGCGGGTCTTCGAGTCGTTGTAATAAGGGAGCAGTTGTATCACATTGTTGCTCTCATCCTGCAGGAACACAGCAAGATATCCGTCAGCGCTCCCTTTGAAGAGAAGATAGAGGGAGTCGCCGTCGCGGAAACGGTTGTCTGCATGCACGGCCTCCGTGCCGTTGCGTAGTACGACGGCCTCAAATTCAGCACTCTCATTATTGATTTCCCTTGCCTTGCCTTTCACGCGGCATGTCACGATCATATTGGCCTGCGCATCGTGCTCGAAGGTATATTCCGGCTCTCCCTCATCTGCTATCCATTCTCCTTTCACCTGAGTGGAAGAGAGCGCGAGGAAGTCGTTGCGTTCACGCGAACCGGTGACGCGGTCGGTCTGAAGGATATCCTGCGACACGAGTGTGCCGAATTCCCGCGCGAGCGCGTCCAGGCGAGCCTGCTCGAGAGCCAGACGCATACACTCCACCTTTGAGTGAGTGCCGTTGTCATAATACGTAGACTCTCCCTTTACGCTCACCACGCCCTTAGCGCTCATTATGGGCGGAAGAATAAGCAACAGAGCCGTCAGGACGCGCAGACAGCGGGTGTTATCCCGTAAGGATTTCCGAAATATAAATCTCATCATTCTCATGGGCGCAGTTTCTTTTTATCCCACTCGCCGGCCAGACGTCCGGAGACGCTCGTGCGTGGTGTCTGCAGTTTGCGATTGACAGAGAGGGAATTCTTCTTCACATTTTCCTCCACATACTGGCTGAGGTCGCGCAGGGTGACGTTGCCCTTGCTGTCCTGCAGTTTCTTGAGCAGGAAGTAAGTGAAGAGTCCGTGGTTTTTCTCGGTATATGGCAGCGCGGTTTCCTGATCGGAAGCAGCGGAGAGCACGAACATATTACCCTGTGCGTTGGCTGCCTTCGGCTTGAGGGCGACGCCGCGAGCCTCAGCCAGCATACCGCCGTCGCGAGTCGCGCCGCTGAAGCAAGCGTCGAGGAATACCATCACATTGCCGGCGCTCATCGCTGAGAGGTCGCTGTAAAGTTTCTTCAGCGGGTAGGCGGTGACGGTGCTGAAGCCGTCGCCATCTATCGGGAGCAGGAAGGCATCCTTTGACGACTCGTCGGGGAAGCCGTGGCCGGCGTAATAGACTATGACGTCGGTGTCATCACCCATCGTGCCGACATATTGGCGCAACTGATTGAGTGCGCTCAGCATCTCGGCATAGGTCACATTCTCGCGGAGTATCACGCGGCTCTCGGGTATGCCCAAAGTCTTGGTGCAATATTCAGCGAAGGTCTCACCGTCGTTGAGGGCGCATTTCACCGGAGTGACATTCTTATAGTCCTCGTTGGCGATGATGAGGGCGATAGTGTGTTCTGCCTTACGTGAGGTGACCGGGATATTGACATCCACATCGCTCTTGGCGCGTATCACGCGCTGACTGCTGCCTCGGTTGTCGGCAGTGGATTGCGTGTTCTGACGGCCGTATTTGTTCTGTCCCTGAGCGATAAAGGAGTTGATGTCCACCTTCACGTCGGTGAAGTCATAGTCGGCAGCCTTTTCGGAGCTGTATTTATAGGTCTTGCCACCGGGTGTCACAAAATCCACCGAGGCGATGGCCACGCGATTATCCTTGATGTAATATTTGGGATGACGCAGTTGGATGGAGTTCCAGGAGGCCTTGAAGTTTTCCGCCTCCTTGTTTTTGAGGGGCACGGCGATTACCATCGGACCCATGGCGGATGAAATCATATAGGTCTCGTTGTCCACGTCGTAGGGTTGCAGTTTAAGGTCGGATATGCGCAGACGTCCGGCATATTTCTTGAGATAAGCCTCCTCGGCATTCTTGCAGAGACGCTGATACTCCTTATAGACGTTATCTTCAGATACTCGGGCCTCAAATTCCTCTACTTTCTCAAATTCGCGACGTTTGGTCCATTCGGCGAGGTCTTTCTCCACATAAGCGCGTGCAAACTGCTGGAAGTCGGGCACTGCGCCGGCGGAGTCGCCGGAGTGGGCGGTCTGGTCGGCATACACGATGGCGTCAGGCATCACGTTGGGGCGCACGGGCTCCATGCCGAGGGCCTCGAGACGCATATTGAGCGGTTCGAGTTTGTCCGGCATTCCCAGACACGCGTATGAGACTGCGAGGGCACGCAGATATTTGGTGTCGGTCGGGTTATTGCTCACGATTGTGCCGAGATGATTGACGGCCGAACTGAAGTAAGCCTCCGCCTGGCGTTCGTATCGCTTGGCGACCTTGCTGTCGGTCTCCATGAGCGACTTGTTGTGATACTCAGCGCCCAGGTTGTAGTAGCATAGCGCGAGGTGCTGGTTGACGGGAAGCGAATTGGGCTTCATGTCATACAGCTGCAGAAAGAGCGGGAGGGCTTCGGCAAAGTTGCTCTCTGCCTCGTAGATACGCGCCTGCGCGCTGATGATACGCTCATCGTTGGGAGCCATAAGCAGAGCCTTGTCGAGCAGCGACTGCATGCGGTCGGTATATCCCGCGTCGATACAGTTCTGCAGCGTGAGCAGCAGAAGGTTGAAATTGCTCGGGTAGAGGTCGACGGATGCTACGAGATTGTCCACACCGAGTTCCGGGGTATTGTTTTTCAGACATGCCTGTGCCAGAAACATGCTTACCTGCTCGCGGCGGTCGGTGGTGCCGGTTTCGATATATCCGTTGAGATATTTGATGGCCCGGGGATAGTCGTCGCTGTTGTAAGCGCCGGAGGCTGCGGTGTAAAGCAACGGGGCATACAGGTTGGTGGTCGGTGCCGGTGCGTTGAGCGTTTCGTCGAGATGTATGTCGGCATAGACGGTGGCGAAGTCGGTCATTTTCTGCTGGTCGCCGGCTGCCGAATAGAAGGCAGCGCCTCGGCTGAAGAGGTCGCCGATGTCTATGATGATGCTGCGGCAGCGCTGACGGTTTTCGTCGCTGATGCCGGGAGCGTCAATAGCCTCGCGCACGGTCTTGTAAGTCTCCATCGCCATCGGATACAGTTGCTCTTCGGCGATACCGTCATACTGCACGAATTTGAAGTGCTTGTAGGCCTCGGCAGCCTTATCGGTGAGTGCTTTGGAGATTGAGTCGAGGCGCAGGGCCTCCTCCTCTTCGGGAGTCAGCGAGCCTGCGGCGTCGATATATTCAGCAGTGTCGGGATTTTGAGTAGCAATGCCCGTCCCGGCGTGAAGGCAGAGTGCCGTCACGCCTAAGGCGGATATCATTATTAGCGGGAATAATCGTGTCTGTTTCATTATAATCTGTTAATATAAGATACGCGCATCAGAAAGCGTCGACGAATGTGAGTGTCGCGGTGATACGGCGGAATTCTCCACCCTTACCCTCGCTTACCTCCACGTCGTAGCGGTAGTCTTTATTCATCTTTTCCAGTGACGGGATATTCTTGATGATATAGTCGTGCAGACCCATGGCGCGCATGAGGGCGAGTTGCGGATTGGTCTTGATGCCGTTTTTGGTGGTGACGGTAAGCGCGGAGAGTTGGCCGTCTACATATACGGGCTCGTCTTCCACCTCACCGTAAGCACCGTCGTATGCAATACCGTTGACGATGGGAGCGCCGTCGGCAGTGCCGAGAAGGTTGATGCGCAGTTTCTTGCTGTCCTGAATGTATTGTGCCAGTTCGCCTTCGAGAGCCTGACGGATGATGTCTACCATTGCAGAGGCAGCGCCTGACTCGTTGACGTGATATTTGCCGGGAGCGAAGTCTTCTGTAGCGGAATATTCCGGTTCTACCTGATAGGAGAATTTCACCTGATAATTGAGGATTTTGTCGCCGTCGGCATTATAGTCGGGCACCACTTTGGTGTCTACCGTGATGTTGGTATGGTCGGAGAGGACGTTGCGGCTCTTGGCTTCTTCCACTACCTGCTGGCGTATTTCCTGAAGTTTTATTTCCTCCATCTGCTGTTGCTGCAGGAGTTCGAGGGAGATGGCGTCATCATTGTTCATGAAGTCCATCACTGAGCGCATCAGATTGTCATATACGTAAGATTTGCCGGTAGCGTCATTGTGCACGCGGGCATATACGATTTCGAAAGTGTCGTCGGGCAGGATGCCGTATTGCACCTCGGTCATGCGGATTTTGGAGGGGTCGGCAAATTCTGTCACCTCATCTTCCGGCACGGGGAGATAGATGGTGGGCATGGTGTCAAAGTTAAGGGCGAGCACATTGTTGGCACGGTCGTAGGAGCCGAAGGTCATCTTGGCGCCGTCGAGCAGGTCGCCGGCAAAATTGGTGGATATCTCATCCTCAAAGAGACGACGGCGACGGTTCATTTCCTCCTCAGTGACACGGGCCTTATACTGCTCCATGGTCTCACCGGGCATCATCTTGAGCCATTCGTCCATCTTTTTGTCTACCTCCTCGGCGATGAGTTTGCTGTAATAGGGTTCGAGTCCCGGCATACGGCGCACGGTCACGGCCGGGCCTTCAGTAGCGGCGAGCAGTGTGTTGCGGTGAGCGTCGTAGAGGAAGGTGAGGTCTTTGAAATCGCCGACGGTCATATCGAAGTAGTCGCGTTCGGAGTCGCGCACGAGGTTGACCACCTGTATCTGGTTGGGTCCGGTGATGGCGGCGATATATTTTCCGTCAAAGTTGAAGGCGAAGGCCTCACCGTCGCCGAGATTGTCTACCATCTTGCGCATATCGAATGTGCGGGTGTTGTAGAGGGCGAGGATGCCGTCGGCAGTCAGTATGCCGAAGTCGTTGTTGTTGGGAGAAAAGGCCACGTCTGTCACCTTCTCTTCAAAATCGAATGTCTTGCGGGGAGCAAGAGTCTCGAGATTGTAGACTATCACCTTATTGCCGTCTACGGCAGCGAGGTAGTAGCCGTTGGGGCTGCCCACCATCTTGTGAGCCGTGAAGCCCGGAGTCTGTATCTTGCGGCTGATGGTGTATTTCTTGGTCTCCAAGAGATAGATTACCTTCTCTGTGGCTACAGCCAGAATGCGGCCTTCATCAAGATAGCAGGATGACACCGGCATTCCCAATTCGCGGGTATTCAATTTAAAGTTCTTCAGGCCGGAGTTGGTGTTGACAACCTCCAGATTAGACTTATTCTTTTTCTCGTGGACCACGGCGATTGTGATACCGGTGGGATTGAGGGCTATATTGCGTATGGTGTCGCCGAAATGGAAGAGTTCATGGCCGGAGAGTGTCTGCAGTTGATGGGCGCCGGCTGTATAGGCAGTGGCTGAAAACATCTCGATTTGTCCGGGAATCTCTGTTCGCGGGAATACGTATGTGCCTGACTCAGTGACGCTGCGCGACATATGGGGATGGTTCTTCTTGGCAGCCTGACTTACGGGGGCGGAGACTGCGCATGCCAACAAAAGTAAAGGAAGAGTTAATCGATTCATGACTTTATATTTTTCAATCAATTTGGGTTAATATATTCTAACTTCTAATACCTGATTCCCAATCACTTCTCGCCGGCGGGAATGCTGTCGGTAGTCTGTATGGGTTGTATCGGCGTAATGGGAATGATGCTGTCCACAGCGCAAGAGTCGGCATATACGATGTCGCGCATCACCATGCCGGTCTCATCATATACGCGAGTATTCCCTTTCTTTTTGCTGCCGAGGTTTACGTGTGAGCCGACAGTCTTATTGTTGTCGGCAGCGATTTTGCGTGCATCCATCATAAGGCGAGTCACAGACATACGCCCGGTGTTGACAGAGCGGTAGATGCGCTTGTCAAGATCATTGTAGATTTCCACCTCTCCCCCGTCCGGGATGATGAGATAGTCGGTGGCTTTGACGGCATTCCCTTTGGAGGCTGCCTGAGTCTTGCCGCCACTCTCTACCTTCACGCCTGACGTGGAAGAATGAATTGTGAAGTGGGCGCTGATGGTCAGTGTGGTCACTGCCAAAAGTGTCAATAGTAAGATTTTTTTCATATCGGTTGGGTTTTAGTTATTTTCTTATTTCTATAGTTCTTTAATTTATGATAAATTACAATCCCCATCTGCTCCAGTCCGTTGCAGATGTCGACGGCGAAGAGTCCGAAGGCTATGATGAGGAAGGTATATGTAAAATTAAAGAGGATATTGCTGTCTACGAATGCACCGTATCCGATGCGGACTGCCAGGATGATAAGCACCACCTGGAGGAGGCGGAGAGTGATGCCTCTGAATTTAGCGTGGAGGTAATATGATAGGGAGGTGATGATTAGGCAGATGAAGGCAGCTAAAAGATAGTCGAAAGCCGGGGGTGTCTTACGATACCATACGCCGTCGAGCACGGTGGATAGCGCGTGGGCATGGATGAGGAGGCCCGGCATATAGGAGTTGACGGGAGTGGCGTGCATGTCGGAGGCGTCGTCGAGCGCGCCGAAGAGCACGATTTTGTCAGCGATGGCTTCGGCATTATCTTCTATATCGTCGATGTCTATGATACGGTATTCGCGCGAGTGGTAAGCTGTAGTGCCCAAATTTTCGCCACGGTTGCGCAGGCGGTCGGCTGCCTGCTTGTCATATTCCTCTGCTATACGGGTGATGAAGGAGGGTATTTTACCCTCTTTGGTGTCGAAATCCACGACGTATTCACGGATGGTGGCGCGGAGTGACTTAGCCGGCAGATTGGCAGCGCCGTATTGTATCTCCGATTCCTCGGAGAGTTGGGAGGGGTCAAAGAAGAATGAAGCGTTGGCGATATCAAAAGTGCCGTTGTCGTCGGCTGCAAGTTGCAGTGGCAAGACGATGCCGGGATTGGCGTGGATGCCCTCCATCAGAATTTCATCTGTTTCGGGGGAGATTGAGTCTCGGAAATTGACGTCGACGCCTACTACTTTCGGTGCGAAGAGCGACACCATGCTGAGTGCTTCACCTATTTCTGCCCGGTCGGCGAGTCCGATATTGACGATGACGATACGGTCGTCGAGTTGTCTTACGGGGCGATTGTCGGCTATCTGCGCGAAGAGGTCGGTCATCTGGAAGTCTCTCTTTTCTGCCGATGCGAATATGGAGGAGGTGGAGAGGGAGAAGGGTTCAGCGAGAAGTATGGACAAAAGGAGAGCCAACGCTGTGGCAATAAATGCACGCGTTGCAATCTCGGCAAATCGTCGCTTTCGCGGGCTCATCGTCGACATTCTCTTCTTAATCCGTTCAGACCACATCTCGTGTTTCTGCGTAAGTCAGCCCTAAATCAAAGGCCTCCAATCGGTAAAATATACAAATTTACGAAAAATCACCCCATTACCCCGCACTTTTGTGTTAATAATTGTTAAAATCCATCACTCAATTAATGGTCGCTTATTCGAAGCGGTGGCGGTCGCGGAGGGTCTTTTTTTGGAGGGAGGCTTCGAGGGCTTCGGTCAGGTTGATGTTGCTTTGATTGGCGAGGCAGATCAGCACCCAAAGGACGTCGGCCAGTTCTTCGGAGAGATTATGCCTGAGGTCGCCGGGTTTAGCTACCTGCTCGCCGTAGGTGCGCGCTATTACTCGCGCTAACTCACCCACCTCTTCGGTGAGTAAGGCCATATTTGTCAGATGAGAAAAGTAGCCTTTTCCTATATCCTGTATCCAACGGTCTACGCGCTCTTGGGCTTCCTGGATTGTCATTTCGTTGATATTTAGGTTGTTTTGGTTTGGAAACATACCGACGGCATGTCCGTACGTTGCTCGGAGGTGTGCTTCCCTGTGTTATTGCTGCAGTATTTTGTCGGTGTTGGCGATGATTAGGCTCTCTGTGATTGCCGGTCGGCTCTCATGAAGGCGGGAGATGATGCCCTCTATCGGGAGCGGGGAGCAGTCGGTCTCAGCGAGAATGCGGTCTTCGGGCGTGAGGGCTAATGCTTCCGGATTAAACTCCTCTCCAAAACTCAGATAACACCCCGCCTTGAGATACATCTCCGCGATGGAGGGCTTTTGCCGAAAACCGTGTATCACCACCGGCACATCCACTCCGTCAATCATCGGTATAATGATATCCTGAGCCTTGACGGCATGCAATATCAGCGGCCTGTCGCTCTCCACTGCTATCTCTATATGCTTTCTGAAGGCATTTATCTGACAAGCCAAAGGCACATCTGCGAGTCTTGTCTTATCAATGCCCGTCTCCCCTATCGCCACAACCCGGTGCAACCCGGCCACTTCACGGAGGGAGGATATTTGCTCCTCGCTAAGGCCAATACCGGTAATATTCCAGGGATGATATCCTACAGACCATAACTGCTCCGGAAATTGGTCATACAGTACCTTTACCTCCTCAGGAGAGGCGGAAATCACTGCGCCCGGCCGAGGCGCCGGAAGATGTGTATGGATATCTGTTATCATCATTTACATTGCTCCTTGCTCTATGAGGGTGGCTATCCGTTCGATTATGGCGTCTTCGCGGTTTTTGTCCGGGTGATATCCTACCTTCATGTTCATGCCGAAGAAGCGGCCGAACGTCTGCCAGAAGCCTGCCCTAAATGAGCCTAAGAAGGCCTTCACTATATTATAACTGCTTTGATCCGTCTCACGATTGATGAGTTTGAGAAGTATCTTGCCCTGACCTTTGGTCATGTGCTTCACCACGGGCTTATATTGCTCGAATATATCCTTTTCAAGACGCTTCAGATGCGCCTCGCGCTTTTTAGGGTCGGGAATAGTCTGGATATATTCGTATGTCTCGCAGAGAGTGGTGTAGCAAAGTTTGGCGTATGGCAACGTCTTGCGAACATCGCGAACTGTCTTCCAATAGAAGTCCTCCTCCTTCTTGTTTTTGAATTTCATGGGCGGAAATACTACCACCTCATGTATGTAAGTCAATCGGCAGGTGTCGCCATATTCATCCACAATACGTGTGAAGCCCTCGTAAGCCTTGACGTGATACTCCATCTGCTTTTCCGCAGATTCAGGCGCAGCACTCCCCTTTTCGACCTTTCCGGCCGAAAGTGCAGCCACTGTCATTATAGACAGTGTTACCGTCAATATACGTCTAAGCATTTTCATCAATCCTATCTCAAACTGCAAGATTTTCGAAGTCAGCAAGAGCAAACAGGGCGTCCTCTCCTTTTCGGAATATAACGTCAAAAACGCTCAGATATTCCATGACATCCGATGAATTTTCACGACAGATACTCTCTATCCACTCTCTCCGGGACTTAAACGCATCGCGAAGTGGCGGTATATTTTCATCTAAATTGAGCAGACGGCAGACAATGCTGTGGATATCGGCTGTGAGCCGTGCAAAGTCGTCCGCTTCTACATCAAGCGGTCTGTCAATCACCGGCGCGAGCAGATCCATACAGTGGGTATAAAAAGGAGTACTGCCATAGGCCGCCTGCAGCGCGCCGAGGTGCATCTGCTGCCACCGTCCGTGAGACGAAAGACTCCACCGCGAAGGCAATACCCCCTTCACCGTAGAGGCGCCACCCGCTATCGGAACGCTGAGGAGGACAGGCTGCTGACCGTGAGCTCCGGCAACGGATGATCGACACAACTCACGCGCACGGTCGACACACTTTTTGTTCGCACGCAGTATGCCCTCGGCATCATCTGCCGCATCCTCCAGCCTGGCACGTAGATATTCCCTATACCATATCGCTGAGGCCAGATAGGGCACGACGTCATACGTCTTCTCCATTCCCCTAAAGTTATGCATCCCAAAATTAATTTCAGGAGTTTACTCTTCGACACTCTTCCAGCCCTTCTTCGTGCCGGAAGTCTTGTCGGGATTGGGGTCTTTCAGCACGCGATCCCAGCGTATCTTGCCCTTCTCACTGAGTGAACGCTCAGCATCAATAGATACGAGAATGAACATCGGGCTGCCTACGATATGATCCTCCGGCACGAAGCCCCAATAGCGTGAGTCGAGCGAGCGGTCGCGGTTGTCGCCCATCATCCAGTAATAGTCATACTTGAAGGTGTAATAATCACCGGGCTTGCCATTAATCAATATCCTGCCATCCTTTACTTCCACCTTGTTGCCTTCATACACCTCGATACAGCGACGATAGAGAGGAAGATTATTGAGAGTGACGTGGAGCGTCACGCCGCGTTTCGGTATCCAGAAGGTCGACATATTGGTGCGTATCCATCCGTAAGGGTCATTATGCGGGAAGATGCCGCCTAAGTCGTACAGGCCGCTCTGACTCTCGCGCACCAACGGGCCGGTGACCTGCGGGAGTTGCTCCACCTGCTTTTTGGCCTCCGCCGTAAGAGGCACGTTATAGAACATGAAGCCGGTGTATGTGGAGTCAACCGGCACCGTGCCGCTATCCTCAGCGCGCACGCCGAGTGATTGCCACGTCTCGCGCGGGATACGGGCGTTGACCGGGATGATATAGTTATATTGCACGTGCTCAGGGTCTTCCATGTGTGTGCCGTCGATGAAGATAGAGTCGTTGCGTATCTCAAGCCATTCGCCCGGCAGGCCGATAGCGCGCTTCACATAATTCTCACGACGGTCTACGGGACGCACTAATAATTCGCCAAACTGCTCCGGATGTGTGCGCACGAAACTGCGAGGGTCGGCAACTCCTTTCTTCGACAGACTCTCCAGAATCATATAATAGTCTTCGGAGGGAAATTTCGACAATACAGTGTCCCCCTCCGGGAAATTAAACACCACGATGTCTCCTCTCTCCACAGAGCGCAGACCCGGCAGGCGGTGATAGGCAAGTTGAGGCTTGTCGAGATAACTCTTTGTGTTGACTATTGGCAATGTGTGCTGGGCAAGCGGGAAATGCAGAGGCGTCTGGGGTACGCGCGGACCATATACCACCTTGCTTACCCAGAGATAGTCGCCCACTAAGAGAGACTTCTCAAGACTCGAGGAGGGAATGGTATAGTTCTGGCCGATAAAGGCGAAAACGAAATATACGATTACGAGCGCATATACGATGGCATCCACCCAGGCCATAACCGAGCGCATCGGTCCCTTCTCTTTCTTCCACCAGGTCCAGGGGATATATCCGGTGATGTAGATGTCGAGCAGCAGAAGCCATGCTATCGCAACCCAGGGATTGCCGAGCCATACTACAAATCCGCAGAAGAGCAGGGACACCACAGCGAATCGTATCCAGCGGGTGGTGCGGGTCTTGCGAAGGCGGCGCTTGAAGTCTTCCATGAAGGAGAGATGCTCCTTCTCCATCTCCATTTCCTGCACTATCTTACTGCTCTGTGTATCATGCTTTGGTACATCAGGAGTATCTTCTATCGGGTGATTTTCGTTATTTTCCATTATTTCAGAATTGTAAAAAGTCAGACATTGAGAAGAAGCCTTTCCGGCCTTTGAGCCATTCAGCAGCCATCACGGCACCGAGTGCAAAGCCTTCACGCGATTTGGCGCTATGTGTGATAGAGATGCTGTCTACGGGCGAGTCCCAGCAGATAGTATGTATGCCGGGCACCTCATCGCGTCGTATCGCCTTGACACGCAGCATGTCGGCCGGAAGGGAGAGCGCGTCTGTCTCCTCCCAGCCGGTGATGTTGGCATCGTTGGCTATGAGTTCTTCAGCCAAAGTGATGGCCGTGCCCGACGGATGGTCAAGTTTGTGGATATGATGTGTCTCCTCGAGCATCGGACGATACTCTGGATAACGAGCCATAAGGCGACTTAGATAGCGGTTGACCGCCATAAAGATATTAACACCGATAGAGAAATTGGACGACCATAGCAGCGTCCCCTCCCCTTTGTCGCAGATAGCCTTCATTTCCGGCAGATATTCTTTCCAGCCCGTAGTGCCGGAGACGACAGGCACACCGGCGGCAAAAGAGGCCAGAATATTATCAACGGCAGCCTTCGGTTGGCTGAATTCTATCGCCACATCCGCTGATGCGAATGCCGAGGAGGCAAACTCATTGATATTGTCAGCGTCTATGATGGCCACGATGTGATGACCACGTTCGCGTGCTATTCTTTCGATGGCATGACCCATCTTTCCATATCCTATTATCGCTATATTCATCTCTTTATCGCTGTATTAATCTTTTCAATTAAAACTAAAAACCGAAGCAAATATTATCCACGTAAAGTGTGACGCCCTCGGTGCCTACGAAGGGTTCGCCGCAGGAACTGGAGCACATCACAAGCACATGTGTAGGTGTCTCATTGGCCGGCGCCCAGCCTACCTCGTTGACAGGCACCATCTTACCCTTTGAATTTTTGGCATAATAGGCATTTTTGCCCGAAAGGAGTCCCATCCACGGCTTATATCCCGGCTGGCCGGTGATATCACCGTATTGTATCTTGAGTTCGTGCTGCTTGGTGAGGGGGATAGACTTGCCGTAGCGTTCGCGTCCGGTGCCTACACGGTGAGCATAGATATTACCCTTTTCGTCCTCCCATCTCTTCTGCAGCAGGACATACACCTCAGCCTGATCTCTACCCTGGAGTGTCTTCTTGCTGAAGCCCGTAGCCTTCGTGCGTGTATTGACCGAGGGCATATCCACCTTATAGTCAAACACAAGCGCCTTCGGACGCTTGGTGTAAGGCATACCCATCTCCATCTTCGCGAAGGGAGCGGAGGTGGAGGTTATCGGTTCGTTGATTTTTCCGAGGAATATGGTTCCGGCCACCATCACGTCCATATTGATGAGTCCGAGCACTTTGACTTCTTCCATCTTGGCCGTCACCTTTGCCATCTTGGAGCCGCCCACTGTGGCGGGTGTGGCTGCGCATGAGCCCTTCACAATACCCTTCACTTTAGCGTAAACATTGGAGGTGGCCCACGGCGACCCACCTCTGTTGACGTAGGGTGTGTTGGCCGCAGCAGTCCCCGTAGGACCTATCTCATAGATAGTCTTTGTCTTGCCGCCTATCACCTTCGACTCTTTTACATCGCGTGTGATCCAACTCTCCATATCGCCGTATTTGATCGGCTCCAAGCGAAGACCCATAGCGCTGACAGAGGATATCATCGCAGCAACGGTCAGTAATATTTTGGTTGTCCTATTCATATCGTAATCTTTATATTTTGCTATTTATCGGTATATATCGAAGTGGAATGTTATAAGGGTTATGTCATTTTCTGTTGAAATCTGCAGGAATTTCTCCCCAGAGTTCGGTCTGCCATTTCAATATCTGCGTGCGGAAACTATGGGTGTTGAGCCATCCGAGTGCGCGGCGCATCATGTCAAACACCGGCTTATTGACGGCTGTTTCCGTCAATTTTGTCTTTATCACTCTCTTACGCACCCAACTGATTCCAGTCACGGAGTCGGAATAGATGGTATGCTGCTCATTGAGTTTTTCCATAAGGGCGAGAGCATGCACGATGGCAAGAAATTCCCCGATATTATTGGTGGCATCCCGAAAGGGACCTATGCGGAAAATTTCGCGGCCTGTCATCAATTCCACTCCGCGATATTCCATAATGCCCGGATTTCCTTGACAAGAGGCGTCTACAGCCCATCCGTTGAGGTCTATCTCCGGTATGCTGAAGTAGTCGGGTTGTCCGTTTTTAGGAAGCGCAGCCCCGCCTGATTTTGATAGCAGGGCGCCTAATTCCGCGCTCTCCTCACGGCGATTTCCGCGGAAGGCTATTGTGGCGGCCTGGGCCGTATCAAAGCCCTTGAATTCGGCGCCTGCGTAGCCGTCCACCTGCTCCAGCACATCCTCGATATCATCATAGACGCCCGGTATCCGCCCTTTGAAAACGACATAAAACTTCTTCATAGCAATTCTTCTCTGTATACGTAAGAGTCACGTAGTGTCTCGAAGTCCGAAGGGTGCTCACGCAATATCGCATCGATGGGCATCGGATCAAAACTCTCCAATATCAGTTGGGGAGAGAACAGATGCGGCGGCGTGTAAGGCAGAGCCAGTCCTTCGGTTGAGATATCTTTGCCGAAATGGCGCTTCAGTCCCTCGATGATGGCCAGCGTGGCGCGCTGTTTGCCCTGCCGGGAATATCCGGCGATATGAGGGGTGGCTATCATAGTGATATCGAGAGTCTCGGTGTTGATATGCGGTTCTCCCTCCCAGGTGTCGATGGCGAGACGCAGTTGCTTTTCCGGCATCTTACGGCGTAGGGCTGCTTCATCCACCACTCCCCCGCGCGCAGCGTTGACCAGCAGCGCGCCCGGGCGCAGACGAGAAATGATATCTTCGCTGCAAAGGTGATACGTCGGGTGCTTGCCCTCGTGCGTCAAAGGGGTATGAAAAGTGATGGCGTCCACTTCCGAGGCCATCTCTTCGAGAGTAAGGTAATCCTCATCCGTGTAGCCTGCCTCCCGGCGCGGGGGGTCACAGACGAGTATCTCCACGCCTAAGCGGCGTCCCCATTCAGCCACGATAGAGCCTACGTTGCCCTTCCCGACGATGCCGAGACGGCGGTGAGCCTTATCTTCAGGATGAAAGCCCATACGCAGCAGGCACGACCATACATATTGCGCCACGCCCGGGGCATTACATCCCGGAGCATTCCGCCATTCGATGCCGCGACTGTCAAGCCAGCCAGTGTCAAGGTGGTCGGTGCCTATCGTGCCGGTGGCTACAAATCCGATACTCGAATTGCCCAAGAGCGGCGCGCCGCAGCGGGTACGTGTTCTTACAAGCAGTGCGTCAGCATCGGCCACAGCCTCGGGAGTTATCTCATCACCGGGCAGATACACGCAGTCAAACAGATGCTCGATGCGTCCGCGCAGATATGGTATACCCTCGTCTATGATCAATCTTTTCATATCGCTACAGTCAGAATAGTAATAGTCACCGGTATAGCCGCCACTACAGCGTATAAGATGCGAGCGCGGGGTATGGGGTGAAGAGCAAACATATTGGCGATCTGTACCGCCACCCAGAGATAGAAGACGCCCATATAGGCATACATGTTGGTATAATCAGCCGCCATACATAGGGCGGAAATCAGTCCGAAGATATTGATGACGTTGTTTTCACATCGTATTTGGGTATTGCCGGCATAGAGAGTCACCAAGTTGGAGAGCGAAAGCAAGGCCGCTATCATGAAGAGCACCGCGCATCCTATCACCGTCACCAGCGTCACGGTCATATCCGTATTGCTGATGTATATCAGCGTAATATTGGGAATATGGAAGTCTGACAGTCTGATGATGCCGGTGCCGAGACATATCCAGTAAGGGGCGATCAGGCCTAAGATGAAGGCGCATATCTCGCGGAAATGGAGACATTTCATGGCCCATGCGCTCAGAAATACAGCCACTATGAGAGGAATGACCGCATACTGTATCATCGTGCCGATGGAGAGGAATGTGGCTATGCTGAACATCATGTGCGTCGCATTCTCCGACTTGTAAGCCTTAAAGAGATAGGCCATCGATATGAGTGTCACCGGAAGCAGAAGCATCGCCGAGGTGAGACGGGAGGCTATTATGGGGTTGCAGCAAAGAAGGAGAATGAGAAGCGGAGTGAGATAATGGTCGGTACCCTTGATGATGGAAAACCTCTTGTTGATAAGACTCATTGCTACGGCTGAGAGAAATATCAGCGCGATATTTATACTCCATGAGACAATCGCCGACATACTCCAAAGGTCGGGAGAGGGAAGGCAAATCCCTTTGTCCGGCTTGTTGATAGGCACATAACCCAATATTCCGGCCACGCAAGCACTTGCTATGCCGACGAGTATGCAGCCCATCACTCCGTATGTCGTCACGGTTCGTCTATTCATCTCTATCTCCCTATATCTGTGCGGAAATACAGTTTCTTAGGATTAGGCTCTCGGTTGTTACTTCTTATAATGCCGTCAATTATACCGTAGGCTTGCTCGCGCGCCTCCTCCACGGTATCGGCCACGGCTGTGACGGTGGTGCGCCGCGGTTCACCCTCTTCATTGGTCAGCACTACAGCCAAAGCAGCCTTGTCGGAGACTTTCAGGGTGTAGTCTCCGATACTGCTCTCTGCTATTGCTTCAAGCAAATCAACGATGTCGGAGTCCACTCGCGGCAGAATGGCCTGAGCCTCGGGGTCGCCCAAGCGAGCGTTATATTCCAGCATTACGGGCTCTTTATCCACGGCTATCAGCCCGAAATAGAGGAAGCCCTGATAGTCTATCTCATTGTCGCGTAGAGCGCGGAGGGTTGGCAGGATGATGTGTTTGTCTACCTTTGCCATAAATTCCTCATCGGCAAATCTTACGGGCGAATAGGCGCCCATGCCCGGCGTATTCGGGCCCATATCTCCGTCCAACAGGCGCTTATAGTCGCGGGCTATCGGCAAGGTGACATAGTCTTTGCCGTCAGTGGCGATGATTATCGAGCATTCCTGACCATCCACATATTCCTCGATGAGCACATGGCGTCCGGCCTCGCCTTTGGTGCCTTCCACCACCATATCCTCAAGAATATCCTTGGCTTCGGCAAGGTCGGAGGTTATCACCACTCCCCTGCCGTCGGAGAGTCCGTCGGCCTTTATGACATAGGGAGGCGTCATCGACTCAAGATAAGCGAGCCCTTCGCTCAAGGTCTCCTCATCCACGGGCATGAAGCGCGGAGATGGTATACCGTTTTCAGCCATAAACTCTTTGGCAAACTCCTTGCTTGCCTCGAGGCGTGCTGCTTCGGCTGTTGGCGCCACAATCCTGACGCCGGACAACTCCGGTATTTCCGAGAGATAATCGCGCAGACCGGCGGCTATCGGTTCGGGAGGACCTATCACAAGAAGGTCTATCTCTTTCTCACGACAGAGCCGAGCCACTGCCTCAAAGTCCATCGGATCAACGGCAATGGTGGTGAGACGGTTGTCTGACGATACATAATCGGCATACAGATTGCGGCAGCGCCGGCTATTCAAAACTGCTGACGCCAATGCGGCCTCTCGCCCACTGCTGCCTAATATAAATATATTCAAATCCTGCTGCATTCAGCATCTTTTTTCGACCGGGTGTCTCATCACTGCTCGCGTTTTTTACGCGAACGGATAGTGGCATGGGCCTCAAAGGTCGTTTTATCAGCGCCTAATTTCGGGCCACGGCCGGTCGGTTTATAATCAAATTCAGGTTTTTTCCCCTTACGGTCATCGCGTCTGAACTCCTTGCGGTCATCGCGTCTGAAATCCTTTTTAGATTCCTTGCGGTCATCGCGTCTGAAATCCTTTTTAAATTCCTTGCGGTCATCACGCCGGAAATCCTTTTTAAATTCCTTGCGGTCATCGCGTCTGAACTCTCTCTTAAATTCCTTTCGCTCAGACTTGCGGAAGTTGCCACTGTCATCGTGGCGGTGTTTAGGCTTGAATTCGCGCACGAAGGTCTCGTTGGTGATTTTTCCACCATCGGCCTTAAATTCGTTGTATTTTCCGCCGAAGAGCACGTATTCGCGCAGTGAGCACTCCAACGCGCCGTTGAGTATGGGATACTTTACAGAGGGTTTAAGTCCTATTTCCGAGAAATGCTCATCCTTATATCCGAGTATCCACGCATGCCAGCCCTGAAAATGCTGCTTGAGCGTTGTGCCCAGTTGCTTATAGAGCGTGGCCATATCGTCCGGGCGGAGGCGCTCGCCATAAGGCGGATTTGTGATCAGGACACCATCGCGGTCATTTTCGTCCCATTCCTGCATGGGCTTGCATACGAGCGAGATATTTTGGTCGAGGCGAGCAGCCTTGATATTTCTGCGTGCTATGCGGACAGCCTCCGGAGAGATGTCACCGCCGAGGATGGCACAGTTGATGTCGCGTTCGCCGGAGTCATCATTATAGACCTTCTCGAAGAGGTCAGCGTCAAAATCGGGCCATTTCTCAAAGGCGAAATTTTCGCGGTAGATGCCCGGATTGATATTGCCGGCAATGAGTGCCGCCTCAATGAGGAATGTGCCGGAGCCGCACATCGGGTCGGCGAAATCGCACTCACCGTGCCAGCCGGTCTTCATTATAATACCGGCGGCGAGCACCTCATTGATAGGTGCTTCGGTCTGTTCCACGCGGTATCCGCGACGGCTCAGCGGCTCGCCGCTCGAGTCGGCTGAGATGGTGACGCGATTGTCGGTAATATGCACGTTGAGTTGCAGGTCGGCTCCGACAAGGCGTATTGAGGGCCGGCGTCCGTATTTATCGTTGAAATGGTCGGCTATCGCATCCTTTACTCTGTAAGTTACGAATTTTGAGTGTGTAAACTCGGCAGAGTTGACCGTTGAGTCGACAGAGAAGGTAGAGTCGGGGTTGATATACTGTTCCCAATCGAAGTCGCGCACGCGGTCATACAGTTCGTCGGTATTGTCGGCTATGAATGTCTCAATCGGTTTGAGCACGCGCAATGCTGTGCGCAGACAGAGGTTGGCGCGATACATCACTTCGAGGTCGCCTGTGAAGGCCACCATTCTCACGCCGGGCTCTATGTCTTCAGCGCCGAGAGCCGTGAGTTCGTCGACGAGCACATCTTCCAGACCCTTGAAGGTCTTTGCCACCATCTTGAATTTACTTTCCATCATTTTCGGTCTAAAAAGATATAGAATATCTAAAAAGATATAGAATATAAGTCGCGGTCTTCGCCGGAGGGAGTCTCCTCTTCCGGAGCGGACAGGGCACCCGGACCGGCCGGACGGGTCAACTTGTCAATCTCATCGAGAATGCTCAGATCGCGGTTGTAAGCCGGTGTGCGTTCCAGAATGGCTATAATATCCTGATTGTCATATTGGCTTGGCTTCAATATGATATATTTCTGCTTGGCATTTGCCTGTATCTGTTCCACCAATTTTTCATGCCCGTAGACATCTGCAATTTTTGCTTTTGCTTCCGAGTCTATGCGCTCCTTCTCTTTCTTGCGTTCGGCATCGCCGGAGTCGAACACCACCTTATTGCCCTGGTCTTCACGCACGGTGACGTCAAAGCCCGATGCAAGGATGGTAATCTTTACCTTATCGCCCATTGTCGGGTCGTCGGCGATACCCCATTTGACGTCGATTGTGGAGGGAAGATTGTTGGTAAACTGTTTAATTTCATTTATTTCTTCGGCGCGCAGAGCGTTTTCGCTGTCTTTAGAGCATACCACCTTGAAGAGCAGACGCTGTGACGTGTTGATGTCATGTCGTTTGAGCAGCGGAGAGTGCAGCGCATTGTTGATGGCTTTGGAGATGCGTCGTTCGCCCTCGCCGTAAGCCGTGGAGATAATGGCCGTACCGCTGTCTTTAAGAGTGGTTTTGACGTCTTGGAAGTCGACGTTGATGTAACACTCCTGGTTGATGATTTCAGAGATGGAGCGGGCTGCATTTGCCAGCGTGTCATCCGCCTTCTCAAATGCGTTGAAAAGGGAGAAATCCTTATAGAGTTCGATAAGGTTTTCGTTATTGATCATCAGCAGGGCATCGACATGTTCGGCCATCTCCTCAGCGCCCTTCAGCGCCTTGAGGATTTTGCTCTTGCCTTCAAACATGAAGGGGATGGTGACGATGCCGATGGTGAGCAGACCTGCTTCGCGGGCAAGACGTGCCACGACCGGACCGGCGCCTGTGCCCGTGCCGCCGCCCATTCCGGCTGTGATGAATACCATCTCCGTCTGGTCGTCGAAGAGTTTGCGTATCTCATCGGCGGAGGCCTCGGCACATTCGCGGCCTATCTCCGGCTTGTTGCCGGCTCCGCGGCCTTTAGTCACCGACTGTCCCAAGATTAGTTTGTTGGGCACCTTGCTGCGCTTCAGAGCCTGAAAGTCAGTGTTGAGCACCACGTAGTTGATGTTCGGTATCTGTTGAGTGTACATGTAGTCGACAGCGTTGCCACCGCCGCCGCCTACGCCTATCACCTTGATGATATCATTGTTGGAGTCTCCGTCGAATTGAGAGGCATCCGCGATCGGGGTCTCTTTTCCTTCGTCTATGAAGTCGAGTATTGAATTCTCGTCCATTGGCTGATTGAGTTTGTTAAGTAGAGAGTTATGTAGAGTGTAATGTTTTCTGAATTATATGTGAGTCAGCATTTACGTCCGGCGGTCAGTCATCGAGCAGACCGGAGTCATCCTCGTCATTGGGGGTAAATATGCTGGCGATTTTGCTTTTGAGTTTGTCCATCATTGAGGGACCGGACTTTTTAGTGGGAATCTCTCTTCCCTCGTCATCGCCGGCGGGATGTTCGGGCGCCTCACCGTTGACAGGGAGTTCCGGTTTGCCGGGGAGTTCGAGACACTGTTCGTCAGTGAGTGTGGCTCCTTCGTATAGCACGCTGGCCACCTCGGCAATCTCCGTGCTGGGTGCTTTGGCGTCGTCGAGATGCACGTAAGAGGGGAGACGTCCGATTTTGGCGTTCAGTCCGGTCTGCATGTTGAGCAGATCGGTGAGACCATTTAGTTTGGAGCCGCCGCCTATGCAGACGATGCCGCCGGGAAGGTCCTTCTCCTTAAGTCCGGCATAGTGTATCTGTTCGATGACGTTGGCCACAATCTCCTCAGTGCGGGCTACTATCAGATTGGAGACATCCGACATCTTCACGCCTCCGACGTTGAGTGTGGAGGGAGTGTCGGGAGCGATGGCATTTCCGGAAGAGCGCTTTATCTCCTCGGCGCGCTCTTCGAGCAGGGAGAGGGTGGTGAGGTCGCGGGTGATGTTGCGGCTCCCCATAGGGATGGTGGCGAAATACTGCAGCGCTCCGTTCTTGTATATAGTGACTGTAGTGGTCTCTGCTCCGAAGTCCACGAGCATGCTGCCCAGACGTTTTTCATCTGAGGTGAGCACGAGATGGCTCGTGGCCAGGGCGGTGACTACAAAGCCTGCCACCTCGATATTTAGTTTGTCGTGCACCACGCGGATGATATTGCGTTTCAGTTCGGGTCGACACACAATGATATCGAATGAGGCCTCGATACGATTGCCCACGGCTCCTTTGGGAGAGAGGGTTTCGAGTGAGCCGACTTTATATGACCGTGGCACGACGTCTACCACTTCAAGCGAAGAGTCGATGGCGGTATTGAAGGCGTCATCGGTCAGGCGCTCTATTATATCTTCTGTAATCTCGGTATCATCGGGCAGATTGAGAGTCACCTTAGTGTTGATGCCCTTTATGGATCGTCCTGACAGACCTACAAACACGCTTGTGATGGTGCGCGGAGATACCGAGGGTTTGCGTTCCAACTTGTCAATGATACGCGCTATGCGTTGATAGGTCTCCTCCAGATTCTGGATGAGTCCCCCTTTTACCACTTCGACATGCTTCTCTTGCTCGACGGCAATGATGTCGACTGTGCCGTCGCCGCGCGTACGGCCTACGACTCCTATCACCTTACTGCTGCTAATCTCCAGTGCAGCTACATATCTGTCTTCGCTCATGCTCATTTATTGAGGTCTTGTTATTGCGCTCTTTTTCAGTTATCTTTTCGGCGTCATCCTTCGGTGTTGCTGCCGGCAGGCGACTGATGTTGAGGATTGGGGTCATCGGGCAGAGAACTCTCTTCCGGATCCTCCTCTTCGATAATGTTTTCAAACGGATACAGAGGCCGTTTGTCGCGGCGTGACGCCACTATCTGGCCTTTGAATTTGACCGAGATTGTGTCGTAAGTCTCCCACCCGCGATACGGGAGTATATTGCGGTAGGCGGTAAGGATGGCGGTGCGTTTCTCCTGCAGGCGTGAAGTGTCGCCGAAATTGATGACGTGTCCCGTAAAGCGGGGCACGAGCAGGATATCGTCCTTATCCTTGACCACATACATTGTGATCAGATTGTGAAGCACGCTGTCGCGCTGCACGAATCTCACCACCGGCAATACATCTTTGGGGGAGAGGCCGTTGCGACTGAAGTCGCCGCTCACCACCGGCACGTCCATAAAGAAGGCCTGGTTGGACCTGATGTGCTTGCCGTCTTTATTCACATAATATGACTCATCGCCGTCAAAGACGCGTATCTCCGGTATCATAGGCTGTATTTCCACGGCAAGATAGCCGCGCGAGGTGATGTGACAGCGCACATCCTCAAAGTTGTTGAGACCCATGATATAATTTTCCACACCGAGGGTGTTGACACGTGTGGCCGGCACGCCCACTATCTTTTCCGGGTATTGCCTCAGAAGGTCGAGCACGGCAGAGGTGGTGATAGAGTCGTTGATGCCGTTGCCGGTGATGGAGACGCTGATGCCGCGACACTTATGCTTGTCAGCCTCTGCGTTGGCCCATACGGTCATTGACACGATATAGGCCAGCAGCACTATCAGTATAAGCCATTTCCATACGCTCTTCATACGCTCTTCCTGCTATGCTTGACAAGAGACTCTCACTCACCTCCGGATGCAAACAGACTGACAACATCCGGGAGGATTTTGTCTATATCTGCGGCTCCAAGAGTCATTAAAATCTCAAAGTTACTATTTTTTATAAGATTCACCAAATCTTTTTGCGGACAATATCGCTTGCTCGGTGATGTGACTGCGTTGAGTATCAGTTGGGATGTCACTCCCTCGATGGGGAGTTCGCGAGCGGGATATATTTCCGGCATGATCACCTCATCGGCCGCGGAGAGTGCCTCGGCAAATTCCGGCGCGAAGTCGCGCGTGCGTGTGTAGAGATGCGGCTGGAAGATGACGCTCAGTCGCTTGCCGGGAAAGAGTTTGCGCACGCTCTGTATCGAGGCCTTGACCTCGTTGGGACTATGTGCATAGTCATCGATGAGCACTATTGGCTTCCGCATGTATATCTCGAAGCGGCGTTTGGCGCCCATGAAAGAGCCGAGACCTTCGCGTATTTCGCTCTCTGCAGCGCCGGCGAGCCACGCAGCTGCAGCCGCCGCCACGGCATTGTCCACATTGATTTCCACCGGCACACCCGGGCTCAGGTTTTCTATCCGCAGGCCGTCCGGACCTATCAGCGTAAAACTGATGCTTCCGTCGCCGTAGCGGATATCTTCGGCATGAAAGTCGCCCTCAGTGCCGCCGGAATATGTGAAGACTTTGGCAGACGGAGCGCAGGCCGGATTCATCTTCAAGCCCGTGTGCATGATAAGATAGCCGTGAGGCTTTATCAGCGAGGTGAAGATAGAGAAAGCCTCAAGATAATGCTCTTCATCACCGTAGATGTCGAGATGGTCAGGGTCAGTGGATGTGACCACGGCGATGTAAGGGGAGAGGTGGTGGAAAGAACGGTCGTATTCGTCGGCCTCCACTACGGAGATATCGCTCTTTTGGGAGAGCAGCAGGTTGGTGTTGAGATTGCGGAGTATGCCTCCAAGAAATGCGTTGCATCCGCTATCTGTAAGCCGCAGAATGTTGGCTATCATGGAGGATGTAGTGGTCTTGCCGTGGCTTCCCGCCACGCAGATGGCGCGTCCGCCTGCTGTGAGCATGCCCAACAGTCTGGCGCGTTTTATTATCTCGAAGCCTTCGCGGCGGAACATTGACAGGATGGCATTGTCATCTCCGACGGCCGGCGTGTAGACCACGAGGGTAGTGGCCGGGTCGCGAAAGGGGAGGGGTATCAATCCCGGGTCATCTTCGAAGATAATCTCGGCTCCCTCGCTGCGGAGAGCGTCGGTCAGCGGGGTAGAGGTGCGGTCGTATCCCGCTACGTTCATGCCTTTGCTCAGGCAGTATCTCACCAGGTTGGCCATGCCTATGCCGCCGGCGCCTACGAAGTATATGTTCTTATGCATGATTTCTTTTGATTTCGGGTCAAGGTGTCAAAATGTCAATGTGTCAAAATGTCAGGATGTCAAGATGTCAAAGTGACAATTGTTATTGTTGTTTTGCCAGGATTTTGATGACTTCATCCACGATGCGTTTATCTGACTCGGGGAGGCCTAATTTGCGTATGTTTTCGCTCATTTGCCTGAGTTTGTCGGGCTCGGCCATCAGGCGGAGAATAGTGTCGGTGAGTGTCTCGCGGGCCTCTTTATCGGGTACGAGCACGGCAGCCCCTTCGTTTACGAGCGCCATGGCGTTTTTTGTCTGATGATCTTCGGCCACATTCGGAGATGGGACAAGTATACACGGTTTGCCGAGGAGTTCGAGTTCGCTGATTGATCCGGCTCCGGCGCGCGACACGACGAGGGTTGCTGCGCGGTATGCAGCGGCCATATCAGTGACGAATTGCGTCACGACGACCCCTTTAAGGCCTTTTGCGGCCGCTAAGCCGCGTTCTTTGGTGAAATACTTACCTGTCTGCCATATCACCTGATATCCGGCCTCTGTGAGCCTTTTAAGCCCCTTTTCCATGCTTTCGTTGAGGGTCAGGGAGCCGAGGGAGCCTCCCACCACGAGCACTACCGGCAGTTGCGGGTCAAGACCAAACCGTTCGCGAGCCTTCTCAGTGGAGAGGTCGGCATCAAGGAGGTCTTTGCGCACCGGATTGCCGGTCTTCACGATACGGTCGGCGGGGAAGAAGCGTTCCATGCCGTCGTAAGCCACGCAGATGGATTTCGCCCGGCGAGCCAGTAGTTTGTTGGTGACGCCGGCATATGAATTCTGCTCCTGGAGCAGAGTGGGTATGCCGTATCTCTGGGCTGCCTTAAGTGTGGGTCCGGACGCATAGCCGCCAACGCCTATTGCCAGGTCGGGCTTGAAGTCGCGAATGATCTTGCGGGCCATGCTGATGCTGCGACGCAATTTCATGAGCACGGAGATATTGCGCAGCAGGTTTTTGCGGTCAAATCCGGCCACCGGCAGCCCGATGATTTCGTAGCCCGCATTGGGTACACGCTCCATCTCCATACGGTTTTCAGCGCCTACGAAGAGTATTTCGGCATTGAGACGTTCACGCAGTGCGTTGGCAATAGAGAGTGCCGGGAAGATATGGCCTCCGGTGCCACCGCCCGATATCAGTATTCGTGGTTTTTTCATTTTTCGTGAGATATATTGATGGCCTTAAGTTCGTCGGGAAGTTTATCCGTCTCGGCCTTAATTGCTTTCTTATCGCCGGAGGTGACGGCAAAGCGGCTCACTGAGAGCATGATGCCGATTGCAACCGACATTATTATAATCGAAGTTCCACCTTTGGAGATGAAGGGGAGAGGCTGTCCGGATACGGGGAAGAGACCTGTGACAATCGCCATGTGGACAAGCGCCTGGAAGACGATCAGCACGGCGCAGCCCATAATGAGGAAAGCCGGGAAGGCCCGCGAGCAGCGGTAGCCTATCACACCCGCCCGGGCTACAAGGAAAAGATAGAGCAACAGCAAGGCTGTGCCGCCTACGAAGCCCATATCCTCCACTACGATGGAGTAAATATAGTCGGAAAAGGCGAGCGGCAGACGGGCACTTTCACGCGAATTGCCGGGACCCTGGCCTATCACGCCACCGTTGGCTTGCGCAAGATTGGCGAAGATTACCTGACGGTTGGTGTCGTTGATGGTATCTGTTGGAGAGACGCCTCTGAAAAAGCGGGCTATGCGCTCCTTATGTGTCTCCTGACGTCCGGCTCCTGAGGTGCTTACCACAACCTCCGTACCTCCTACACGGTCATATTCCGTCGACTCAGGCGCGGCATATTTGATGATGAAAAGTGCGCCGCCGGCTATGCCGTACACTACGAATACCATGAGAAGTTTGCGCCATTCGATACCGCCGATGATAATCAGCGAGACACTGACACACATCATAAGTATCATATTGGTGAGGCCGTTGACCCAGAGCAGTCCGGAGAGCACGAGCACGATGGCCGCCGAATAAATCACACCCTTTGTGGTGATACCTCCCACCTTCTGGTTTTGTCCCAGTATTTTGGCAAGGAGGATGACAGCCGTCAGTTTGATGATTTCCGGCGGCTGGATAGTGAAGCCCGCGATGCGGATGGCGCGCTGCGCGCCGTTGATATTGACACCCGCCACCATCGAAAGCAGCAGCAATCCCACCGAGAATATCGCCAGTGGCCATGCCCATTTGTTGAATATCGTGTAGGGTATGTTCTGCAGCCACAATACTAAGGCCAGACCGATGGCTAAGAAGATGGCATGGCGGATGAGGGGACCGTAGACATTGGCGCCCTGAATTTCCGTCGAGGAGGCGGAAAAGAGTTCGATTATTGATATGATAAGCAGCGCTAAATAGATGCCCCAGATGTATTTGTCCGGGGGATTCTGAGCCACAAGGCGATGCTTGGCCGGCGACTGCTTCTGTGGGTCGCGGCCTTTGCTCTCTGCTTGCGCTTCATCTATAGGCTTGCCGTCTATTGTTTCCTTTAATTCAATCATTTAAATGTGTTCTGTCATTTCAAATGTAAAGGGAGATATCGCGATAAGTGCGATTATTTATTCTTGAGTGCGCGGACGGCGTCCTTGAATTGGCGTCCGCGGTCTTCGTATGAACTGAAGAGGTCGAAACTTGCGCAGCAAGGGGAGAGGAGCACTGTGTCGCCCTCCGAAGCACATTCGGCACATGCAGCCACAGCGTCGGCGAGCGAATGGGTGTCTACGATGCGGGCTACTGTATCTCCGAAGTAATCAAGCAGTTTGGTATTATCCACGCCCATGCAGATTATAGCCTTTACCTTCTCCTTGACAAGCGGCAGAATTTCGCTGTAGTCGTTGCCTTTATCCTTGCCACCGAGTATGAGCACCACCGGTGTGGTCATGCTTTCGAGGGCATACCAAGTGGAATTGACGTTGGTGGCTTTAGAGTCGTTGACATATCTCACTCCATCCACTTCAGCCACGAATTCCAAGCGATGTTCCACGGCCTCAAAATCTTCGAGGGCTGCGCGTATTACGTCATCGTTGATATCGAGTGCTGTGGCTGAGAGTCCGGCAGCCATCGAGTTGTAGAGGTTGTGCAGGCCGGGAAGGGAAATTCTGTCGCAGGGTATCTCCCAGACATCCCCGGGCATGGCGTAATGCACGATACCCTCTTCCACCCATGCTGCAGCGCCCTCTACGGGATGGTCGGCAAAGGGAAGATGCATAGCCTCTGTCTGCACAT
This sequence comes from uncultured Sangeribacter sp., assembly GCA_964456155.1. Classification (GTDB taxonomy): domain Bacteria; phylum Bacteroidota; class Bacteroidia; order Bacteroidales; family Muribaculaceae; genus Lepagella. Next base: position 36,717 of record CAYVZJ010000008.1, read on the forward strand.
GCTTTACCTGCTCGGCGATAATAGGATCATCCATCCAGTAGATGAAATAGTCATCTTTCGTCTGATTTTGGAGGATGCGGAATTTCGCTGCCGTGTAATTCTCCATCTTATGGTCGTAGCGATCCATGTGGTCGGGAGTGATATTGAGGATGATGGCGATATTTGCGCGGAAGCGATACATGTTTTCAAGTTGAAAACTTGAGAGTTCGATGACGTAATAGGGGTGAGGGTCTTCGGCCACCTGACGCGCCAGGCTGAAGCCGACATTTCCGGCCAGACCCACGTCGAGACCCGCCTTCTTCAAGATATGATAGGTGAGCATGGTGGTGGTAGTCTTACCGTTGGAGCCGGTGATGCATATCATCTTGGCATCGGTAAACATTCCTGCAAATTCTATTTCGCTCACCACCGGTATGCCACGCTCCACACACTTGCGCACGATGGGCGCTGTGGGTGATATGCCGGGACTTTTCACCACAATATCGGCATCAAGGATGCGCTCCTCGGTGTGGGCGCCCTGTTCGTGAGGTATGTTACGCTCGAGAAGCGTGGCGAGATGACGTTCCGGGATATTGCCGGCGTCGCTTACCCATACCTCCATATCTTTTGCAAGTCCTAATATGGCTGCACCAACGCCGGACTCTCCGGCACCGAGTATCACGAGTTTTTTCATTTTGTCAACGTAGTTTTAATGTTACGAAAGTAAAGACAGCCAGCAGGATGCCTACTATCCAGAAGCGAGTCACAATCTTAGACTCCGGAATGGGACGTCTCGGGAAATTGCAAAGTGCCTTGATCTCCGGATTGCCGGCTTTCTGGAAATGATGATGCAAGGGGGTCATCTTGAAGATGCGGCTGCCGGTGCCGGTGCGTTTGCGGGTGTACTTGAAGTAGGCCACCTGCATCACCACTGAGAGGTCTTCGATAAAGAAGATCAGGCAGAGCAGCGGTATAAGCAATTCCTTGCGTATCAGTATGGCGAAGACGGCTATGATACCGCCGAGTGTCAGTGAGCCGGTGTCACCCATGAATACCTGAGCCGGGAAGGCATTATACCATAGGAAGCCTACGAGCGCGCCGATAAATGCAGCGGCATACACTACGAGTTCTTCGCTGCCCGGTATGATCATAATGTCAAGATATCCGGCATAGATGATGTTACTGCCGAGGTATGCCATGATCAGCAGCGCCACGCCTATGATGGCCGACGTGCCGGCACAAAGTCCGTCAAGTCCGTCTGTAAGGTTGGCGCCGTTGCTCACCGCCGTCACCACGAAGATTACCACAGCCACAAAGACAAGCCATCCGAGCGTCTGGGCTACCGTGGGGTCGCTGATCCAGGATGTCAGCCATTCATAATTGAAGTTATGATTTTTGATAAAGGGGAGAGTGGTCTGCGGTACTTTCAGGCCGTTATCCATCACGATATCCGGGCTTAGCCACATGGTGATGCCGATGAAGAGGCCGAGACCTACCTGTCCGGTCACCTTGTATTTGCCGGCAAGACCATCTTTATTGTGATATTTGAGTTTGCGGAAATCGTCAAGAAAGCCTATTGTGCCCATCCAGATAGTGGATAGCAGCATCAGGCAGAGATAGATGTTGGAGAGATTGCCTATCAGGAGGCAGGGGAGGAGTATGGAGAAGATGATGATGACACCACCCATGGTGGGAGTGCCGCGTTTGGCCATCTGTCCCTCCAGGCCGAGGTCGCGTATCTCCTCGCCTATCTGCATTCTTTGCAGCCGGCGTATCACCGGCCCACCGAGCCATAATGCTATGATCATTGCCAGCGCAAACGTGATGCCCGCGCGGAATGTGATGAAGTCCATCAGATGTCGGCCGGGTAAATTGGTCGACTCCAGATATTGCTGAAATATAGAGTAAAACACAGTGGTTGTTCTTTAGTGTCAGACTTATTTCTTGTATGGTCGCTCTTTTTGTATGGTCGCTCTTTGGATAGCCGGGTTACGCTCAGATGATGAAATTGCCGGCGGCAAGCACCTCCTCTTTGTCGTCGAAGTGATGTTTCACTCCTTTGATTTCCTGATATGTCTCATGTCCTTTACCGGCGATGAGCACTACAGAGCCGGGTTGGGCCGTGCGTATGGCGGTGCGGATAGCCTCGCGTCGGTCGGTGATAGAGAGCGTCTTGGCATTAGCTTCCGGGGAGAGGCCGGTGAGCATCTCTTCGATAATTGCCGAGGGCTCTTCATCGCGGGGATTGTCGGAGGTGATGATCAGGCGGTCGCTGCGCAGTGCGCTCTCCTTGGCCATGAGGGGACGTTTGCCGTGGTCGCGATTGCCGCCGCAACCCACGACAGTGGTGATAAAGCCCTTTGCTCCCACGATGTCGCGTATGGTGTCAAGCACGTTGATAAGCGCGTCGGGAGTGTGGGCATAGTCGATGATGGCCACTACTCCCCTGTCATCCTTAAATGTCTGGAAGCGTCCGGCCACGGGCACGAGACGGCTCATATTGATGAGCACCTCCTCAGGGTTGAAGCCGGTGAGTATCGAAGCGCCGTAGACGGCTGTAAGGTTGTAGGCATTGAATCGACCGGAAAATCTCACCTCTACCTCTTTGCCGTTGAGCATCAGGAGTGTACCGTCAAGGCGTGTCTCCACGATGCGTCCGCGGAAGTCAGCATCTGTACGCAGGGAGTAGGTGAATTTGCGCGCCTTTGTATTCTGAAGCATGATGGCGCCGGCCTTGTCGTCGGCATTGACAAGGGCGAATGCCGTCGGGGGAAGCATGTCGAAAAACGACTTCTTAGCCTTCATATAGTTGTCTACGGTCTTATGATAGTCGAGGTGGTCGCGCGTCAGATTGGAGAAGACACCTCCGGTGTAGTGGAGTCCGGCGATACGGTGTTGAGCCGCGGCGTGTGAGGATACCTCCATGAAAGCGTAGTCGCAGCCGGCCTCCACCATCTCGGCAAGGAGGCTGTTGAGCGAGAGAGGGTCGGGAGTGGTGTGAGTGGAGGGCACCATTCGCGCGTCGATATAATTGCAGACTGTGGAGAGCAGTCCGGCCTTATATCCCAACATACGTGCCATCTCATAAAGCATTGTGGCTGTGGTGGTCTTGCCGTTGGTGCCGGTTACGCCCACGAGTTTAAGTTTCTCGGACGGACGGCCGTACCATTCGGAGGCTATCAGTCCGAGGGCAATGGCAGAGTTGGCCACGCGGATATATGTGATGCCCCGCTCGAGAGTGGCGGGGAGTTCCTCGCATACGATGGCTGCCACGTGAGTGGAGGCCACTACGGGGATGTATTTATGGCCGTCGGTGGTGACGCCACGCACGGCTACGAAAAGGCCGTCTTTCTCCACCTTTCGGGAGTCACTCTCCACGGAGGTTATATTGCGGTTTGTTTCGCCAATCACTTCCAGCGGTTGGACGACGTCTATAAGACGCTGCAGCTTGATGGTCATATCTCAATTATGTTTAGTTTTCTATCTAAAAGCCTTCCGGCATCCTTAATTCCCAAACTCTAAATCCTAAATCCTAAGCGTCAGCACAATTTCCGACCCTTTGCGAATGGCAGTGCCGGGTGCGCGGCTTTGAGCCACTACCCTTCCGGCGCCGTGAAGTTTCACGTTAAGTCCGTGGCGCTCAAGAATCTTGACAGCCGACGGCGCGTCATAGCCGCAGACGTTGGGCACGGCATTCAGTTGCTCGGCAGCAGTAGGTTGCTCTGTCTTTATTATGCGTGCCTTACCGACGTTGGCAGCCGATGAGGTCTTCTGATTCTCAATATTGACGCTGGCTGAAAGCAGCGGAGTGTTGTCAGAGCGGTTGTCTGTGAATGTCGACACATTGTCGAGCATACCGCGGGCATACATCTTTAGCGCCATATTCTTCACCACCTGTCCGGAGGTGCGGTTTGCGCTCGTGCCGCTCGGCGCCAATATCAGGGCCATGCATGAATATTTGGGGTTTTCATATGGGAAGAAGCCTGCGAACGCGTATCTGCGTTTGCTCTTGTCGTATCCACCGCCGTGTTCCATGACGGGGTAAGCCGTGCCGGTTTTGCCGGCTATCATTACGCGGTCGTCGCGAACGGCGCGGGCCGTGCCATGCTCACCCCAGACGGGTTCTTTGAGGCAGATGCGCACCTTTTCGGCTGTTTCCTCCGAGCATATTCTGTCGCGCACATAGGTGATGGGCAGCAAGGAGTCCATATTCTCGCCAATCAGGCGCTTCATTACATGCGGGCGCACGAATTTGCCGCCATTTGCTATGGCATTGTAGATGGCGAGGGTATAGATGGGCGGTACGGTGGTATTATAGCCGTAGGCCTGACGCGCCAGGTCAAGATGACGTGCTGTCATGGTGATATTGTTGCCGCGACCGTCTGTAGGGAGGAGTTTGCGCACGTGGGGTATCTCTTCACCGGCAATTCCGGAATGTATTGTGTCAAAAAATCCTATTGAGGCCAGGCGGTCGTAATATTTGGAAGGGTCTTGGGCGTATTTTCGGAATATGACGCGTGCAATGCCGGTGTTTGACGACATCTCTATGACCTGTTTCATGGTCTTGTAAGAGGGAGCATGCGGGTCAGTAGTGCGCTGGAAAGGGGAGCAGTCGATGCCGTCGTTGACCGATTTCACCAGTCCGTCTTCAAAGGCGATCATCAGTGATATGGGCTTCATGACAGAGCCGGGCTCGAATCCGCGCACCGCCCTGTTGAGAGCCTCGCCGTAATGGTCGTCGATTTTCTGAAGGTTGGCTATGGCCTTAATCTCACCGGTGGCTACCTCCATCAATATAGCAGTGCCCCATTCGGCATTTGACTCCTCACAGATGTTGTGGAGTTGCTCTTCGAGCATGTCCTGAAGGTCTATATTGATGGTGGTCTGGATGTTATAGCCTCGTTGGGTGGGTTGCGTCACCCAGTTGGCGATGCCGCTGGTGAGAGTCACCTTCTTAGCGTAACCCTCTTTGCCGTATAGCAGGAAGTCAAGGTCGTTTTCCAGTCCGGAATAGCCGTGTATCTCCCCTTTATCGTTCTCATTGACGCGTCCGATGGAGCGATAGGCCATGCGGCCGAAGGGATATATGCGCACGTTGCGCTCCTCCTTGTATAGCGGATGTCGGAATCCCTTACCCTTAAACTGCTTGAAATATGGCCATGCGGCTATCTGTTCGAAGTCTTCTACGGTGCCTTTTTTGACGAGCACCAAGGCACGTTTGCGCTTATCGTCCGGTCGCTCAAATTCGGCTTTCAGACGTGTATGCCATGAATATTTATTGAAAGAGTCGCGCGGCAGTTCGGTGAGATTTCGTACGCGCGGAAAATAGAAGTCGAGCGAGTCGGCCAAGGAGTCGATGGAAGCCCAGGGGATGCGCTTGCCTATTATTTTATTGTGTCGGAGGTCTACCTTGATGTCGTACACCTTGAGATTGCAGGCCAGGATATTGCCGTTGTCGGCGAGAATATCGCCACGCTCCGGACTCAGAGTGTCTATACGGGAGAAGTCTTTACGCGCACGCTCATTCCAAGCGTCAGCCTCGATTACTGTTGTTTTGAAGAGTTTGCCCACCACGAAGAGACCGAAGACTATAAATGCGATGGTCACCAGGCCGTATCGAAATACCACCTGTGCCTTATTGTTTTTCTTTTTTTTCTTTGCCGCTGTCATTTTCTTCGGTTATTCTTTGTATTTTTCTACTTCGTAAGGGGGTTGCTCCTGGAAGGTGAGCCCGAGTCCTTTCTCATTGACGAGGCGCTTCATCTCAGTCTCGCGTATCAGCGTCATATAGGCTGCTTTTTCCTGCAGTTTGGCCGACTCTGATTGTTTGAGTTGCTTGGTGAGCGTCTTTATCTCCTGCATTTTTGTCTTTGTCTTATATCGCAGTCCTATGAGTGAGATGACGGCCACGAGCATAGCCACCACAAGCCAGGCGTTATGCCGGAAGAATTCCAGGGAGACATACCGACCGTATCGGAGGTCGCTTACCCACGTTGATGAGGTCTTCTTTTTCTCTTTATTTTTCCCCTTTGCCATGATTATTTCATCTTGTCATGATTATTTTAATTGAGCGATACGCAACTTGGCACTGCGCGCCCGAGGATTGCGCTCCACTTCCTCCGCATCGGCCACAATGGGTGTGCGGGTGATGAGTTTCCACGGAGACTTGGCCACTCCGAAGAAGTCCTTTTCCTCTTCGCCGGCTATATTGCCCGTGCGCATGAAGTTTTTCACCATTCGGTCTTCTATCGAATGATAGGTGAGCACAGCCAGTCGTCCACCCTCACGGAGCATGGAGGGTGTGGAGAGGAGGAATTGCTCTAAGGCCTCCATCTCGCCGTTGACAGTGATACGCAGAGCCTGAAATACCTGCGCCAACTCTTTCTTCACGTTCCGGGGATTTAGAGCCGGAGTGACTGCATCGGTAAGTTGCGCGGTAGTTGTGATAGGGGAGAGGTCGCGTGCCTTGATGATGTCCGCCACTATGCCGCGTACATTCTTCAGATCGGTATACAGGCGGAAAATCTCTGTGAGGCGTTCGGACGATGATTCGTTGATAACCTCCCTTGCTGAGCGGGGGGCGCGTTGATTCATGCGCATATCCAGCGGTGCGTCTTCGCGGAAGGAGAAGCCGCGTGAAGCGTCGTCAAAGTGATGGAAGGAGACACCGAGGTCGGCAATAATGCCGTCAAATTTCTCCACGTCATGATAGCGCATGAAGTTGGACATAAATCTGAAGTTGGACAGCACAAAAGTAAACCGGTTATCATCCGGCACATTTGCGAGTGTGTCGGTGTCTTGGTCAAAGCCGTAGAGTTTGCCCTCCGGACCTAATTCTGCAAGAATGGCCCGCGAATGACCGCCTCCTCCGAAGGTGGCATCAGCATATATACCGCCGGGACGGATATTTAATCCCTCGATACTTTCGCGTAGTAAGGCAGGGATATGATAGACGTTGGAATTGTCACTCATAGACATCAGAAATGTGTAAATTTTTACCTCTCCTCTAATAAATCCCAAAGTTAGTGAAAAAGTCTCATAGTTTGCAATTGTAAATTCCCATTTTATATTTTTTTTACAAAATACTTATTGACAACCAAATTTTCACTCAAATTTTCTCTTTCAAACCAAAAAATATGCTTGAAGTACAGTCGAAGTGTTCTGAATATTCCATTCTCGTGCCGTTATAAATTAGGATTAATTGATATAAATTGCAGTTACACAGAATATTGTGAACTTTATCTACGTTGTCGATTTTTATTCCGGATAAGTAAAAAATCAGTAAAATAATGCGCTTTTTGCAATTTACACCTCTTTTTATTATTTTTGTGTCACAATATCACACCCATGACATGTCAGATTTGCTATGACATGTCTTGGTGATAATTTATGTCTTTATAATTGTATCGTTATAATAATATTATTATGATTGAATTTCAGACTGACGGTGTCGAAATGCCGGACATCAATGAGACGTCTACTGCCAAGTGGCTTGAAAAGGTGGCAGCCTCTTACGGCTACACGATTGGCGAAATATGCTATCGCTTTACCGGCGATGAGCAGATACTCGATTGCAACCGTCAGTTTCTCAATCATGACTATTATACCGATATCATCACCTTTGACTATACAGAAGGGGATGTGATAAATGGCGATATACTTATCTCGCTTGATACTGTACGCTCCAACGCAGAAGATTTGAATGAGCCGTATCAGCGTGAGTTACACCGCGTTATAGCGCATGGCGTATTGCATCTCTGCGGACTTCATGATAAGGGGCCCGGGGAGCGCGAGCAAATGGAAGCCGCTGAAAATAAAGCACTTGATCTCATTGGGCTCTAATTTCTTTTGTAAGAAAAGTCATATATAACACTCTGAATAATTTGCCGACTTATGCGATTTGATTACGATGTCATAGTGGTAGGAGCCGGACATGCCGGATGTGAGGCGGCTGTCGCCTGCGCACGTCTCGGTGCTGTCACTCTATTGATTACTGCTGACCTTAACCGTGTGGCACAGATGTCGTGTAATCCTGCAGTTGGCGGTATTGCCAAAGGTCAGATAGTGCGGGAAATAGACGCACTGGGTGGTCGCATGGGTATTGTGGCCGATGAGACTGCCATCCAGTTTCGGATGCTAAACCGCTCTAAAGGTCCGGCTGTATGGTCTCCACGAGTGCAGAGTGACCGTGTATTGTTCGGCGAAAAATGGCGCTCGATACTCGAGTCCACCCCCGGTCTCTATCTCTTTCAGGATATGGTGACATCACTTATTCTAAATGGAGATAATACCGAAGTGGAAGGTGTACGTACTGCCCTCGGTTATGAGTTTAAGGCGTCGCGTGTCATCCTTACCAACGGTACATTTCTCGGTGGTCTGATGCATTTCGGCAAGACGCAGATACCCGGAGGACGCATTTCCGAACCTGCCAGCCTCGGTCTGACTGAGCAACTGCGCTCTATTGGTTTTGAGACCGGCAGGATGAAGACCGGCACACCCGCGCGCATTGACGGCAAGACGATAGATTTTTCTCTCTGTGAGATGCAATGCGGCGATGATGAGATTATCCCCGAAGGTCCGAAGGCAGTGACTCCGGAAAGACGGGACCATCATAAATTCTCTTTCCTTCCGGAGGTGAAGCGCCGCTTGAAATCGCGTCCCTGTTACATCACTCACACCAATGCCGAGAGTCATAAAATATTACGCGACAACCTTGCAGACTCTCCCCTTTACAACGGTCAGATACAGAGTGTCGGTCCCCGTTATTGTCCTTCGATAGAGACAAAAATAACGACCTTTGCAGACAAGGAGAGTCATCAACTCTTTCTCGAGCCCGAGGGTGAGAATACCTCAGAATATTACATCAACGGTTTTTCGAGCAGTATGCCCTGGAAGGTGCAACTTGCCTCCTTGCGTCAAATCCCGGCGCTTCGTGAGGTGCATTTCTATCGTCCCGGATATGCCATAGAGTATGACTATTTTCCACCTACCCAACTAACCCACGACCTGCAGACAAAGCGAGTGGGAGGTCTCTATTTTGCCGGTCAGATCAATGGCACGACAGGTTATGAAGAAGCCGCCGCTCAGGGATTGATGGCTGCCATAAACGCGGTTCGTTCGTTGCATGGCGAGCCTCCATTTATTCTCGGTCGTGACCAGGCCTATATCGGAGTGCTTATCGATGATTTGGTGACGAAGGGTGTTGACGAACCCTATCGCATGTTTACCTCTCGGGCAGAATACCGTATACTTTTGCGTCAGGATGATGCCGATATGCGTCTCACACCTCTCGGTTATGAGATAGGCCTCGCCGATGAGCACCGTTATCAGACGATGCTTCGCAAGCAAGAGCAACGTGATGCCTTGATTGAATATCTGAAGGCAACGAAAATACCGATGTCAAAAGAAGTGAATGAATGGCTCGCCGGGAAGGGGAGTGATCCGCTCAGTGGAGGCGTCCGTATGATCGAACTGTTACGTCGTCCTCAGATTACCCTGCCCGATATGATGGAATTCTTCAGCAATTTGTCAGAATATATCTCCGGCATAGATGCCGATATCAGGGACGAGGTGGTTGAGGCTGCAGAGATATTGGTGAAATACGAAGGGTATATCGCACGCGAGAGGATGCTTGCCGATAAAGCCGTAAGGCTTGAGAATGTCAAAATTCCTGCAGGGATGGACTTTGACACAATTAAAAGTCTTTCTACCGAGTCTCGTCAAAAGCTGTCGAAGATAAGACCTGCGACGATTGGTGCCGCGTCACGCATTCCCGGCGTTTCACCGGCAGACATCAGCATCCTCTTAATAATGCTTGGCCGATAAAAACGGCAAAAAGACAGGGAATTATGGGATGATTGTTCCACGTGGAACAATCCACAATATTCCTAAGCGGGAGATTTTCGTATATAATTCTCACGGAAAATACAATATCTAAATAATATTTATTATGACATTAGAAGATCTTAAACTTACAATTCGCGACGTGCCTGACTTCCCTTCAAAGGGTATAATGTTTCGCGATCTCACCACGCTTATCAAGAATGGCGAGGCACTGCAATTAATGAGCAAAGAACTTGCTGCTCTCTATCGTGACAAGGGTGTAACGAAGGTTGTCGGCATAGAAAGTCGCGGTTTCATCGGTGGTTCAATACTCGCATACGAATTAGGATGCGGTTTTGTGCCGGCTCGCAAACCGGGTAAACTTCCGTCGGTGACAATCAAAAAGGCGTATGCCAAAGAGTATGGTGTGGATACTATCGAACTGCACAGCGACTCGATTACACCGGATGATGTTGTAGTGCTGCACGATGACCTGCTCGCTACGGGTGGTACTATGAATGCTTGTTACGAACTTGTAAAGTCGATGAATCCGAAGAAAATCTATATCAATTTCATCGTCGAACTCACCGACCTGCACGGACGTGACAATCTTCCCGCCGACTGCGAGATAACTTCTCTGCTGAAGTATTAATCCCGATGAATACGGAAAAAATAGATAAAGCGACCGACATCCTGACCGGTGTCGGTCGCACCATTGATGAGCAGGGTGGGTTCGGTATAGAAATTACCCCTGACAGAACCCGTGACGATATCATGAATAATCGTCCGGGCGAACAGTTGCGCAAAAAAATACTCGCCCTGCCCGACTCGCCGGGTGTATATATGTATCTCGACAAGCACGGTCATGTCATCTATGTGGGTAAAGCAAAACGACTGAAGCGCCGCGTCTCCTCTTACTTCAACCGTCATCATGACGCGACGCGCACTAATCTTCTGGTAAGAAATATCGTCGATATGAGGTTTATCGTCGTGGCTACCGAAGAGGATGCGCTGCACCTCGAGAATGCCATGATCAAAGAGTATCAGCCTCGTTATAACGTGCTGCTCAAAGATGACAAATCCTACCCCTGGATAGTGGTGACAAAAGAGGCCTATCCTCGCGTTTTCATGACACGAGACAATAGTATTCCCGGCACATATTACGGGCCATATGCCAATATGCAGAGTGCACGGGTTGTGCTCGAACTTATCCGTGAAATATATCCCCTGCGCAGTTGCCGGCATTTGCTCGACCCGCAAAGTATAGCACGCGGTAAATACCGTCTTTGTCTCGATTATCATATCCACAAATGCGGTGGATGCTGCCGGGGATATATCAGCGAGGAGCAATATGGAGAGACGATACGCAGGGTGCGCCAGATATTGTCGGGAGAAACAGTGGAGTTAGAGCGTCATCTCGAAAATGAAATGAATACACTCGCGGAGGATTTGCGGTTTGAGGAGGCGCAGAGCGTCAAAGAACGCTATGAAGTGCTCAAGCGATATAACAGCAAATCTGTAATCGCAAGAACGGAGCGGGGAGAGGTGGATGTTTTCGCATACGTGGAAAATCCCTCCACGGCTTACGTCTGCTTTATGCATCTGCACAATGGTGCCGTCGTGCAGAGTCTCAATCTGGAATATAAGCGACGGTTGGCCGAAACGCAGGAGGAAATTCTCTCGATGGCTATCTCGGAAATAAGCCGGAGGTTTGACCGCAAGTTCAAGAGTGTGATAGTGCCCTTTATGCCGGATGTGGAATTTGCGGGAGTGGAATTTGTGGTGCCTAAGCGTGGCGACAAACTGAAAATTCTCGATGTGGGCATGAAGAATGCGCGGCAGTATATGACCGACCGTGAGAAGCAGGCCGATGCGCTTGATCCGGAGCGGGGAGTGGAGCGCCTGATGGAGCAGATGAAGTCTGACTTCCGTCTCTCTGTGCAGCCACGGCATATAGAGTGTTTTGATAATTCGAATATTCAGGGTACCAATCCTGTGGCGAGTTGTGTCGTGTTTCGCAATGGCAAACCCTCCAAGCGCGACTATCGTCATTTCAATATAAAGACCGTTGAAGGACCGGATGATTTTGCATCGATGAAGGAGGTGCTTCATCGCCGTTACACCCGCATGATGGCCGAAGGTGAGGAATTACCTCAGTTGGTAGTTGTGGATGGCGGCAAGGGTCAGTTGAGCGCGGCCGTAGAGGCCTTTGATGAGATGGGAATAAGGGGCACGGTGGCTCTTGTGGGCATAGCCAAGCGACTTGAGGAAATATATTTTCCGGGCGACACATATCCGCTGTATATTGACAAGAAGAGTCCGAGTCTGCGAGTGATTCAAGCCCTGCGCGACGAAGCCCACCGGTTTGGCATTACTCATCACCGCAACCGCCGAAGCAAGGGTCAGGTGCGCAGCGAACTGGATACGATCAAGGGGATAGGCCCGGCGACAGCCACGGCTTTACTGAAGCATTTCAAGAGCGTAAAGCGCATCAAGGAGGCCTCGCTCGATGACCTGACTGCCGTAGCCGGCCGCGCTAAAGCCCAAATCCTCTACGCCCATTTCCATACGTGATGCAGGTGGCGCCAGCGTACGTGCCGATTCAACCTTTTTTGTCTTTTTTGAGTTATAATATTATAAGCAGTAATTAATTATAAAATCAAAAAGATAAAATTATGGCAGAAACAAAATTTATGGGAAATCCCGTTCAGACGGTGGGCAATTTGCCCGCTGTAGGTGCTGATGCGCCAGCATTTACTCTTACGGCGCAAGATTTAAGCGATTTTTCTCTTGAGGATTTGAAGGGTAAACAGGTGGTACTCAATATTTTCCCGAGTCTTGACACAGATGTATGCGCAGCGTCAGTGCGCCGCTTCAATACCGATGCGGTGAAATATCCGGACACGGTAGTAGTCTGTGTGTCAATGGATTTACCGTTTGCCGCTACACGCTTCTGTACGGTGAATGGAATAGAGAATGTAAAGACGGGATCCGGTTTCCGTTCTGACTTCGGCAAGACTTACGGCGTAGAGATAGCAGAAGGTCCCTTCCGCGGCCTGTATGCACGCGCCGTCGTAGTAATCGGCAAAGACGGCAAAGTAAAAGGCACCCAACTCGTAGATGAAATCACTCACGAGCCCGACTACGCCGCCGCCGAAGCCCTCCTCTCCTAATTATCGGCATATAAATTTCTAAGACAGTAAGACCCCATTTTTTGGGAATGGGGTCTAATTCTGTTTCATTTCATTAGCGCCACAATCCCTTTCCCTGTATTTTCGGAGAAGGATTGTGGCGCTAATGTATGGTTGTGTGTTATGCCGGTGTTAGCGGGCTTTGCGGAGGTTTAGGCGGTCGATTAGGGCGTGGTTGGTGTGGAGGTTCATGTTGGAGTCTTCGGGGCCGTAGACGAGGGTTATGGTGTGTCTGCCGGCTGATAGCGGGACGCGCACCGTGTTGCTTGAACCCCAGTCGTTCCAGTTGGCTACGCCTCGGGTGGGCATCACTATGGTGCCGACTTTTGTGCCGTCGACTGTCAGCGAACGGATGGCGGCCTTATTTTCGGTATTTACCGGTCCGTTGCCGTTGGCATATATCACGCTGACGGTGTATTCTCCATCTTCGGGGATCTCTACCTCAAAGGTTGCCGGAGCGCTCGTTTGGGAGACTTCCTGAAAACCGGCGCCCGTATATCCCTCTAATGCTTCAGAGGGCATATAGCTTATTTCCGGTGATGTCATGACTGTAATCTCCTCCACACCTTGCGTCACGATGAGAGGACGGTTGTCGCGGGGCTGTGAGGCAAATGATTCCACTCCGTCGCTGCTGATGCCGATTACCTGCCATTCACCCGGCTCTGTGAGAGGCCATGATGTAGCGCGTGTCTCTCCTACAACCTCACCGTTCCGGAGTATCTTATATCCGGCGATATATTCTATCGGGTTCCAGCGGAGCACTTCAGATACACCCTCCCCATCGACAGCCTTTTCTATCCATGCAATAGGGGTGAGCGGTGCTTTCACGTTGGCCGTATGATTGACTGCCATCTGCGGGATTGGCTCGTTGTCCATCTTTACGATGATAGTGTGATTGCCTTTCAATTTCTTTGCGGGAATTACCGCCGTCGGGTCGAGTGCTTTTCCGTCGAGAATAAGGGAGGCCACTTTAGCGCCATAACCCTCGACGGTAATATCGAGTCTTCCTCCGCGATAGGGGAAATTAGCAAGCGTATTGACACCCTCGAAAGCCTTTGGCACGAAGGGAGCGATGCGCAGACCATCCTTTTCGAAGTTAATACCGAAAAGGATACGGTTTGTAAGCGCCAGATTTCCGGACAGGCTCCACAGCATATTTGAGGAATTGAGCTCGGTGAAATAGTCGCCGTTGTCAAGGTTGAAATTCTCCTTGTTCGTAGCGAAAAGCGCGGCAGGGCGTACCACAGAGCCTATACCCTCCACTACACCCTGCTCATTGCCTGCCTTAGCCTGTGCAAGCGCCCAGTATGAGGCTACAAACGGCCACAGAGCGTTGTTGTGATAGTTGGGTATATCGGATATCTGCGGGAAGAAAATAGCGGGTCCGTAGGGCGTCACCGGATTGCCCTGCGATATGCGGCGCTGACGCTCCGGTGAGGCCACATCGTAAAGAATGGCGAGCGACTCTCCGAGAGTCTCCGCGCGCGGATTGAGTATCTTGTTGTCCACACCGTAGGTGTACATACCCCAGTAGTCCTGACCCGGCACGTCAAATACCTCCTCAATATTCTCGGCCAAGACCTCAGCCTTCTCCTGATAAGCCTTTTCGGCCTTTTTGTCACCGAGTATGCCGGCCATTTCTGATGCAGCCTTGAGCGCTGCGCAATAGAGCACGTTGGTGCCCATGGCCTCGCTCTGTGAGATATCGGCAGTCTGCATCCACCGTGGATAACTCTGCTCGCGCCAGTCGATAAATGATGTTTCTCCCTTCACGAGTCCGCGCTCTGAATAGATAGTGGCATCATCCTTAGCCAGACTTCTCTCCACGATGGGAAATACCTTTTCGAGCCAAGCCCGGTCGCCGGTGACTTTATAAATCTCCCAGGCCGCCACGGTCCAAATCATACGGTCGGTAGAGATGGGCCACGCGCCGCCGCTGCCGGTGTCCTGTATGATCTGTCCTTCGGGATTGACCTTCTTCATAAGGCTTATCATGGAGGCCTCCGGCTGGAGGGCAGCCATTGAGAGGATTATGGAGTAAGAGACATCGCGAGTCCATACGCCGGCCCATTCCTTGCCGGTGCGCAGTGTGGTGTCCGGTTCCACGGCATTGACCATCTCGTCGAGGGCCATATTGTAGACAGCCTGCAGAAGAGAATTTTCAGTCTTGAATACCGGATAGGCGTCGAGGTTGTTTTTACGCTGCCAGGTCTGCTCTACGGGCATGAAATATCCCGGACGTCCCCTGTATGTGGATTGTATCTCGTAAGGGGAGACGGCCCAGGCTTTGAATTCATCCTGATATAGAGTATCACCTTGCCAGCGGTAAGCCTGCGTGACAGCGTATACAGGAGCCTCATCCGAGGAGGAGGCGAAGGAGGCAAAAGAGATAGTAGTGGCGACAGCGCAGAGTGCCGCCGGAAGTATGAAATGAGAAGATATCTTCATGTATAGAGCAGATTTTAAGTTAGTGATAATGATATATTTTAGAAAATCAAGACCCCTTCGCAAATTTTTTTTGCGAGGGGTCTCAAATTATTATTTTTTGTGACGTCTGCCGGAGTGTTTGGCGGCGTTGCGGCCGTGGCTCTTGTTGCGCTCACGGCGCGGCTTGTTGGGGTTGCCTTTGTCGGAGATAAGCGCGAAGTCGAGTTGCTTGCGGTCGAGATCGGCGCGAGCCACCTGTACTTTCACGCGGTCGCCCAGAGTATAGCGTGTATGGGTATTACGACCTATGAGGCAGAAATTTTTCTCGTCAAACTCGTAATAGTCATCATTAAGGTCGCGGACGGGCACGAGACCCTCGCACATATTCTCGTCGAGTTCTACGTAGAAGCCCCATTCCGTGACGCCGGAGATTACGCCTTCGTATATCTCTCCGAGGCGGTCTTTCATGAATTCCACCTGCTTGTATCGTATAGAAGCGCGCTCGGCATTGGCTGCAAGTTGCTCCATGTCGCTGGAGTGCTTGCACTCCTCGACAAGTTTGAGTTTGTCGGCGCTGCGTCCTCCGTCGGCATATTTAGCCAGAAGGCGATGCACCATCATATCCGGATATCGGCGTATGGGCGATGTGAAGTGAGTGTAATAGTCCATCGCCAGACCGTAGTGACCCACGTTGTCGGGAGTATATACAGCCTTAGCCATCGAGCGGATGGCAAGAATGGAAAGCATATTCTCCTCACCTTTTCCCTTGACGTCCTTAAGCATACGGTTAAGGCTCTTATTTACCTGTCGGGCAGTGCCTTCCGGATTTATTTTGTATCCGAAGCGGGAGGCAATCTGCGAGAAATTGGTGATTTTTTCGGTGTCGGGTTTGTCGTGGACACGATACACGAAATTCTTGGCTTTCTTACCGTTGCGCACTTTGCCGATCGACTCGGCGACGGTGAGATTGGCGAGAAGCATAAACTCCTCGATGAGTTTGTTGGCCTCCTTTGACTCCTTGAAATAGACGGAGACAGGTTTTCCCTCTTTGTCAATCTCGAAGCGCACTTCCGCGCGGTCAAACTCAAGTGCACCCTGGTCGTAGCGACGCTTACGCAGTTTTTGCGCCAGATCGTTGAGGATGAGAATTTCCTTAGCAAACTCACCCTTACCTGTCTCGATGATCTCCTGGGCCTCTTCGTAGGTGAAGCGGCGGTCGGACTTTATGACCGTGCGACCGATACGATAATTGACTACGTTGGCGTCCTTGTCGAGTTCGAAGATAGCCGAATAAGTAAGTTTCTCCTCATTAGGGCGCAGGGAGCAGATGCCGTTGCTGAGTCGCTCCGGGAGCATCGGGATGGTGCGGTCAACGAGATAAACGCTCGTAGCGCGCTTCTGTGCCTCCTTTTCGATGATGGAGCCGGGGCGGACGTAGTGGGTGACGTCGGCGATATGCACGCCCACCTCCACATTGCCGTTGGCGAGTTGACGGATGGAGAGCGCATCGTCAAAATCCTTAGCGTCGCGCGGGTCAATGGTGAAAGTAGTCACGCCACGGAAATCCTCACGCTTGGCTACCTCCTGAGGAGTAATACCCGCATCGATTTTCTCAGCAGCCTTCTCCACATTTTCCGGATATTTGTAAGGCAATCCGAACTCAGCGAGAATAGCGTGCATCTCAGCAGTATTTTCTCCCTTCTTACCGAGGATATCCACAATCTCACCTCGGGGGTTCATCTCATTGTCTCTCCACTGTGTGATACGGGCTATGACCTTGTCGCCGCTCTTACCACCACGCAGAGCGTTGCGTGGGATGATGATATCGGCGGCAAGATTTTTGGAGTCGGTGATTACGGCGGCATAATTTTTCTCTACCTGGAGAGTGCCGATGAATACCTGGTCTTTCGCCTCCAGAATTTCGGTAACCTTAGCCTCCGGTTCCTGACCCGGACGGACGGCTGAGAGTTCGACGAGCACCTTGTCGCCGTCAAGGGCATGCATGGAGTTGCGTTCAGCCACCATGATCTGCTCATCGTCGATGATTACCGCATTCTTGCCGTTGTGTCGGCGCACGAAGATGCCTTCCGTCTCAACCGGGCGGATTACCTTCGCCTGATATTTGCCTACGCTTACCTCCATGAGAAGGTCAGCGGCCACGAGGGTATCGAGAAGGTTGATGACCGTATTACGCATCGACTGCTCGTTGGCACCGATGCCGAATGCCACCTGCTTATAGTTGAAAGACTGTTTGCTGTTATTACGCAGGAATTCGAGAATCTTCTGCTCGAGTTCCTGCTTGTTGACGCGCCCTGAGCGTGTCTTGGTTTTTCCTTTATTCATTTGTATTCAAATATTTACATTAGTAATTTCATCACTCGGCTGCAAAGCCGGGGCGCTATTCACATAGCACACATAAAATGTGGATACAATTTACATGCCAAATTTTCACCATCCCCCTATTATTATAAACGCATAACATCCGTAAAGTTCGCATTTTTATAATTTTTTTTGGCTGATAAAATATTATTTGTTAGATTTGTGACGAATTGAATTATTATTTATTAATTATCTTAATGTTATGAAAAAAACTCTACTTACTCTTATGATTGGCGCCGGGATGCTGGCGGCATCAGCGGTTACTCCGCCCGAGACTCTTTACGTAGTCGGTTCGATGAATGACTGGACCGCTCCGGATATCGAGTCAGGCAGAATGTTCCAACTCACCGATCCGGATGGCGACATGGTGTATACCGGTTCGCTGGAAATCTACCAGCCGGGTTCGTTGGAATTTAAAATCTTCACTTCAGCGGAGGATGGATGGTCAAATCCGGAATCATATCTCGGCTGTGAATATGCTCCGATTTATCTCTTCAATGACGAAGCGGATACAATCAAGTTGGGCACCTGGCCTGATGGTTTCGGCTCGAATATCTATATTCCCAACTGGCAGCCCGGTGTTCTCGACCTCTCGCTCAAACTCGAAGAGACGGATGGCAAATTTACTTCCGGTGAATTGACCCTCTCATCCTCCACACAGCCTAACTTCCCTCAGCTGCCGGAGATGATTTACGTCATCGGTGCTTTCAACGACTATCAGTTGCCGGCGGGTGGTAACCTGAACGGAGCCTTCCCGATGGTAACGGCTGACGGCGGTGGCAACTGGCCCGTCTATAGAGGTCGTGCTGAGATACCGGAAGGCAAGGGCGAGTTTGTGTTCTTTTATCCCGATCCCGAGAGTGGCGACGCCCGGTATATCGGTTGGAATGGCACGCCGTTTAAGATTGTTGCTCAGGAAGAGGGTGCCCCGGGTTATTTCGGTTGCTATCCCGCTGTCAAAGACTCCTTCAATAAGGAGACGGATGCTTTCATTGTTGAAAACTGGACGGGTGGAAAGTTGGAGTTTTACTATCAATATCTTTCCGATTTCATGGAGATGGAATGGGATGGCGCTCCTCTCAATGACTTCCCGAAGTATATGAATGTGGTGCTGGTAACTCCCGAAGGCAATAAACTGTATATATCCAACTTAGATGGTTATTGCGAAATCACGGAGCGCAATAAAGTGTCAGCCATCTTCTTTACACCGGAAGAGGAGGCAAACCCCGCTCCGGAGAATATCTGGGGTGTAGCCGAGGGCACACCGGCTCTCACTTACCAGGCATACGAGAATTATGCATTGATCAAGGGTGGCGAGCCCATTAAGGTAGAAGACTCGAATCTGCTCTCTTTCTTTATCGCGATCAACCGCTATTATCATACCGCTACGGTCCAGAAATGGTCACATCCCGACTATTCAGATTTGTCGGAAATCTATATGGTAGGTAATATGATGGGATGGATAGGTCCGTATGCAGAAGCCCTTGATGTATTATCACCGTATAAACTGACGGCAATAGGCAACGGTGTGTTTGAAAGCAATGTCATGTTACCATACGAAGCGAATAACGCACCTCTCTTCCGCTTCTATTCAGCACTTACCGGCTGGGATGGCGGAGACTCCTTAGGTGCCCAAGAGGATGATGGCACTGTCACACCGATCAGTCTTGAAAATAACGGAGATGCTTACGGTTCCGCTATAATTGCCGGTGGTAAGGGCAACTGGCAGATTGAGAATATGGATGAGGATACATATTTCACCTTCCGTGTTGACCTGAACGATAACATTCTCATCGTCACCAGACGTGCCAGTGGTGTGGAGAGTGTTGAGGCTCCGGATGCCGAGGCTTCTTACTACAATCTGCAGGGCGTACGCGTGGCCAATCCCGCCAACGGCATCTATCTGAAGGTATCACCGAAAGGCACACAGAAAGTATATATCAAGTAACTCATACTCGACTTCAAAGACCAAGCATACCGGGAGAGAGTCTCATGGCCATTTCAACCGCGAGACTCCCTCCCGCATTTTCGATTGGTAAAATCTATGATTTTTCTGAATTCATTTCATAAAAATCCTCAACTTGCCGAATGAAAGCGCCACAATTTGCCGAATGAAAATGCCACAATTTGCCGAATGGATTTGGTAGAGTGAAACTAATTTATTAGTTTTGTGGATATTAATCCCTAATATTCTTATTATTATGAAAAAAACTCTACTTACTCTTATGATTGGCGCAGGGATGCTGACGGCATCAGCGGCGACAACTCCGCCGGAAGTGCTTTACGTGGTCGGCACGATGAATGACTGGACTGCTCCGGATATCGAGTCGGGTAGGACGTTCCAGCTTACAGACCCGGATGGGGATATGGTGTATACCGGTTCGCTGGAGGTCTATAAGCAAGGTCAGCTTGAGTTTAAAATTTTCACGGAAGAGGCTGACTGGAATAACCCTGACGCTTATCTTGGTGCCAAGTATTCGTCGCTCTACCTGTTCAACAATACGACGCATAAAATAACTTTGGGCACGTGGCCTGACGGTTACGGCTCGAATATCTATGTTCCCAACTGGCAGCCCGGTGTGCTCGACCTGTCACTCACACTCGAAGAGGTAGACGGAAAATTTACTTCCGGTGAATTGTCAATGTCATCCAAGACGCAACCGGATTTTCCGAAGCTTCCGGACACGATGTATGTCATCGGTGCGTTCAACGATTATCAACTTCCTGAAGGCACCGACCTCAACGGTGCCTTCCCGCTGGGTATGCCAAATGAGCCGTTAAGTTACGCCCATTATTACGGCAAGGCTGACATACCTGCCGACGAGGGGAAATTTGCGATATATTTTTATGACCCGGAGACGGAAAAAGATCAGTATATCTGCGGTGACGCTTACCCGTTTAAAATAGTATCTCAGGAAGAGGGGGACCCCGGTTATTATTTCACGTATCCCGTCATTAAAGATACGTTTGATAAAACTACAGATACATTTATAATCGAAAACTGGACCGGCGGTACATTGGAGATAGATTATGATTATCTCCCAAAGGCAGTTCAGTTTACATGGAACGGTGCGCCACTCAATGACTTCCCGCAGCAGATGAACGTGGTTTTGGTAACTCCTGACGGCAACAAGTTGTATGTATCTGAAGACGGAACTTGCCAAATTATTGATTGTCAGAAAGTAACCGGCATCTTCTTCACTACCGAAGATTCAGCCAATCCTGCGCAGGAAAATATCTGGGGTGTATTGCCCGACTCACCTGCATTGGGTGAGCAGAATTATGAGAGTTATACTTTAATGCAGGGTGGAGCACCCATTAAAGTGGAAGATACTAATATTCTCTCATTTTATATCAATATCAACCATTATACGCAGACGGTATCCATTCAGAAAAATTCATATCCCGATTACTCCGAGCTGAATGAAATCTATCTTGTCGGCTATATGACCGGTTGGAAGTCGCCTGATGCGAGCAATGCAGAATATTATAGCCAATTTGCGCTTCCGGCTATAGAAAACGGTGTCTTTGAGGGCTCATTCCTCTTGCCGTATGATGTCAATCAGACACCTCTCTTCCGCTTCTATTCCCGCCTTACCGGTTGGGATGGAGGAGATTCTGTAGGTTCCGGTGAAGAGGATTTTACTGAAAGGCCGATTGTTCTTGGACATCCGGGTGATATGTTCTGGGATTCGCTGGTTGTGGGAGGTAAGGGTAACTGGCAGGTATACGGTTTGTATGAGGATACGTATGTCAATATAGTCGTAGACTTAAGTCAGCAATACATCATTGTAAATCAGTTATTCAGTGGAGTGGAGAGTGTAGCGGCTGAAGATGCAGAGGCTGTTTACTACAATCTGCAGGGTGTACGTGTGGCCAATCCTGCCAACGGCATTTATCTGAAAGTATCATCAAAGGGCACTCAGAAAGTATACATCAAGTAACTCATTTCTGTCTCTGAAAAATCAAACATACCGGGAGGGGGTCTCAGTGCCGAGACTCCCTCCCGTATTTTTTAGTTGGTTATTATTTCATTTAGGGATGGGAAATTT
>CAYVZJ010000009.1:0-58460 GCA_964456155.1 uncultured Sangeribacter sp.
CTGAAATTTCAGTGAGCTAACTTAATTTGCGGAGAGAGAGGGATTCGAACCCCCGGAGGTGTGACCCTCAACGGTTTTCAAGACCGCCGCAATCGACCACTCTGCCATCTCTCCGGATTGCGATTGCAAAGTTAATTCAAATTTTTTAATTGTGCAATAGAATTTCAAATTTTATTATTGATGTCCACTAAAAAATTAGCGGACAATAATAATTTTAAAATTTTGGATTACAAAAAACTATCATTAATAATATGCAAATGATAAAAAAATAACATAAAAGGTGTAAAAATGTCGTAAAATATTGCAAGAAATAGAATAATTGTCTAAATTTGCGTGTTAAGGTTGTGCAAAATAATAGTGCAAATCTAATTAATTAACCATAATATAAATTAACTAAAATGAGACGATTTTACACTAAATCGCTATTAGTCAGTGCTTTGGTGGTCTTAGTGGGGGGGTAATTCACGCCGCCGGACCTAAGTCAACAACGCCTGCTGATGGTGACGTAATCTTCCAGTCGGAGAGCAACCCATTGCGCTCTATCAAGATTGAGTGTCCGTGGACTAATCCATCTGACGGAGCAATGGTGGAGACCTCCGGTGGAGATGCCACTTTAAGTAAAGATGGCACTGTAATTCAGACTATTCCTGCAAGTCAGGCCACAGCATCTACTGTGATGAGCCATGGCTATGAGGTATTTTTCACCTTGAATGAGGGTGTTTATGCTCCCGGAACGTATACATTTACTGTTCCCTCCGGAGTGATTAAATACGGTGCCAACAGTAATGACAGCAATCTTGACGGCTTCAGTATCAGTTTTAAAATATTGGATGCCGAGGAGATGGTGGTCACTCCCGGAAACGGTTCGGCTGCCTCCGCCGTTGACCTGTCGCAGATAGTGATACAATACGGTGAGGGTGTAAATCTTCAGATTAACAAACTTGACAAGATTTATCTTACCCAGACCCAGAGTGGTACTGATAAGCAACTTGCGAGTTATTCAATCAAGATCAAAGGTCAAAAGATTACCCTTGACTGTGATATTGATGCCTCCACATTATCCTCCTTGCTGAAAAAAGGTTCTGCTTATGGAAATCCTTCCTTATCTATTCCTGCCGGCACATGGAGCGTGGACGGAGTGGATAATGAAGGCTTTTCATATTCCTATTTAGTGTCTTCATTTACTTCGCGCAATGTCACTTTGACCCCCGGGCCGCGTTCTGAACCGTATGTTGTTGATGAACTGAGAGAGATTAAGGCTCATTTCACTACAGACATGGATCCTTCGAAAAATGGAGATGCTTACGTGGTGCTTCAACAGAGAAAAGATGGCAAATGGGGTATCCCCAACGGATATGCAAAGGCTGTCAATTACAGAATACAATGGACTGACCAAAATAATGCAGTCTTGACGCCGAGAGCTCAAAGCACTTCGTATACGCAGACTATCGATGAGCTCGAATCCGGCGAATATCGCTTTTACTTCTCTCCTAATTACCTATACTCTCTTAAGGTAAACAATAACGCGTATAATAACCTCGAAGTAGGCGTCGGTTCATTCTGGCTGAAGGGTGCTACAGAGGCCGCCATAATCAAGATGACACCCGCAGCCAACAGTGCCGTGCGTGCTTCAGACTGGGAAAATATATTATTTGAGTTCAGTTCTGAAATGACTCCGGATGATGGCGAGATTTTGATTAAGGATGAAAATGGCACTATCGTCCGCACCCTTTCTAATTCAGATGTAGATATGGGTACGGACGCTCACACCGCACAACTGAATGTAAATATAGCACGCGGCACGGAAGAGAAAGTTTATACTGTAGAGGTGCCTCGCGGATTCTGGAAACAGGCGGGTGGCGCTGAATTGCCTTCAGCGGCTGCTGAGTTTACCATAACGGTTGGCAAATTCGTGCAATTGGAGGATACGGCATATCCTAAATTTGCGGTTAATCCGGCTCCGTCAGAATCGTTTAGCTCTGCAAAAACGATGAAGGAATGGGTGTTTACATATTACGGCGCTGATGCCATCGAACTTGGTGAAAGTCTCCCTACATTTACTAAGGACGGAGTCTCCAAAGGCGGTGCATGTACCGTTACGGTCGATAAAGATGCCGACGAATTCCCGATAGTCAGGGTGCTATTCGCTTCTTCAGAAATATCCTCATCAGGAAGTACATATATCCTGAGTGTTCCGGAAGACGCATGGACCGTATCGCGTGGCGAGAAGGTGTATCCCTCAAAGCATACACTGGTATATAAAGTTGGAGCCAAGACCACTAATAATACAAGCGCTACTTTGTCATGGAAGACTTCATTGTTTGGAGGTACCACCTACAATATCTCGATTGCTTATGCCGGTTCGACTGCTGAACAGATGACTGCAGAGGATGCAGTTGCTAATTTCGCAAGTGTGCCCATCACTTTGAATCCAAGCAATTCTTCTATCAAGGCCGGCTCCGGCACGGTGACTCTTAATGAGATGAACGGCAATACTGTGGTGAAGACTATCGCCACCTATGTCGATCCGAGCTACTCGGGTACTACCGGTAATTACACCACTACAGGTCTTACAGCCGCTTCCTTTACACCCGGCAAGACATACGCATTTAAGATTGAAAAGAGCGCTATCGTGGTAGAAAGCGTATATCCCTCATCCGGTCTTACTAAAGGAACACAGACTTTATCCGCCGACATCATCCAGTATTTCCAGGTGCAGGAAGAGAGCGCTATCCCGGTAGAGCGTGAACTGACGCTGCTCAATACCTCTAACGGTGTGCCCCGCGTCCGTCTCGACCATCTCGAATTGGCCACCGATACAGATAACGAAACTTACGGTTTTGCCATCTCTTACAAGAAATCAGGCATGTATATCGGTGACAAGGATGGAAACATTATCGGTGTGGAAGAAGAGGAGACGGATTCTGATGGTAATGCCACCGGAAGAATGATTGTGACTCCCGATTACTCCTTCGCCAAGACTTCGCAAAAGGGTAATGTCATCACATATTCGATCAATCCCTCGATAACCACTGAGGGTGAATACACTTTGGTGGTGCCCGCCGGTTGCTTCGCAATCGACGGTACTGACACCAACAAGGAGTTTGTACGTCACTTCTCCATCCGCGCCAACAAACCCGACTGGAGCATAGAACTCTATGACGCTGTAGAGACCAATACCTCCAATAATGTGGTAGGTTGTCAGGAGCATCCCATGCGCGGCTTCTCGGAAATAGTGCTTACTTATCCGGAAGGTATTAAGGTGCACGTAGGTGAAGGTCCTTCAGCGACTCCCAAACTCTATACCGTAGAGATAAAGGGCAGCGGCAGCAATGCTGAAGAGGTGGCTACGCTTGTGCCGTCTACCGCTATGTCAATCAGCCTGCATGCCGAAGGTAATGTTGCCGGTATAGTATTCGATCCTCCGTTGACGGATGAAAATACCTACAAACTCTATGTGCCGGCAGAATCATTCCTGCTTCTCGGTGCCCTCGGTGAGTATGTGCCGGTAGATAGTTACACGACTTACTTTACTATCAAGGACGTAACCGGTTGTGAGGTGACTCCGGCATCAGGCAGTGTAGTGCTCGGTCTGCCACAAGTAGCCTTAGCCTTCAATAAGGCCGCTATTGCCAAACTTGAGCCTAATCCCGAGACAAGAATCGCCGTCTTTGATGAGGACGGTAAGGAATTGTCTGAATACAAACTGACGGCTGTCATGGATGGTACTACCGGTATCGTAACCATCGACCCGCCCATTACAAAGGCCGGAAAATATCGCGTAGCCGTTCCGGAGGGTCGTTTCCTCTGTCAGGCTTCCGCCACCGACACCCCGGAGCCGTCTCTGCCTTACGACCTTTGGTATACAGTGGTCGACCCCTCAGTCTGTGACATTCGTCCCGCTTCAAAGAGCATCCTTGCAAGCATAGATACATTTACTCTTGACTTTACTGAGGCTGTGCGTTCAGAAGCTAATGACGCAGCTGCTATCACCGTGCAGAATTCTGCGGGCGCAACGCTTCCGGGATATACTGTAAATGTAGAGCAACTGGATGATCAGGAATATACGCTTACTGTGTCGCCCGCTATTACTCAATCCGGCACTTATAAGATTGTTGTTCCCGCCAATACATTCGCTTGCAAGCGCACTCCTGATGGAGACGCCCGTGGCAATGAGGAGATGATCATAACCTACATCGTCAAGAATCCCGGCCGAATGGTGGCTGTTGCTGTTGAGGAAGGCCACGTGATACTCGAACTTTCCGAGATTACAATTACTTATCCCGATGCAGAAAATGTGGTGCTCAATGACGCCGCAGCCGGTGAAATCACACTGTCGCATGCTGCCACTGAGGGAGAAGAAGTGACTACTACTGATGTTACTGCCGTCAAGGGCGCGGAAGACAACGTGCTTATTGTCACTCTGAACCCCGCCATTGCAGTAGCCGGAACCGCTACACTCAGCATCCCGGCAGACAAGGTGGTGGCTGACGGTCAGTATCTCCCCGCTGCAACTGCCGTATTTGATGTCAAGGGTCAGGAATATCAGCCTGAAATCACTATCACTCTCCATGACTCATACAGATATGAGGGTCATGAAATAGGCAACGATGCCGCCGATACACGTACATTCAATCTTTACCTTATCGGTGATGAGGACGAGATACTCGATATGTCGGAGGTTGACCCGAACAAGGTGGGCAACTATGTGGAAGCAAGTCTCGAACCGCTGTTCACGCCTCTTTCCGAGGATGAACTGAAGGATTATGACAAAGACAACGATGATATGATTTATGAGGAGCCCGAGGTGGAAATCTTAGGCACACGCCAGCTTAACATCACCGTGAAACAGGCCGGTCTTTACAAACTGACTCTTTCTTACGGCGAACAGACTGTAGAGACTGAAATCACAATCGTGCCCAACTTTGATAATCCGTACTTCCACGGCATCGACCTCGAGCAGATCGGTGGTGAAAACTACAAGATGACCGTGCCTTACGATGAGTCTAATCCCAAGGGCCATGTGCATTGGATTGCCACCGGACATCCCACATACGGCAATGACGGCGACAACGGCATCTGGTATAAGCTTGACTATCCTATGGCAGAGAATGTTCCGCAGTTTGCATCCGCACCCGCTGAAGACAGCGATGAATGGGTGGCACTCGATGACAAAGGCTTCGATGTCAAGAACGCTGCCGGTCAGGAGCCTGAGGCTATACATCTTAAGGTCAGGTCCAATGGTGTGACCAATACCAAGAGCTTTGTCATAGACAGCGTCGTGACCGGAGTCAATGGTATTAATGCAGATGAGGATGTCAGGTATATCGACATGCAGGGTAACAGCCTGCGCAATCCTGAAAAGGGTATCTATATCCGCATCACCAATGGCCATGCAGAGAAGGTGATGATTAAATAATGATTATTAGATTAAATATTTAATCTGTGGTTAGTATGATAATCCTCGGCGCTGAATGTGGAAATAAGCGCCGGGGATTATTTTTTATCGCAGATGACCTCGTGCTCTCGCGATTTTTTACTATATTTGCTCTTTGAAACAAAGTTAAGATAAGTTATGGGAATGTGGTTTTTCAATAAAAAGTCGTTGCCTCTGGACAAGGCGGGTGTTATGTCGGGTTTTACCGACTGGCATTCACACATCCTGCCCGGTGTGGATGACGGTATCCGTACGCGTGAAGAGGCTCTGCGTGTGCTTTCACATTACGAGGGGCTCGGTGTGAAAAAAGTGTGGCTCACTCCTCATATTATGGAGGACTTCCCCAATGAGACATCCAAACTCAAGGCCCGTTTCGAAGAGCTGAAAGAGGCCTGGAAGGGAAATATAGACTTGCGTCTCGCCTCAGAAAACATGCTCGACAATCTCTTTGAGGAACGCCTGGAGAAAGGGGACTTGCTGCCTATCGGCGAGGATGGCCGATATCTGCTGGTAGAGACCTCTTACTATAATC
Organism: uncultured Sangeribacter sp.; assembly: GCA_964456155.1. Lineage (GTDB taxonomy): Bacteria > Bacteroidota > Bacteroidia > Bacteroidales > Muribaculaceae > Lepagella. Next base: position 5,970 of record CAYVZJ010000009.1, read on the forward strand.
CTCCGATGAATTTCAAGGAACTGCTTGAGCGTGTGTTCTCAGCCGGATATTTCCCTTTGCTGGCGCATCCGGAGCGTTACCGATACATGAATGAGAAGGATTATCGCGAGTTGCGTGAGCGCGGTGTGCTCTTTCAGTCAAATTTCCTCTCATTGGCCGGGGCATACGGCGAAACGGCGCGTAAGAAGGGAGAATGGTTGCTTAAGGAAGGTATGGTAGACGTCGTAGGTAGCGACGTCCATAAGTTATCAATGATAGAGCGGTATATGTCCACACCCTTACAGAAAAAGGAGCATCTGGACCGGCTTCTGAGTGTGACATCTGCCCCTAAAATAAAGTAGTGTCCTCAAAGGCAAAAAAATAAAAAAGAAACTAACATCTAACCATGAAAATATTAGTAGCCGGCGGAGCAGGCTTTATAGGGAGTGCGGTGGCCCGCAGCCTGGCTGAGGCCGGCAATGAGGTGCTGAGCATAGACAATCTGTGTGATTACTATTCATCGGCCTACAAGTGCGGGAGACTATACAGGGATGGTTTTGATAGGGAAGATATCGAGCGGTGCATAAAGAGCGCGGACATGCAGACGGCCCGAAGCCGCACTCATCACAATCTGTCGTTTGTATATGCAGATATCTGCAATCCGGCGAGCATGACTCGTGTTTTTGAGTTTGGCCCGGAGGTGGTGGTCAACCTGGCCTCTCAGCCCGGCGTGCGCTATTCTCAAGACCATCCGGAGAAATGCGTCAATATCAATATTCTGGGCTTCTTCAATCTGATAGAGTGTTCCCGACAGTCAGGTGCCAGGCGTTTTGTCTATGCCTCCAGCAGCTCTGTTTACGGCAATAGCGTGACGCCTCCCTTTGTGGAGAAGGATATGGGTGTCGACCCTCTTTCGGTATACGCAGCCTCCAAAATCTGCGATGAGGCTTTGGCCGTGGCATACAGTAATTCTTACGGCATGAGCACCGCCGGAGTGCGAATGTTTTCAGTATACGGTCCGTGGGGGCGGCCCGATATGGTGCCGCTGATATTCACTGACTCTGTGATGAAGGGTAAACGGATTGAATTGTTTGGCGGAGGACTCCAGACACGCGATTTCACTTACATCGATGACGTCGTGGAGAGTCTGTGTCGCATAGTGATGCTTACCGCTACAGAGGGTGAACATGAAGTATATAATATCGGCAGCGGCAGACCCGTGCGTGTATTGGAGTTGCTGAAGATGATAGAGTCGCGCTTGGGTCGTAAAGCCAACTATGAGAGCGCGCCGGAGCAAAAGGCAGAGGCAAGACTTACTTTTGCTGATAGTTCCAAATTATTGGCCACGGTAGGTTATAAACCGGACACAGATATAGCAAAGGGAGTGGATGAGATGTTGGCATGGTATAAACTCCAAACCGAGGTGCCCACAATATAGAAAATTTTAAAAGCATGAAGAGAGCATTAATCACCGGCGTTACCGGTCAAGACGGTTCTTATCTGGCAGAATTCCTGCTTGAAAAGGGATATGATGTACACGGCACAATAAGGCGTTCCTCCACTGACTTTCGTGAGAGAATAGCTCACCTTGAGGGTCATCCGAATTTTCATCTGCATTATGCCGATATGGTCGACTCCATGAGTCTGGTAAAAGTAGTCTCCAAGGTGCGCCCTGATGAGATTTACAATCTGGCGGCTCAAAGCCATGTGCAGGTGAGTTTCGACCTGCCGGAATACACCGCCAATACTGATGCAACAGGCACTCTCCGTCTTCTCGAGGCAATGCGCATAGCCGGCATCGAGAAGACTTGTCGTTTCTATCAGGCCTCTACCTCCGAACTCTACGGCAAAGTGGAAGAAGTGCCGCAAAATGAGAATACTCCCTTTCATCCCTACAGCCCTTATGCCGTAGCCAAACTTTACGCCTTCTGGATCGTAAAGGAATATCGCGAGGCTTACGGGATGTATTGCTGCTCGGGAATACTATTCAATCATGAGAGCGAGCGACGCGGCGAGACTTTCGTGACTCGCAAGATTACCTTGGCCGCCGCTCGAATAGCACAGGGCAAACAAGAAAAACTATATTTAGGCAACCTCTCCTCACTGCGTGACTGGGGCTATGCTAAGGACTACGTGGAGTGCATGTGGCTCATACTGCAACAGCCCAAGCCGGAAGACTATGTGATAGCCACGGGCGTGCAACACAGCGTGAGGGAATTCGCGACATTGGCCTTCCGGCATGCCGGCATAGAATTGCGTTGGGAGGGTGAAGGTGCTGAAGAGAAAGGTATCGATACGGCCACAGGTAAGGTGGTGGTGGAGGTGTCGCCCGACTTCTACCGTCCTACGGATGTGGTCAACCTGTGGGGCGACCCGACAAAGGCCCGTGAGACGCTGGGGTGGAATCCGCAGAAGACCTCCTTTGAAGAGCTTGTGAAGAAAATGGTGGACTCGGATATGGCGAAGGTAGCTGTAGAGCGTGCTTCGGAACATGTGCAGACAAACCTTGAAGAATATCTGGAGAAGGGAATTGTGAAATGATGGAGAAGAGCGCGAAAATTTATGTGGCCGGTCATCGCGGCATGGTGGGCTCGGCGATAGTAAGAGAACTTAAACGTCAGGGATATGAGAATATCGTGACGCGGACTCACTCCGAACTTGACCTCACCAATCAGAGCGATGTGCAGGCTTTCTTTGAGACGGAACGCCCGGAGTATGTATTTCTGGCGGCTGCTAAAGTTGGGGGTATCGGTGCGAATTCGGCTCACCCGGCGGACTTTATGTGGGAAAATATGACGCTCGAAATGAACGTCATACACAGCGCTTGGCAATGCGGCGTGAAAAAACTCGAATTTCTGGGGTCAAGTTGCATATATCCACGCCTTGCTCCTCAACCCATGAAGGAGGATTGCCTTCTGACAAGCGCTCTCGAGCAGACCAACGAGGCTTACGCGCTGGCAAAAATCTCCGGCCTGAAATATTGCGAATATCTCAACCGTCAATACGGCACGGATTATATCTCCGTGATGCCAACCAATCTTTATGGTCCCAATGATAATTATCATCCGGAGCACAGCCATGTGTTGCCGGCTCTGATACGTCGCTTTCATGAGGCGAAAGAGGCAGGCAGCGCGAGCGTGACATGCTGGGGTGACGGAAGTCCGCTGCGCGAATTTCTTTATGTGGATGATCTGGCCAATCTCTGCGTATTCCTGATGAATAATTACAGCGGTAACGAGACGGTAAATGCCGGCACGGGAAAGGAGTTGAGCATAAAGGCTCTTACTGAAATGGTGGCCAAAGTCGTGGGTTACGAAGGAAAGATAGAATGGGATACCACCAAGCCTAACGGTACTCCCCGTAAACTTCTTGACGTGTCGAAGGCTGACTCTTTGGGGTGGCGATACAGCATTGATCTTGAAAATGGTATCCGCCTGGCATATCAGGATTTTTTAAGTAGAGGTCAAGGAATCAGAGAGTCGTGAATATACGTGAGGCGCTTGGAGGACGCACCGTCCGCGGTGTGATATGGAGCTTTGCCGAGCGTTTCTCGTCACAAGCCATCGGCTTTGTGGTGATTTTGGTGATGACGCGCCTTCTGACCCCGGCCGACTACGGTCTCGTGGGAATGCTGACCATCTTCATCCAAATGGGCACCTCACTGTGTGATTCGGGTTTTTCGCAAGCAATTATCCGCAAACGTGACCGCACGGAGAGCGACCTTTCCACCGCCTTTTATTTCAACCAGCTTGCCGGCTGGGCTCTATATGGTCTGCTATGGATTGCGGCTCCTCATATTGCCGCATATTACGATGAACCTTCGCTGACCTCGTTGGCCCGCGTGATAGGTATTGTGATACCGGTATCGGCATTGATGGTGGTGCAACGCGCTCTGCTCTCTTCCTCTCTTGATTTCAAGACGCAGACACGCGCCTCATTGGTGGCTTATCTATTGAGTGGCGTGGCCGGTATATGGATGGCAACGACCGGCATGGGAGTGTGGGCCATCGCTATCTATCAGGTGCTTACGCAGTCGTTGCTCTGCGTCATGTTATGGCTCTTGGGCGGATGGGTGCCGAAGACGGGCTTTTCAAAGACATCGTTCAGACAGATGTTCGGGTTTAGCTCGCGGCTTGCTGTGGCTGATTTAATAGACGTAGTGTATAGAAATGTATATCTTTTGGTAATCGGCAAGATGTATAAGGCCTCCGATGTGGGTTATTTTACACGTGCGCAGCAGGTAGGCGGTTTTTTGTCAGCCAATGTGTCGTATATAGTGCAGCGCGTATCATATCCGGCTTTGTGTCATCGACAGGATGACCCTCCGGCGCTTAAAGAGAGTTTTATGAAGATGCTGGTGGTGACATCGGCATGTATCTTTCCCGTGATGTGGATTATCACCGTAATGGCTGATGATGTCATTTATCTGCTTTTGGGGGAGAAATGGATGTATTCGGCTGTCTTGCTCCCTATCCTGTGTCTGGGTTTTATGTGGCATCATGTGCAGAGTCTTAATATCCAGTTGCTTCAGGTGTATGGCCGGAGCGACCTCTACCTGCGTGTGGAGATAATCAAGAAGGCCGGGGGAGTGGGGCTTCTGATATGTGCCGTGCCTTACGGTATGGTGGCTATCTGCTGGAGTTTTGTGGCCGCCACGGTATTGTCGCTGATATGCAATACGTGGTATAACGGTAGTCTTTACGATATGGGACTTTGGCGACAGTTGCGCAAACTCGGGCCGATATTCTTGTGCGCTTTCGCGACTGCTCTTTTGGGGCGTTACGCTGCCGGCGCGATAAATATAGCATGGCTTAGACTGACAGTGGCTGTCATAGTGGCATGTCTGAGTTATGGACTCATAATATTGGGAGGGAGAAGATGGTATATCTGATATTGCTGATATCAGGCTGTGCGGGCATAGCGGTGTTTGACGGACGTCGTCTGTCGCGTGCCGGTATCACTTGCTATTGGTTGTTGGGACTATTTAGTGTAGTTATTGCGGGCCTTCGTTACCGGGTGGGAATGGACACGGTCTTTGACGAATATCTTGTAAGGTCGGAGGTGCTGGATCCGGGTCTCTTTGCCGACGATATCAGTCACCGTTTTTCTCCGGTATATATGCTTTTGGTGAGGCTTTTCAGCCATTTTACCACCGCGATTTGGCCGGTGCAGATGGTGATGGCTGCGTGGCTCGGTCTGGCAGTATTCTGTTTCGGTTATTTCAACCGTAAGGCGATGGGTGGCAGACTCTTTCTCTATGCTACTCTCTATCTTGCCGTGTGGTACATACGTCTGAATTTCGAGTCCGCACGTGAGGGGATGGCTGTCGGCTTTTTCCTCTTCGCATGGCATCAGTTGCGTCGCGGAAGATACTGGTGGTATATAGTGTTGTGTCTTTGCGCCTCGGTGTGTCACAGGTTCGGATGTGTTACCTTTCTCTTCTGGGTGGCGGAGACTGACGGGTTTAAACGGTTTTATTGCGGCCGAAACATGAAATTCGGAGTAACGAATTTGGCAGTAGTTATAGTCACATTGGCTGTCGGACTTTGTGTGAGATATATGCTCCTGACCGTCATTCCGGGTCTGGAACTCGGCGCGCCGTATGACAAATTTTTTCGCAACGTAAGTGTGGAAGTACTCAACTGGCGAGGCATGCTCGGAGTGGCTGTGATGACGATAGTGTATCCGATAGCGGCAATGGTGCTGCTTCGCAGAGCGAATGCTGTGGTCATGATGTCTGTAATGATAATGACTGCCGGTCTGGGTATACAGGCAATATTGCGGATATTTTACTACCTTTGCTTTTTCTGTATAGTAGAGGTGGTGAGATGCGTGGCAGAGCGACGCAAAATCATGCCGGCATATATGTGGGTAATGTGTTTCCTGCCTTTGATTGCAGTGTTGGGTTATAATTACAGTAAATCACAGGAATGGCCTGACGGCGAGCAACACCGTGAATATGAGATATATGTTCCGTATGAAAGTGTAGTGTGGGGCAAGAGGGACATAGGGCGTGAGATGTATTGCATCAGCAAATTTGATGTATTGAATTATCATGCCGTGATTCTGATGAGCAATCGCTTTGAGAAGACGGGCGACTTGACCCCGGAAGAGGAGCAGTGGCTCATGCGCATGTATGAAAGGACACGAGTGGAGGGCAATGAATTCAATGAAGTGGAGCAATATATGAACACTTTAACCGGAAACAGATAAGCGGAAGTTAAAATATGAGCGAAGAATTATTGATGATAGTGAATAGAGATACCTTTTTTCTGAGTCATCGTCTGCCGGTGGCAGAAGCGGCTCGGGACGCAGGTATGTCTGTGACAGTGATGGCGGAAGACACGGGACATGGGAAGGAAATTTCCTCCCGTGGGCTTAGGTTTGTGTCATTGCCTATCAATTCATCAGGGTTTGGCAGTCTGAAGGATTTCGCCACCCTCCGCGCTATCATCAGAGAATATAGACGCTCGCCGGATGCGGTAGTGCATCTCGTGGGATTGAAGGTTATGCTGTTGGGACAGTTGGCTGCTCAGGTTTCCGGCAAGCGTGGGCTCATCAATGCGGTGAGCGGCATGGGAATGCTCTTTGTCAATCCGGGCTTTAAATCAAGGTTAGTGCTCAGAGCGTTGCGGTTCACCGGCAGCGGCAAGGGAAGAGTGGCTGCTACAATTTTCCAAAATGAGGATGATCGGCGACTCTTTGAGCAGTGGCGAATACCGACAGGAGTAGTTAAGCATACTTACGGTTCGGGAATTAATCTGGCAGAAGTGGCATACGTGCCTTATCCTCAAGAGTGTGTTAAAAGAATTTTTTTCTCAGGACGTATGCTTGTCTCAAAGGGAGTGAAGGATTTGTGTGAAGCGGCGGAGATACTGAAATCACGGCTGGAGGGGAGAGTGAAGTTTGTGCTGTGCGGGGCGGTGACAGATAGCCGCGACTCTTTGACGGATAATGATTTATCTCAATTATGCGACGGGGAATATATCGAATGGCTCGGTCATCGGGGAGATGTGACGGCACAATTGGCGCAGTCGGTGATGATGGTCTTCCCGAGTTATTACAGGGAGGGTCTGCCGAAGAGCGTTATAGAAGCATCGGCGGTAGGAAGGGCGATTATTACCACCGACAGCACCGGATGCCGCGACACGGTAGAGGAAGGGGTGAATGGCTATAAGGTAGCGGTTCGTAATCCCAAAGCCTTATCGGATAAGATATTGGAATTGATAGAAGATGAGGAGATGTGTCAACGTATGGGAATTGAATCACGGCGCATAGCCGAGTCAAGATATGATATCAAGGATGTTATTAAGACGCATCTTGAGTTATACGGTAAAATCTGAGCCAAAATATGAGAATAACGCATGTCATAGAGCGTCTTGATACCGGTGGAGCACAGTCTCTTCTCGGTCAGTTGCTTCCCGCTATGGCTGAAAATCCCGGAGTGGAGGTGACCGTAGTGGTATATCAGTCTGAACCGGAATCTGCTGTGGAACAGAAACTTCGTGAGTCGGAAAATGTGAGATTTGTAAATCTGGACCTCAAGAAGACGCGAGGACTCTCTCCTGTCTTTCGTCTGGTGAGCGAGGTGAGGCGTGCTGATATAGTGCATGCTCATCTTTTCCCCGCCTTGTATCATGTGGCGGGCGCGTCGCTCATCTCCGGTACGCCGATGGTATATACAGAACATGGAATGACCAACCGCCGCCGGAATCGTGCCCTTTACCGTCCGGTAGAGCGGATGGTGTATGGCTTTTGTCGTAAGATATTTGCAATAAGCGCAGGGGCAGCGGTCTCTCTGGAACAATGGCTCGGTTTGGAGAGGGAAGAAGTTGAAGTTGTGACGAACGGCATCAATGCGGCAGCCTTTGAATTGGAGCGTCCCCATACGAGTCAGTGGCCGCTGATATTCGGCAGAGAAGGAAAGGCGATAGTGATGGCGGCACGTTTTAACGTTGCAAAAGATCATTCGACCCTGATACGCGCCATGAGGCATGTAGATGATGAGTCGGCCTTTCTCGCATTAGCCGGAGATGGCGAGACACGCCGGGAAATGGAGCGTCTTGCTGAGGAGTGCGGGGTAAGTCATCGCGTGGTGTTCTTGGGCGACAGGGACGATGTCGCGCGGCTTTTGTCGGCCGCGGAGATCGGAGTGTTGTCGACACACCGGGAGGGTATGAGCATGAGTGTCATAGAGATGATGGCTTCAGGGTTGCCGCTGATAGTTACGGACGTCGAGGGTATGGATGCTATGACTCAGGATGCTGCGGTGCTCGTGGCCGAAGGTGATGAGGAGGCGTTGGCGTCAGCCATCAACGGCCTGTTAGCCACTCATGCCCGCGATGATGAGGCGATGTGCGAACATCGCCGGAGCCTTGCGCGCAAGTATGATATCCACCATACCGCTCAAGAATATCTGAAGAATTATTTTTCTTTGATCAGTCCGTGACGGTAGGCTTGGAGCAATTCCATCAGTTCGTTGATCTGGCTTCGGAGTATTTCGCCCTTGTCCGTATCGCGGACTCTGACGCGCTGATGATTGAGTTCGACGATTTGAGTGGTGCCGAGAATATCCGTGCCGTTTTTTACGGCCTCTTCCGCGGAGGTGAAGGGGACGTGCTGCACGAGTTGGAAGCCTCTGGAATGATACACCAATGTATAGCCGGCGATACCTGTAGTATCATGGTAGGCCCTTGAGAAACCGCCGTCTATTACCATCAGCATGCCGTTTGCTTTAATAGGATTTTCTCCCTTTCCGGCTTTTACGGGCACGTGACCGTTGATGATATGCCGGTGAACGCCTTTTACCTCAAAATCATCGAGAATTCTATTGCATACATCCTCATTATCCCGGAGAGTATAGTAATGTCCTTTCTCTTCGTGGTGAGTCTTCTTGTCGGCGATAAAATATCTCTCGAAGGTGGTCATGGCGCTTTTGTCGAATAGCGGTGAGTCCGGTCCGCACCATAGATAGAAATAATAGTCGCGGGCTGTGGCGCGATATTCCGGGTCGGAGTCTGAGGTGAAGGGGGCTCGCATCAGTTGTTCGGTGCGCCTGAGCAAGCGTTTGCCGCTTACCATTTCTCCGAGCAGCTCGATTTCTTTGAGAGTCCCGTCCGGATTAAGCGGCACAGAGGCGTGGAAGAGGAGATTTGAATTGCACACGGTGTAAAGACCTCCGTGTGAGAGGAAGAGGTCGATATGCGAGCGTAGCTTTTCGCTTGCTCTGAATGAGTGTATAAGTTTGGTCATCAACTCCTTTTCCTCGACGGAGAGTGCGTATGGGTCTGCGGGGTCGATAGTCGGGAAATTGGCATCGAGGAGCGGATGAGTGACGCCGTCTAAGGTGATGGTGCCCTTGTTGAAATCGATATGATGGAGGAGGCGGCGACTCTCCATGTTCCATTGCGGATAACGTCTGATTAATTCGCCTTCGAGTTTGAATTGTATTATGGCGATGGCCTTGTGCATCTTAGCGATGAGTCGACGGCTCTTGAGGGTCATGGCGGCGTCACCCGGTGATATTTTGGGTTGGAAGACGAGGCATTCATCGTCGGCATACTGCTCCATGGCGAATGTGGCGAGCGGCACGAGATTGATACCGTATCCATCTTCGAGCGTCTCCATGTTGGCATAACGTAGACAGATTCTTACGACGTTGGCTATGCAGCATTCGTTGCCGGCGGCGGCTCCCATCCATAGAGCGTCATGATTGCCCCATTGTATGTCGAAATCCTTGTATCCGGCGAGCGTGTCGAGGATAAGATGAGCGCCGTTGCCACGGTCGTAGATATCTCCGAGGATGTGTAGCTGGTCGATGCTGAGGCTTTGTATCACGCGGCAGATAGCCTTGATGAAGGCGTCGGCCTGTCCGGTGAGGATAATTGTCTCTACTATACGGTTGTAATATAGCTGTTTATTCTCACCGGAGGGCGCTTCATGGAGGAGCTCCTCTATGATATATGCGAATTCTTTGGGGAGCGCCTTTCTTACCTTTGAGCGTGTATATTTGGAGGAGACTTCCTGCAAGACTTTGACGAGGCGGTGGAGGGTGATATTGTAGAAATCCTCGAGATGCTCTTCTGTGGCCTTGATGTGCTCGAGTTTGCGTCCCGGATAGTAGATCAGCGAGCAGAATTGTCTCATTTCCTCTTCGCGCATGGAGGTGCTGAAGAGTTCGTGTACTTTTCTGCGGATGTTGCCGGAGGCATTCTTGAGGATATGTGAGAAAGCCTCGTATTCTCCGTGTATATCGGCCACGAAATGCTCAGTGCCTTTAGGGAGATTGAGAATAGCCTCGAGATTGATTATTTCTGTGGCTGCTGCGGAGGCATTGGGAAAGGATCTTGAGAGGAGTTCAAGGATACGTTGGTCGGCAGTGTTCATAATTAAAAAGCAGATGAGTGAGGTGTTGTCACTCATCTGCAAATATAATGAAAAATTATGAATACGAGTTATTATTCAGCTTTTCCTTCAGAACCGAGCACGTTGAGGATTTTGTGCTTGTAGAGTTTCTCCATTTCGTCGCGAGCCGGGCCGAGGTATTTACGGGGGTCAAACTCAGCGGGTTTCTCGTTGAATACCTTACGCACGGCGGCTGTCATGGCGAGACGTGAGTCGGAGTCGATATTGATTTTGCAGACGTCCATCTTGGCAGCCTTGCGGAGTTCCTCTTCGGGGATACCGATAGCGTCGGGGAGTTTGCCACCGTTTTCGTTGATGATGTCGACGTATTCCTGGGGCACAGAGCTTGAGCCGTGGAGCACGATGGGGAAGTCGGGGAGTTTAGCCTCGACAGCTTCGAGCACTTCGAAAGCCAACGGCGGGGGCACGAGACGGCCTGTTTTGGGGTCGCGGGTGCACTGTTCGGGAGTGAACTTGTAAGCACCGTGAGAAGTACCGATGGAGATAGCGAGAGAGTCGCAGCCTGTGCGGGTCACGAAGTCGATTACCTCTTCGGGGTCAGTGTAAGTGTGGTGGTCGGAAGATACCTCGTCTTCAACGCCTGCGAGCACGCCGAGCTCACCTTCTACAGTAACGTCGTATTTGTGAGCGTAGTCAACTACCTTCTTGGTAAGCTCTACGTTTTCCTCGTAGGGGAGGTGAGAGCCGTCGATCATTACTGAAGAGAAGCCATTGTCGATGCAATCCTTGCAGAGTTCGAAAGAGTCACCGTGGTCGAGGTGAAGCACGATCTGCGGGTGTTCCCAGCCGAGAGACTTAGCGTATTCTACGGCACCTTGCGCCATGTAGCGGAGCAGGATGGGGTTAGCGTAATTGCGCGCGCCCTTAGAAACCTGGAGGATAACGGGAGACTTGGTGTCAGCGGCGGCCTTGATGATAGCCTGCAGCTGCTCCATGTTGTTGAAGTTGAAAGCGGGGATAGCGTATCCACCGTGTACAGCCTTTGCAAACATCTCGCGAGTGTTTACGAGGCCAAGAGATTTGTAATCTACCATGTTAATATTAATATTTAACTTTATAAGAGTATATTCTTCAATCGTTTATAAATGTGAGCTTCCCGATGGTACAGATGCAAGGTGTGAATCTTAGTCAACGAGCCCACTGTATATATAACAACCGTGAAGCCCATTCTTCTTTGCAAAGGTAATGAAAAAAAGTCAAAACGAGTGAAAGATTTAGTAAAAGTTATTATATTTGTGATATAAATCTGTCTTATTATGAATAGTAAATCATCATCTGTGTTTGGGAAAATTTTTGGGGTGACAGTTAGGGTGATCTTCCTGACAGTACTCTTTGTGCTTGTAACTTGGATTTTTAATTGGATTTTTGATGGTGATTCAAAATTTAATCCGATGAATATCGTAGAAGGATTAGTGTTTGCGATCATCTATCTTCCCATAGGCTCTTGGATATATAAGAGACGGGAGGTCAAGTCATAGTTATGAGGAGTAAAGAGGGGTATTACATTGGGTTTTAAATCATAAATCCGTTAAAAATTAACAAAAGATGGTATTTAAATAGGGATTATTTGGAGATGTAAACAGAAACAGCTAACTTTACCGTGAATAACAAACGGAATGGCCTATGTTACTTAGATTCGCAGTAGAAAATATCATGTCGTTTAAGAACGCGGTTGAGTTCAATACTTTTCCCTCAAGTAAGAGTCATAACCACGATTGGCATAAGGTGAAGTGTGGTGATGTGACCGCATTGCGCATGAGTGCCATATATGGAGCAAACGGTGCAGGCAAAAGTAACCTTCTTAAATGTATCGCGCTTCTGAAGTCTTTGGTAGGGGCGGAGAAGATAAGTGAGGTGGAAATTGCTGAGGATCTCTACTTCAAACTTGATGAGGATGGAAAGAATACTCCATCTGAACTTGCTGTTGAGTTTTTTACTGAAGGCAAAATCTACTATTATCATCTGCGATTCAACCGTCAGGAAGTATTTGAGGAGGAATTGTTTCTTAGTCAGAAAAGTAAAGACATAAAGATATTCAGCCGCAAGGATAATGATATAAGTGTTTCCGGTGAATATCTGCGTTCGGGGGGCAAGGAAGATTTCATCCAGGTCTTTATGAATGCGATGAACAGGATTGTGCGTCCGGATATGCTCGCCTTGTCATTTTTCGGAAAGTATTATCCTGAGGAATTGCCTGTTGTTAAGGAGGCATACGATTGGATCAGACGATTGCAGATAGTACTGCCGTCTATGCGGATAGGTTATCTTCCACATGTTATAGACGTAGATAGTGAGTTTGCGCAACTTGTAAATTCAATAGTACCGGAACTTAAAACGGGCATTACCAAACTTTGTGTACGCAAAGAGATTCTGAATGAGGATGAAGTGCGTGGCAACAGTGCTATTGCAAAGGCTCTCAATGCCGCGAAAGAGCATCCCGGCTCACCGCAAATGCTTATGGAGACGTATAATAATGAGCTTTCAAACATTGTTGTTGAGGATGGTATAGCTTATATAAAGACTCTTTTTGCCGTTCATATTAATTACAATGGTGGTGAGGTGGAAATGAAAATGGATATGGAGTCTGACGGTACACGCCGATTGATAGAATATATGCCATTGCTGTATGCCATTCTTAAACATGACAATGTGTATATTGTGGATGAGATAGAGCGTAGCATACATCCTATAATGATAAAAATGCTTATGAGTAAGATTTCTGAAAGTAAAGACGCTCGAGGTCAGATTATTTTCACGACTCATGAGAGTTGTCTGCTTGACCAATCTATTTTCCGCCCGGATGAGATATGGTTCGCACAGAAAGATGTTGACCAGTCAACCCAACTTTATCCATTGAGTGACTATAATATCCACAAGACCGCAAATATTGAGAACGGATATCTAAATGGTCGTTATGGGGGCATCCCGTTCCTCTCTAATCTATCTGATTTGAAATGGTGATATGATTACGCGCAGGAAAGATTACAGTAAGAGTGAGCCGACAAAAGATGCCGGCAAGATTTATATAATCTGTGAGGGGAAAGGCTCTGAGCCTGCCTATTTCGGCTTTTTTGAAGGATTGTCATCCAATCTTGAATTGATTGTCATACCTCCCGAAGATGGTACGGATCCCTTGAAACTGATGGAACTTGCAGAGCGGATATTTCTTGGCGATACAAGAAGGCATACGATTGATTATCTTCAACGTGATAAAGTGTGGTTTGCGATAGACACAGATTCTTGGGAGAAAGAGGGTAAGATAGCACCTCTCAGAAACTTCTGCAGGGCTCTGAACGCAGGGATAATTGAGAAATACAGCGAAGCTAAACCGTATGAGGCATGGAATGTCGCTCAAAGTAACCCCTGCTTTGAAATATGGCTCTATTATCATCACTATGCAGACATGCCTGATAAAGAAGAAGTGGAGTCTCAACCCTCAGTAAAAGCGTATGTGAATAAACAAATTGCAGGCGGATTTGATTATCAGCGAGACCCGGCACGTCTCCAAGATGCAATAGAAAACTCCGAGAAAAATTATTCTCAACAAGATAACGGAAACCCCGATTGGTTTTCCACAGAACAATTCTATTTAGGGAAAGAGATTATGGGCTTTGTAAAGACAGAAGTTCGTAAACTCCGCAATAAGATGGGATAAGCCCCCATTCCACAAAAAATGTAGAAGTGCGCTATGGGTTTTATCATCGAGGAGGAAATGCTTGACGCTTTGTATTTTCACTTTTTAGGTCCGGGTCACGTCCTTGCTTTCTTTGCTCAGAAACCCCAGGGTCCAGTTGGAGGGTGCCGGAAAATGAGCAATTTTGCCAGACTGATGGGTAAATCAGAGTGATGAGTGATGAAGGAGCGGTGGGGTTAGTAGTCGTCGTCGAAGTCATCGAAATCGTGGGCGTAGTCGTCGGCTTGGTCGTGGTAGTAATCTTCGTGGGCATAATGGTTGTCCTCCCAACTTCTGTGGGAGTTGCCCCAACTGCTGTGGGAATGTCTCGAACTACTCGACGGAGTATATGACTGCCGGTCGTTCCAACTGCCGTATGTCGTCTCCGCTTTGCGCTGCTGTCGATAATACTCCTGATAATCGTATTCATCAGTGTAAGAATCATCAGCAGAATTACGGCAAGACGCATTGCGATTATTACCGGAGTTAGTATCAATTCCTAAAAGTTAATCAGTAAGTTCATCGTCCCTATCTTTTTTAACAATTAAGCATGATTATGTTAAAACAAAATCATGCTGCAAATATAAAAGTTAATGAGATTATGCCTCTCCGAGGCAATGCATTTAAGAGGGAGAGGAGGTGGGTTGGAGGGCTGAGGATTAATTAGGTCAGAGGTCAGAGTGATGAGTTATGAGGTGGTGGATGGGTGGGGATTGGGGGAATTTTTGTAATTTTGTAGATGTTTTTGGTGGGGAGTGGTTGGAGGTATGAGGTTAGAGTTATGAGTTATGAGGTTTGGGGGGAATGGGTAGAGGTTGGAGGTTAGAGGTAGGAGTTATGAGGTTTGGGGGGGGGGGATTAATTGTTGATGTTATGATGTTGTCGCTTTTGGAATTGTGTGGGCGTTTGGGGGTTGCGGTGCCGGTTGCGGAATTGGCCGGGCGTCGGCTGCGGTCTTTTCTTACTGACTCTCGGTCGTTGGTGGATGCGGAGGGGACTGTGTTTTTTGCCCTTTTGACTTCTACTAATGATGGGGGACGGTATATTCCTTATCTTTATTCTCGGGGTGTGCGTACTTTTGTGGTGAATAAGGGTAGCGATATTGCCCCGGAGATACGGATGGCTCCGGACGTGGCCATTGTGGAGGTGGATGATACGCTTCAGGCGTTGCATAAGGCGATGCGCCATACTCCCGATCTTTTTTCGGGTGAGATGGTGACCATCACCGGTAGCCGTGGCAAGACGATGGTGAAGGAGTGGCTTTATCAGATGTTGGAGCCTTGCAGGCGTACGGTTCGCTCGCCCCGCAGTTATAATTCGCGTATCGGCGTGCCATTGTCGCTGTCGCTGATAGAGGCTGACACGGAGGTGGCCTTAATAGAGGCCGGTGTGTCACGTGAGGGTGAGATGTCGTCGCTTCGTGAGACGATCGTGCCTGATGTGGTGATACTCACCAACGTAGGCAGCGATCATGATGACGGATTTGCAGACAGACGCAGCAAGATAGCGGAGAAGGTCTCCTTAGCGCAAGGAGCGTCAGTGCTGATATATAATTGCGATGATGCGGAGGTGGATGCCTACGTCAAGGAGACGCATCCCGCCACAAAGTCCGTGCGATGGTCGACGGAGAATAATGTAAGCGCTGACTATTCGTTTGATATAGAGCGACAAGAAGAGAAGGGGTATAGCGAAATATATGTATCTGGTGAGGAAGAGCCTGTAAAAATTCATGTGACACGACCGTGGGAGTTGGAGAATGCCTGCAGTGTACTCGCCTTCATGCTCTCCGAGGGCTTTGATATGGATTATATCAGGGCCGGTTTTCTTCATCTTCACCCGATTGCCACGCGCCTGGAAGTGATTTCCGGTTCGAATGGTTGCAATATCGTTTATGACAGTTATACGTCGGATGTATCCTCATTAGGTCCGGCTCTTGATTTCATGTCGCGCCGACGGATGCCGTCTCAGTCGATGACGGTGATAATGAGCGATATCCGCCATGATACTCATGCCGAGGATGTGATAGGGCAGATAGCGGAGATGCTGCGTCAGCGAGGGGTCACCAAATTTATAGGGATAGGGGAGAAATTGCTTGCCGGCGCTGAGAAATTCGAGCAATCTGCGGAATTAAATGAGGTAGGATGGTCTGGAGTACAACCGGTCTTGGAGTGTGAATTTTATGCTACTACAGATGCATTTCTATCTGCTCATTCAGCGAAAGACTTTCGTCAGGAGATAATATTGGTGAAGGGTGCTCCGGAATACGGATTCGGTCGGATATTGGAGATGCTTGAAGCGCGTACACATGAGACGGTGCTTGAGGTAAACTTAGACGCCATGACCCGCAATTTCAATTATTTCCGCAGTCAGATACCCACCGGCACCGGTATGATAGCGATGGTAAAGGCATCCGGCTACGGAGCGGGCAGTTATGAAATAGCGAAGACCCTTCAGGATGCCGGCGCGTCATATCTTGCCGTAGCCGTCCTGGACGAGGGCGTGGACTTGCGTAACAACGGCATCACGATGCCGATTATGGTGATGAATCCTCGTGTGGCCAATTATAAGATGATGTTCTCTAATCGTCTTGAGCCGGAGATATATACCTTCTCTATGCTTGAGGATGTGATAGCGGCAGCGCGTCGCAACGGCATCCGCAATTATCCGATACATATCAAGCTGGATACCGGCATGCACCGCATGGGGTTTATCGAAAGCGAACTGGATGCGGTAATGGAGATTGTAAATGCAAGCGAAGAGGTAAGGATAGAGACCGTCTTTTCTCATCTTGCCACGGCTGACTGCCTCGATATGGATGATTACACTGATGGTCAACTTGAGATGTTTGAGCGTTGCACGGCGAAGATGCTATCCGTGAGCAAGCGGCCGTTCAAGCGCCATATTCTGAATTCGGCCGGTATCTTGCGTTATGCCGACAGATATCATTACGACTATGTGCGCTTAGGCATAGGACTTTACGGCGTGGCAGTATTGCCGCCGTCGCTTGAGAAACCGCTGGAACTTGTGTCTTCCTTGAAGACAGTGGTGATTACCGTGCGAGACCGCGAGGCCGGAGAGACGATAGGCTATGGCAGGAAGGGCGTGTTACACCGTAAATCACGTATCGCGACGATACCGATAGGGTATGCCGACGGCATGAACAGACATTTCGGCAATGGTGCTATCAGCGTGACGGTGAATGGCGAAGAGGCTCCGACGATAGGGAATATCTGTATGGATGCCTGTATGATAGACGTTACCGGGATAGATTGCAAGGAGGGCGATACGGTGGAGATTTTCAGTCCGCGCACCGGTGTGGAGCATCTTGCCGAGGTATTAGGCACGATACCGTATGAGATCCTGACGTCAGTGTCTCCACGAGTGAAGCGCGTCTATTATCGCGAATAGTCTTCGCGGAAGTGAGAAGCCCCGGGCGGCGAGTTCGGTGAGCAAGCGGATGTGCATTTTATACCGGCTTTTGCGTATGAGATGAATATAGGGGCGGAAAAAACGGCTGTAAGAGTGAGGGTCGAGAATGTCGTGCCGCAACGCCCAGTAAGCGATATGGGTCATCTCTGTCCAATATATGATTGAGTGGCGGCTGAGTGGCAGGCGTTGGAGTTCGTTGATCCATACGCATAACTGCTCGGGGTCGTGCGGGTAATCGATAGCGGAGAGTGACTTGCTGTTTATGTCGCGGTCGTAATGGTAAAGACATCCGGGGTAGGTCGCTATGCGCGGTTGGCAGAGGAGCGCGTGGATTGAGAAGATGAGGTCTTCGCAGACATTCAGTCCTTTTGGGAAAGTGATGCCGTGTTGTCTGATGAAATCGCGGCGGATTAGTTTGTTCCACACGGCGGCGTGCAGTCTCTTGGCGGCGATATCCTCGAGTGCCCTTTGTGGTGATGGCTTAATGGCATTATATCTATGTTCAGTTACTTTGTCATTATGATGAATGAAGTGTCCGCAAATGACGATATCGGCATCTGTTGTAGTGGCCTGTATGTATAGCATCATCAGCGCTTCCGGCTCGAAATAATCGTCAGCGTCACAGTGAATGACGAATTCTCCGGTGGCCCGTTCAAGTGCAGCCTGCCTGACAGCTCCGATGCCTTGATTGGTCTTATTTGTCAGAATGATGGTCTGAGACCGTCGGTGAGGGTATAGGTCAACGATGCGTCTGATAATGTCAGGAGTGGCGTCGGTAGAGGCGTCGTCTATAATGATGTACTGGATATTGCGCAGAAATTGTCGGAAGAGGCTGTGAAGGCATCTTTCGATATATTCCGCCGCTTGATATGCGGGCACTATGACAGATACGGAGGGCGTCACTGGTTGGCGGTAGGAGCGAGTTGCTCAAGACATTTATGGATGTCCTCGTCGGTTTTGTGCAATTTGTCTTTGCAGAATTTAAGAAGTTTGAGAGCCTCTTCGGTGTATTCGGTGAGACGGTCGATGTCGCAGTCCGGGCTCTGCATTTTTTGTATTATCTGCTGGAGATTGGTTAGTGCTTCGGTGTATGTTGTCATTATTTTGGGGGTTTATTAGCTGATGGTGGAGGTTATGGTGCCTTTTTGGAGAGTTGTGGTTATGGTGTCTCCCGGCTGCAGGCTATCCGTGTCTTTTATTGCTTTTCCGTTGAGACGGGTTATGCTGTATCCTCTTGCGAGGGTATTAGCCGGGGAGAGTATGGCGGTCATATCTTCAAGCGATTTGAGTCGCTGGTCGGCATTACGTAGACGCTCTAATGCAGCATTCTTGATGATTTCCGGTATGGCTTCCAGTCGTTGCATGGCAGCGGCGGTTTTTCCGGTGGCGGTCATTACCACCTGCTGCATGATGTTGTCGAGTCGTAGAGTCTCGGTGCTGATGCGTCGTAAAGCGATTTCCGGAATGATAGTCTCTGACTTAGCGAGGAGTTCGTGATGACGGGAGAGTTTCTGCTGTACGGTATTGAGCGCGACGTTAGCGAGATTATCGGCAGTGCGCTCCGCTTCGCGCATACAGTCAATGAGGAAAGTAGCGACAGCGGTAGGTGTCTTGCATCTCACACAGGCTATTTCATCAAGCACGGTTCGGTCGCGTTCATGTCCGATGCCGACGATTACGGGTATAGGGAAGGTGGCAATGGCGCGCGCCAGTTCGTAGTTGTCAAACCCGTTGAGGTCAGTAGTAGCGCCACCGCCGCGAATGATGATTACCGCATCCCAGAAGTCGATGGACATTTCAATACGTGAGAGCGCATTTCTGACCGATAACGAAGTGTCGTTGCCCTGAAGAATGGCCGGGAAGAGGAGAGGGTAAAAAACATATTGCTCCGGTGAGGAGGATATCTGATTGATGAAATCGCCGTACCCGGCGGCGCCGGCAGCAGAGATTACGGCAATTCTCTGCGGATTGATGGGTAGCGGCTTTGTCTTATTGAGATTGAGTATGCCCTCCTTGTTGAGACGGTCGAGGATTTCCCGTCTAATTCTCTCCATGTCACCCATGGTGTAACTCGGGTCGATGTCGAGCACGTTGGCCGAGATGCTGTATACCTCGTGCATGTTGGCTTCGAGCCGTAAGAGGAGTTTCATTCCGTTGTCAAAGCGGCGTGCCGTGACGGCTTGAAATTTTTTTTCGAGTCTTGGGAGGATGAATTTCCAGATTGTAGCCCTCATTTTGGCTACGGTGACTCCCCGTTCGTCCTTTTGGAGGAGTTCCATATAGCAATGTCCGGAGGGGTGGCGGTTTACATCGCTGATTTCGGCGACTACCCAGACACCGTGGACGCCCGGGTGAGAGGCGAGGGCGCTTTTGATATTTCTGGTGTATTCCAGTAGGGATATTGGGGCTCCGTTTTCGGGCATATTCTTATTATTTATGTCCTCACTTTGGTTCGGACCACTATATTGCTCTTATTCTTTTTTTGTTCCTATTTCTTTCAGGGCTCCGGTGACGGGATTGAAGATGGCGTAAGAGGGTTCTTTCTTATCGGTAAAGAGGGCGGGGTTTAGTCCGAATTCCACACCGTATTGTGAGCATTCCATCTCCTTGGAGAATAGTGTTTTGCCGTCATGGGAGAGTGTGATGAGTGCTGTGCCGGGTATGCAGTATCTTACGGCATCCTTCGGCAGCGGCTTGGCATTGCCGGCGGCATCTACCGGTATCTGGCCTTCAGCAGTGACTTTGACGGAGATATTTACCGGTGAGCCGGAGTAGTCGTCAGCGTCAGTAAAGCCCTTAAAGTCAGCGAAGCGGAAGAGGGTAAACGAGCCCTCTTCGTCAGGAGTGAAGGTGAACGACCGTGTAACGACCTCGGAGGTGACAGTGCCGGTAAAAGCGGCGGTGAGCGCATCCTCTTGTGCTTGCAGGGCATTGAGCATGAGTTCGAGCTGTCGGCCGTCTACGGGCATATTGTCGGCGGTGCCACGCGTGAGTGAGATGTGAGCCTCACGTGCCTCCATAAGACTTTCGGAGAGCATTTGAGCCTGTTTGGCAGTAGATTGCGAAGCTGTGAAATCCTCATCCACATACTTCAGGTATTCCTTACCGGTGAAATGTTGAGCCGGAGCGGCTGCGACGCTTTTTACTTCAGGTGCAGCCGTGGGGGGATTGGCATTGATGGAGAGCAGCATGCCGTCGTTGCTTACACCGATGAAAGTCAGCGCTCCCGGTTTTAACTGCATGATATATTTGGAGTCAGTGTCGAGCAGACCGTAGGGGGTGACGGTAACGTCGGTAATGGTCCAGCGCTCACCGTCAACGGTGATAACCTTGTCGGTGCCGATATATTTACGGGCATATTGCGCGAAAGGTCCGGCAGTGAGAGTCTCCTTTTTGGCTGTGACTTGAATATTGAGCCCTGTGATGGGGAGTGAATACACCAGTCCGTACTCGTTATACTTTTCGGGAGTGAGTATTTTAGTCTGTTGTGCCGGGGCGACGGAAGCCGTGGCGAGAACGGCGAGCGAGAGTAGAATATGTCTTATGAGGGGAGTCATATAATACAGAAATTAATAGAGAGGATATGGCAAATTCTCACGATTGACGACGATGCGAATGGCGCGTCCGATATATTTGGTGATATCGGTTGCCGTCATTCCCGCTTCGCCGTATTCCACCTGTGCGAGGTCGCCGGCGAGTCCGTGGATGAAGACACCGATATAAGCCGCATGTTCAGGCACGTAGCCTTGTGCGACAAAGGCGGCGATAATGCCCACGAGCACATCTCCCGCTCCGGCGGTAGCCATTCCCGGGTTGCCGGTGGAATTGAAATAGACCTTTCCGGTGGGGCGGACGATAGCCGTGAAATGGCCTTTGAGGACAATGATGATATTGTAGTGCTTAGCCATCTCTATAGCCTTGTTGAGTCTCTCTTCCGAACTTTTCTGCTCACCGAACAGGCGGTCGAACTCGCCGATGTGTGGAGTGATGATTGTATTGCGGGGGAGCAGAGTGAGCAGGGAGGGTTTGCGGCTGATGCAATTGAGCGCGTCGGCATCGAGGACGAGTGGCACTCTGCAGTTCTTGAGCATAGCCTCGAGAGCATCGATGGTGACCTGGTGGGTGCCGATACCCGGTCCGACGGCCACTACCTGATGGTCGTGGTGTAGCGTCATGTCGGAGATGACGTATGGGTTTTTATCCGGTTCGAACATGGCCTCCGGCACGGCGGTCTGCACGATATTGATGCCTTGCTCAGCGCTGTGTACGGTGACGAGTCCCGCGCCGGAGCGGAGACACGCCTCAGCGGCCATGACAGCGGCTCCCATCATACCTCCGGAGCCGCAGAAGAGCATAGCCGAGCCATAGTCGCGCTTTGCGGAGAAGGGTCGTCGGGGCCGCATGAGCGGTCGGATGCTTTTGGCTTCGAGCAGCGTATATGGCGAGTCTGTGTTCTTACGCTTTTCCAGATCGAGGTCTATGTCGAGTAGTTTCCAGGTGCCGATAATGTCAGCATTTTCTTCGAAGAAGAAGGAGAGTCGGGGTATCTGGAAAGTGAGGGTCAGGTTGGCGTGGACCATATCGCTTCGCAGTGCGTTGTCGTTCCATTCTCCGAAGAGTCCGGAGGGGATATCGAGAGCGATGACGTAAGCGCCACTTTCGTTGATATATTTGGCGAGCGACTTGAAGCCACCTTGCAGGGGTTGCTTGAGTCCGCTGCCGAACAGACCGTCGATTACGACATCGTTTTTGCTGAGGTAGGGAGGGGTGAATTCTCTGTTTACCTCCGTAAAGTCGATGCCATCCATCAGAAGGAGTTGTGAGCGCTCCTCATTGCAATCGTGGCTTAGACGACCGTTGACATTGAAAAGGAAAATCTCAACGTGTCTGTATCCCTGCTCGATGAGCATACGGGCCACGGCGAGTGCGTCGCCGCCGTTATTGCCGGGGCCTGCCACGATGACAAACCGCTGCGAAGGCAGGAAACGGGATATTATCTCGCATGCAGCCGCATTGGCAGCGCGTTCCATGAGCTGAAGGGAGTCGATCTGCTGCGCTTCGCAGGTGGCGATATCAATATCCTTGAGTTGGTCGGAGGTGAATATTTTCATTTTTTTTGCTAAAGCTCTGAGGTGATTATTTGAATATCTTTTTTCCGTTGACGACATATATTCCTTCCGGTAGGGATTCGAGCCGGTCGGCCGGAGTGCCGTCGAGCAGTTTCTGTCCATTTAGATTGAAGACGGTGATATTCTGCGGATTTTTGGAAATGTTTTCAACAGAGGTTGTAAGGTCGTCTTTCTTGACATTTACCTTATAAGTGACAGCATAGGCAGCATCCCTATCCTCGGCATTGAAGAAAAATCCCTGTGAGATGGTGATCTTGAAAACGCCACTTTCATTAGGTAATTGTTCTCCATCTTTCAACGAGAATGTGACGGTATTGCCATCAATAACCCAGTCATATTTATCCTTGATATCGATATTTGAGAAGAGGATCTTCAGTTTGGCTGTAGAGTAATCCTTTCCCCAAATGGTCTTTTTCTGTCCCGGTTCTATTGTCTTTATTCCGGTGAAAGTGATTGAGACTTTATTGAGTTCCGCAGGCGAGATGTCGGAAGAATTATTCGCGGGATTGCATACGGCAGGCTCAGTGATGTAATAATACTTCACACCTTCCGGCATAGGCTGGTCCTGACCATACATGAAGAAGCCTTCCGGAATCGAGAGGGTATATTTGCCGGCATCCACGATAGAGATATTGCCAAAGAAAAATCCCACATTCCTGACGATATTTCCCGAAGTAGGGATATCATCGTCAAACATACCCGCATTCATGGTCAATACACCCGGTGTATCGTCATCTTCCGGATACTCTGCAGAGACCTCGATGATCAATTTATCTTCGAGAAAAAGCTTGACGGTTTCGGTACATTCACGATTGACCGTGATGTCTTTGGCAGTCTGCACACTCCATAAAATCTCACTCAGTCCTGAAGGATCCGTAACGAGATTGACATATGTGTTAGGTATCGAAGCCTTGATATACTCCGGAAGCGGTCTGATATCTTCAGCGAATGACGCGCATGATGCACTGATTATCAGCAATATGGTCAGAATTAGTCTGTTCATGAGTGAAGAGATGGTGTTATTAGTGAATATGATTCTGCCTGTACTGGATTATAAAGAGCCGCCGGGAGTCTGAGGGTCATTGCCTTAAAGCCATCATGACGCCGGTGAGTATGAAGAAGATGCATACGGTGAGCAAAGACATTATGCGATATATGCGGGCTTTTTCGTATGCCTTTACGCGGAGTTGATGTCTTGTATCGGCACTGAGGTTTTCATCTTCCGAGCTTATCCAGAGATGTCTGAAGCTATAGGCATACCATAAAGCGATGAGGCCTGTGGGCGGGAAGAAGAATATGGTGAGCAGGAGCGCCATGAAAATAGATATCCCTTTCGGCTTTATATTATAGTCAGGCGTCTGCTGCGGCGGTTCGGGGAAGGAGCGGAAGCCAATGCCGGGAGGGGTGATGTGCTGCATGTCATTCCTGCTATCCGTCTTGCCGCCGGCCGTCAAATCTTCAGACGGAGTCTCACCGGGTATGGGTAGTCCGGCGAGTGTGCATCGCATTGCGCGACATACATCAGCAACGTCTTCGGCCTTTTGCCAGTCGTCCATACCCTTGCACCAGACGTAAGTGGAGGGGCGTATCTGCATCTCCACGAGTTGTGTAAGGGTAAAAGGCCCTTGTGTCTTATGGTCTAATCGGACGAAATATTTTGCCATAGCGGTAAAAGGTCGTGTCAATTAATTGATTCAGATCAGCAGTATGAAGAAGGAACTGATGAAGCCCACTCCGGCGAGGACGTATGCAATGATGGTCATAGTCTTGGCCGTGGAATTGTAAGAAGCACCGTTGACGTAGTCGCCCATTTCGTATGCACTGTTGGCTTTGCCGGCGGCATTGATTGCTATAATTCCGAAGACGAGTCCTATGCAGGAGCAAAGAGCGCCTACGATAGTTGCAATGATAGCCGGTGTCATCCAGTTGGTATGGAAGGTCTGCGGTCCGTAGGGCTGCTGCGGTCCGTAGGGTTGAGGCTGCGCTCCGTAAGGTTGCTGACCGTAGGGTTGCTGACCGTAAGGCGGTTGTCCATACGGTTGTTGTCCGTATTGCGGCTGTTGCGGCTGAGCGTACTGCGGCTGTTGCGGCTGGCTATTATATTGCGGCTGCCGTGGCTGAGCGTATTGCGACTGTTGCGGCTGGCTATGATACTGCGGTTGCTCCGGCTGAGTGTACGCGCCGAAAGCCGACTGCTCTTCGAAGATAGCGGCGAGTTCAGGTAAGGAGTTGGCAGGGACCCAATCGGCGAGTCCCTGTTTCCATACCATAGTTTGAGGAGTGAGACCTTCAGCGAGGAGGTTTTCGATAGGGAATGGTCCTACGCTTTGCTCGTCTCTAATTATATAATATGTCATTGTTTTAAAGTGAATTAATTCAGATATTGAATGAAAGGGAACTTAGAGTCCTTTGCCGTGGCAGTTTTTGTATTTTTTGCCTGAGCCGCAAGGGCAGGGGTCGTTACGTCCGATCTTAGGCTGAGCCTTTGCGGGCTGTGCCGGTGCGGTGGGACGGTTGACATTTTGTGCTGCCTGACGCTGTGCCGACTCACCCGGATAAGTGTCGCGGGTGGTGGAATAGTTGGCGTAGGGGTTGGGTGCTCCGGCTGTAGAATATTCTCTACGGAGACCTTGCGAGTTGCCCATGTTGGGTCCGGCATTTTTCTTCTGTTCCGCCTCCTCTTTTGCTTTGGCTTCAGCGGCTGCCTTAGCCTCCTCGTAGTCCGGCACACCGAGACGGCCTCTCATGAGGGTGGCGACAGCCTTGGAGTTCATGTTCCAGAGCATCTGCTTCCAGAGTTCGTAGGCCTCGAGTTTGTAGATTACGAGGGGGTCTTTCTGCTCATAAGAAGCATTTTGCACGGAGCGGCGGAGTTCGTCCATTTCGCGTAGTTGCTCTTGCCAAGCCTTATCGATAGAGGATAGGAGAACGGCCTTTTCCCATGCTTTGCTTACGGGTTTGCAGCCGTTGGCGTAAGCCTCGCTGATATCGCAGCGGATGTTGAACATACGTCGTCCGTCGGAGATAGGCACGCCGACGATGCCGGTGGCACCGCGCTCTTCTACAAACTCCTTGATGTAAGGCGCCACGCCCTGTTCTATCTTCTCTTTGGAGCGACGGAGGTGAGTGAGGGCGGTCTCAGCGATGTTTTCGATTACCTCGGGAGTATTGAATTTGGCGAATTGCTCAGCGTCGAAGGGGAGTTCGATAGAGAGTGTCTTGCGGACATCATCGCTGAGTGATTCGTAGTCACCGGCGTTGCGGGCGGCGATTGCTTCAGCCACCTCGTAAACCATATTCGCGATATCGGTGCCGATACGCTCACCCTTGAGGGCATTTTGTCTTCTGCCGTATACGCCTTTTCTCTGAGCGTTCATCACGTCGTCATATTCCACAAGGCGTTTACGTATGCCGAAGTTATTTTCCTCGACGCGTTTCTGTGCATTCTCGATAGACTTGGTGACCATTTTGGCCTCGATCATTTCGCCCTCTTTGAAGCCGAGACGGTCGAGCATCTTGATGACGCGGTCGTTGGCGAACAGGCGCATGACGGTGTCTTCGAAAGAGACGAAGAAAACGGATGAGCCCGGGTCGCCCTGACGTCCGGCACGTCCGCGAAGCTGACGGTCAACGCGGCGAGACTCGTGTCGCTCGGTGCCGATGATGGCGAGACCGCCGGCATCCTTGACTTCCTGCGGGAGTTTGATGTCGGTGCCACGTCCGGCCATATTGGTAGCGATGGTGACAGTGCCCGGTTTGCCGGCCTGAGCCACGATATCTGCCTCCTTCTGGTGTAACTTGGCGTTGAGCACCTGATGGGGGATTTTGCGTAGCTGCAACATCTTGGAGAGGAGTTCGGAGATTTCGACGGAGGTAGTGCCGACGAGCACCGGACGTCCCTTATTGACCATTTCCTCGACCTCAGCGATGACGGCGGCGTATTTCTCCTTTTTGGTGCGATAAACGCGGTCGTTCATATCATCGCGTATTACGGGACGATTGGTGGGTATCTCGATAACCTCGAGTTTGTAGATATCGTAAAACTCTCCGGCTTCAGTCATAGCCGTACCGGTCATGCCGGCGAGTTTGCGGTACATACGGAAGTAGTTTTGGAGCGTGATGGTGGCGTAGGTCTGAGTGGCGGCCTCAACCTTTACGCCCTCCTTAGCCTCGATAGCCTGGTGAAGGCCGTCGCTGTATCGGCGTCCCTCCATGATACGTCCGGTCTGCTCATCGACGATTTTGATTTTATTATCATCGATGACATACTCCACGTCTTTGTCGAAGAGAGTGTAAGCCTTGAGTAGTTGGTTGACGGTATGCACACGTTCCGACTTGATGGCATAATCCTGTAGGAGTGCATCCTTTTTCTCCCGTTTCTCTTCATCGGAGATATTTTCAGCCTCGACGGCGGAGAGTTGTGAAGCGATGTCGGGCATTACGAAGAAGTCGGCATCCTTAGTGGAGTCGGTGAGCACTGCGATACCCTTGTCGGTGAGTTCGATGCTATGGTTTTTCTCATCGATGACGAAGTAAAGCGGCTCGACAGCGATGGGCATTTCTCGGTTGTTGTCTTGCATGTATCGCGCCTCGACCTTAAGTAGGAGTTGCTTGATACCATCTTCCGAGAGGTATCTGATGAGCGGATTGTGCTTCGGCAGACCCTTGTAAGCGCGGAAGAGAGAGAGGCCGCCCTCTTCGAGGAGTTTTTCGGCGGTGAGCGGCTTGGCGTTGGGGTCTTTCTGACGTTCCTTGTCAAACTTAGCGATTTTTTCCGGGTCGCCGCTCATGGCAGCAGCGATCATTTCTTTGGCTTCGAGCAGGTAAGCCTGAGCGAGTTTTCTCTGCGCGTTGACCACCTTCTCCACGTTAGGTTTGAAGTCGTTGAACATCTGGTCGTCACCCTTCGGTATCGGACCTGAGATGATTAGCGGAGTTCTGGCGTCGTCGATCAGCACGGAGTCGACCTCATCGACGATAGCGTAGTAATGCTCATCGCGCTGCACGAGGTCTTGCTCCAGCGTAGCCATATTGTCGCGGAGGTAGTCGAAGCCGAATTCGTTGTTAGTGCCGAAGGTGATATCCGAGCGGTAAGCGCGGCGGCGCTCTTCGCTGTTGGGTTCTGTTTTGTCGATACAGTCTACGGTGAGGCCGTGGAATTGATACAGGGGTCCCATCCATTCAGAGTCACGCTTGGCGAGGTAGTCATTGACGGTAACGACGTGTACGCCCTCTCCGGTGAGAGCGTTGAGGAATACGGGGAGAGTAGCGACGAGAGTCTTGCCTTCACCGGTAGCCATCTCCGCGATATTGTTGGAGGGTTTGTCGCCGTTCATTATGCCGTGTAGCACTTGTCCGCCGATCAGCTGGACGTCATAGTGCACCATATCCCAGGTCATCATGTTGCCGCCGGCCATCCAGGAATTTTTCCAGATAGCCTTGTCTCCATCGATGGTTACGAAGTCTTTGCCATTGCCGGCGAGTTCGCGGTCGGCGTCGGTGGCAGTCACCTCGATGGTAGGATTCTCTTTGAAACGTCTTGCCGTTTCCTTGACCACGGCGAAGACTTCGGGTAGCGCCGCGTCGAGTTTGCGGGCATACATTTTGAAGCATTCCTCGCGGAGGTCGTCGATTTTTTTCCAGAGCGGTTCGCGCTTATCGTAGTCGAGAGTTTCGATTTCGGCGCGAATTTGTGCCATTTCGTCTTTGTATTTGGCGGCTTCGGAGCGGATATCGTCTCTGATTACGTCAATACGGTGGCGGATCTGGTCGTTGGATTCGTCGGTGAGTTGTGCGGAGATAGGATTGATTTCCTTTTCAAGTCTCTGCCATAGAGGCCTTACAGCGCGTTCTGACTGGTCACCGAATATTTTTTTTAAGATATTGTTAAGTCCCATATGGTGTGTTATTATGTTCGAAAATATTTAATTCGCATTGTAAAATGCAAATTTAATGAAAAAAAATGGAAAAATCTATATTAGAATTAGATAATAGATTGCAATGTGGTGGGGAAACATGCCGGTGGCATGTCCTTACGTTGTTGGGATGAGCGATATCGATTGATGTGGAAACATGCCGGAGGCATGTCCTTACTTTGCTCGGAGGGTGCTCTATTATCTGAGGGGTTTTTGTTTTGCTCCGTTGGGACTTCTGATGTGTAGGAGGGAGGTGACGGTGGGTGCGATGGCAGCAGCGTCTATGGTGTTGGAGAGCGTGGTGGCCGTCAGGTTTGGGGCCATGATAATCACCGGAGTGAGCACGGCGGAGGTGCGTACCGGAGTGACGTTGGCTGGGTAAGTACGGTCGTCGACCACGTTCCATCCCGAGGCAAAAGTGAGGAGGATATCGCCGGCATTTTTGGGGTCGATAGCCAGTCTTGCAGCCTCAGTGGCTGCTGAATTGTCGGCTAAGATATCTTGTAAGGACCGTGCGGTGGCGATGCCGCTCATTTTCATGAGGAAGTCGGCTGCTTCGCGTCTTATCTCCCTGATATCTAAAGCCTTCGCGTCGATGAATTTTTCGTTGAGGTAAAGCGTGCGTCCAAGGATATCATCCACATAGTCGCCGTTGCCGTATTTAGCGGAGAGGAAAGAATTAAGAAGCGACTCTACGCGCTTTAGAGAGATATCGCCGGAGGGGATACGATATTTGGGATTGTCGGGCGTGGCGTCGTTGTAATATCCTGTGGAGGAGACAAATATCAGTGTATTATTAAGTCCTGCGCTTTTTTCAACGGCATCGAACAGTCGCCCTATCTGTGAGTCAAGGCGCAGGTAAGCGTCTTCGAGTTCGAGGCGGTAATCCCCGTCGCTGACTTCGGGAAAAGGTGCGAGGGTATATGCCACGTTGAGCATATCGATAGCCTCGGAGCGTCGGCCGAGTTGGAGCGAGTTAAGGCATTCGATGGCCACGTCTGTGACTTCGGCATTGCCCGGAGGAGAGGCTGCCAATCTCGCGAAGACATTTCTATCCGAGGAGGGATATGTGTATGTGAAAGGATAATTTCTTTTCTGTGCCGGGATGCCCGGGTATTTATCGAGGGATAGAGCCGGACGCCATGAGATAGTGTCTGTTCTCTTGGCAAGCGGCATCTTGTGATTGCGCTGTGAGATAAACTGCGGGAAATCACGATAGTAAGTGGTGGAACACCAGTTGCCCGTGTTATTGTCGATCCATAAAGCCGCATTACCGGCGTGTCCTGCCATGATGATGGCCTGCTGGGGGTCGGCGGCGATGGCGTAGACGAGTCCGAGTCCGTTTCCGTCGATAGCCACTTCGTCAGCGATGGTGGAGAGTCGCAGAGCGGTGGGAGATAGAGTGGCGTTGGTGAAATTGCCGATGGTGGCCAGATCGTTGAGAGCCGGAGTCTTTTGCGCCGTCTGGCGGTCGAAGAGAGTTGCTGCCGGGATGCCGTTGGCTGCGGGATAATTTCCGGTGTAAATGAGCGCTGAGGCAGCGACGGGGTCGCTGACGGCCTCTTTGAAGTCGACATCTCGCAGATAGAGACCGTTGTTGAGCATACGGTTGAAGCCCTTCTCGCCGAAATATTCCCGGAGGTATTCGAGATAGTCGGTGCGGAGTTGGTCGATGACGATGCCCACTATGAGTCTGGGGCGAGTGGAGTCAGCGAGTGCGACAGAATTGATGGTCATGAGTGACATGATCATCGTAGATAAAAGCCTGTTGAGGTGTGTGGCTGATTTGTTTCTGTCGTTGAGCATTACCGTAATGGGAGTAAATCTTATGAATGTGTGCTATTAAGAATGATAGCGGTTTTTTCTTTTCCGTTTAGGCATAGGTGTGAATTGTGCGCCGGAGGCGATAAATCCGAGGCAGAGCACAATATCGGCGGCCATTATCAGGAAGAAAGCCGGGTTGGCGCTTTGTGTCTGGAATGGCCACACGATCAGCGAGAGTCCGGCGAGGAGGATGTTGATATATATCATGGCCGTGACGGCAGGACGAGCCTTACGCCACCATATACAAATCGGGATGATGAGTTGGAGAGGATTGAGCCAGATTGCCAGAATGTTGGGCGAGGTAGCGTAATGAGAGGAGACGAAAACGAGAAACCATATGACGCATCCGGCGAGTCCGAGCAGCGCGTAGAAAAGAGTGAACCACCATCTTGATAGACAACGTTTTTTCCAGTCGTATATTGCCACGATGGCGCAGAAAACGAGGACGTAAATTGCCACGGCGAGCGGTGACAGCCAGAAAGGCGTGGCCGGGAGTCGGGCGTCCTTGTATCCGCGATTGAGGAGTCTGGTGGACTTTACAAGCGGCTTTTGGTCTTGAAAATGAGCCTCAGCGGCCTTTTCCTGCAGCATCATAGGCACGAAAGTCTCTTCCCGAGAGGTGATGGGGAGGTCGATGCCGGAGCCGAGCGCCAGGTCGATACCGAACTGATACCAGGGGTATCCGTCATGGTAATGTCGCATGGCATCGCGGAAAGAGGAGAAACGTGGATTGGCCGGATAGATTATTTCGCGTCCGGCAGCGGAGTCGACCATTGCCACTATGCGTGTAGAGCAATTGTCTTTGACGTAATTGTATCGATACACCCGATTGTCGGGGAGGGCATTCTTTTGCAGCAGATTACGGAGCGTCTTGACCTCCTCTTGTGAGAGATTGAGGTCTTGCTCCACTACGGTAGAGCCGCGCTTCTGATATTCGGGGAGAAAATACTCGAAGGGGTATCCGAGCACCATATAGTCGGTCTCTCCCTTGACAAACCGATAGATGAAATTGGGAGAATTAAAGTCAAAAACGCCATAATTCCAGACGCTGTCCACGTGATTGCCTTTGCTGTC
This sequence comes from uncultured Sangeribacter sp., assembly GCA_964456155.1. Lineage (GTDB taxonomy): Bacteria > Bacteroidota > Bacteroidia > Bacteroidales > Muribaculaceae > Lepagella. The sequence goes on from CAYVZJ010000009.1 coordinate 37,418, forward strand.
GATGCCACGGATGCGAATAGCCTCGTGTCCGCAGAGTTCGTAGACTTCCTGCCCCGGATAGCATGTGACGAGACTTGCCGTGAGTTGAGACTTAGGCGGCAGGATGGTATCAGCCGGGGCTGTATCATTAATCGCGAACGCTGTCAGCCATGCTGAGAGCATGACCGACAGCGATAAGATAATAGACCGTCTGTTCATTATGGTATAATGGGGAAGTATCCCCGTTATGATGACATTAATATTCGCAATTTTTGGGATATCGCGGGAAGGGGATGACGTCGCGGATATTCTGCATGCCGGTGACGAAGAGCACGAGGCGCTCGAAGCCGAGTCCGAAGCCGGAGTGAGGCACGGTGCCGAAGCGGCGAGTGTCAAGATACCAGTCCATACCCTCGAGTCCGAGTTCGTTGACGCGAGCGAGGAGTTTGTCGTAATCCTCTTCACGCTGAGAGCCGCCGATGATCTCACCAATTTTGGGGAAGAGGACGTCCATGGCGCGGACGGTCTTGCCGTCATCGTTGAGTTTCATGTAGAAAGCCTTGATTTCCTTGGGATAGTCTGTGAGGATAACGGGCTTTTTGAAATGCTCTTCCACGAGATAACGTTCGTGTTCGGAAGCGAGGTCGACGCCCCAGTAAACGGGGAATTCGAATTTCTTGCCGCTCTGCTCGAGGATTTTGATGCCCTCGGTGTAAGGGAGACGCACGAAGTCGTTGTCGACTACGAACTTAAGACGCTCGGGGAGTTCCTTGTCGAAATGCTCGGCGAGGAATTCGATATCGTCCTTGCAGTGTTCAAGCGCGTAGTTGATGCAATACTTGATAAATTCCTCGGCGAGGTCCATATTGTCGGCGATCTCATAGAAGGCCATTTCCGGCTCGATCATCCAGAATTCGGAGAGGTGGCGGGGGGTATTGGAATTTTCGGCGCGGAAAGTGGGTCCGAAAGTGTAGATACATCCTAAGGCAGTAGCACCCAGTTCACCTTCGAGCTGACCGGAGACGGTGAGAGAGGCCATCTTTCCGAAGAAATCCTGTGAATAGTCTACCTTACCCTCCTTATCTCTTGGCGGCTCGTTGACGTCGAGGCAGGTCACCTGGAATTGAGCGCCGGCGCCTTCGCAGTCGGAGGCTGTGATAAGCGGCGTGTGGAAATAATAGAAGCCCTTGTCGTTGAAGAACTTATGTATGGCATAAGCCAAAGCGTGACGAATGCGGAGCACGCTGGCGAACGTATTGGTGCGCGGGCGGAGATGTGCAATCTCGCGGAGGAATTCGAGCGAGTGACCCTTCTTCTGCAGTGGGTAGTCCTCACCGCTTGCCGTGCCGTATACCTGCAGAGAGTCGGCCTGAATTTCTACAGACTGTCCCTTTCCGGCCGACTCCACGAGAATACCTTGCACGTGGATGGAAGAGCCGGTGGTGACGAGTTTGAGTTCCTCTTCGGAGAATTTGCTGAGGTCGAAGACGATCTGGAGGGATTTGACTGTGGAGCCGTCGTTGAGGGCGACAAACTGTACGTATTTGTTGCCACGACGGGAGCGCACCCAGCCTTTGACGTCTACTTCGCGACCGATAAAGAGGTCAGAATCGCTGAGGAGTTTAGCAACGAGTGTGCGACGTATATCTTTCATGTTGTGAGAATTCTAAAAGTTTAATTATTCGAAGGAGCCCATTCTGAGGAAATTGACTTCTTCCTGAGTGAGAAACCGCCAGCGACCTTTGGGGAGGTTCTTTTTGGTGAGTCCGGCGAAATATACACGGTCGAGTTTTGTGACGCGATATCCGAGGTGCTCGAAGATACGGCGCACGATGCGGTTGCGTCCGCTGTGTATCTCGATGCCGGCCTGGTCGCGGTCAACGTCGTTGACGTAAGAGATAGCGTCAGCATGTATTTCACCATCCTCGAGTTCGATGCCGTCGGCGATGCGCTGCATGTCCTCTTCGGTGATATCCTTGTCGGTCCAGACGTGATATATTTTCTTTTTGACAAATTTGGGATGTGTGAGTTTGCTGGCGAGGTCGCCGTCGTTGGTGAGCAGGAGTACGCCGGTGGTGTTACGGTCGAGACGGCCAACGGGATAGATGCGTTCCTGGCAAGCGTTCTTGACGAGGTCGAGCACGGTGGTACGGCCGTTGGGGTCGTCGGAGGTGGTGACGCAGTCTTTAGGCTTGTTGAGGAGTACGTAGCATTTACGCTCCGGTGTTACCACTTTGCCGTCGTATTCGATAACGTCGGTGGAGGGTTTTACCTTTACGCCGAGTTCTTTGACAGTTTCGCCATTGACGGTGACGAGTCCCTGTGTGATAAATTCGTCGGCCTCTCTACGCGAGCAGATGCCGGCGTTGGCCATATATTTGTTGAGTCTTACTTCTGCATTGGGGTCGACATCGTCGAGGATGTAGTCGATCTGATTGGGTCGCGGAGTAAATGTCTTTTGACCGGGACGGTTGTTGAAGCCGCCGGGACGATTGTTATTGCGGTTGTACCCGTTCTGGTATCCGCCCTGCTGGCGCTGCTGATAGCCGCCTTGCTGACGGGGCTGGTATCCGCCCTGCTGGCGCTGCTGATATCCACCCTGCTGACGGGGTTGGTAGCCGTTTTGCTGACGCGGCTGGTAACCACCCTGCTGACGGGGTTGGTAGCCACCTTGCTGACGCGGCTGACGGGGTTGGTAGCCGTTTTGCTGACGGGGCTGGTAACCGTTTTCGCCCTGCTGACGCGGCTGATATGTGCCCTGCTGGCGTGGTTGATAGCCGTTCTGTTGGCGTGGTTGGTAGCCACCCTGCTGGCGTGGCTGATAGCCGTTCTGGCGGGGTTGGTATCCACCCTGCTGGCGGGGCTGATAGCCACCTTGCTGAGTGGAATGGCGCGGCTGGTAACCGTTTTCTCCTTGCTGGCTGTAAGAAGCGCGGGGTTGGTAACTGCCTTCGCGGCGCTGGTATGGCTGATAAGCCGGGCGGCGGAAGGGTGTGGAGTTTTCTGCGGAAGATTCGTTGGTATTAGAATTTTCCGTGTCGGTGTTTGGTCTTGTGTACCGATGCTCTGATTCGTTTGCAGTTTCTAAAGAAGCAGTAGAGATTGCGCCTATTCTGGGGCGTTTCGGTTTTTTTTCGGGTTCCATGTTCATAAATTTCTGTCTGTTACAGGTCTCTGTCTCAGAGATTAAGTATAATGTGTTTATATGGTTTTTACCTATTTGGGGCAAAGGTAATAAAATTTGGGGATTTTTTGCAAAAAAATCATGATTTTTTGCAAAAAAATAGGTTGTGGAGATTGATTGTCCGGGCACTTCGTGCTCGGTTAATGAGATTATTCCCTTCCCGGGCATGGGTCGGGTGATGATGTGTCATCAGGTGAGAGTGACATGTTAATCGAGCTGAAGCTCTCACACAGCGCCAAACCTATTCTCCGGAGATCAGCGCTTTGTGCTGTGGAGGGGAAACATGCCGGAGGCATGTCCTTACGTTGCTCGGGAGGCATTCCGGGAGATTAGTTTTGGTATAGGAAGCGCTTGATGGAGCGCTTTGGGGTTTTCTCGAATTCGTTGGGCATCAGGATTATTTTGGAAATCTGTTCGTAGGGTGCTACGAGGGTGTTTAGTTCCTTTCTTACATTTTCCATGGTGCTGTCGAGTTGGGCTCCGGCGATGCCGAGTCGGTCGATAGCGTCATATTCGGGATATACGAGAGCCACGAGTTTGCCGCTGCGTTCCACGACGAGGCTTTCCGCCACGAATGGCATGTTGTTTAGTTTAGCCTCAATCTCTTCGGGATAGATATTCTGTCCGGAGGCGGAGAGTATCATCGTTTTGGAGCGTCCTCGCAGAAAGAGCGTGCCATCGGGTGTACGAGTGCCCATATCTCCGGTCTTGAGCCATCCCTCGTCGGAGAGGACGAGTTCGGTGGCCTGCGGATTTTTGTAATATCCGCGCATCACGTTGGTGCCGCGGACGCAAATTTCACCGGGGACGTTTTCCGGATCCTCGGAGAGCACCATGCTTTCCATAGTGGGGAGGGTGCGTCCTGACGAACCCGGTATAAATTCTCTCCAGGGGGTATATGAGATTAGCGGTCCGCATTCGGTCATTCCGTATCCCACTGTGAAGGGAAATTTAATCTTATGCAGGAATTCCTCCACTTCATGATTGAGCGGCGCGCCACCTACTATGACCTCCTCAAACTCACCGCCGAAAGCATCGATTAGTTTTTTGCGTATCTTCGAGTAGATGAATGTGTCGAGCAGTGGGATGGCGAGTGTCCATCTCATGGTGCTCTTTGATATCATCGGAAGGATTTGGTTCTTGTAGATTTTCTCGAGGATGAGAGGTACGCAAATCACCAGATTGGGCTTGACTTCGGCGAGTGCCTTAAGTAGTACGCGCGGCGAGGGGGTCTTGCAAAGCAGAGTGATATGGCTGCCGACGGCAAGTGGGGTGAGCATATCGAAGGCGCAGCCGTAAGCATGAGCGAGCGGCAGGAACGCGAGCGCTCGTGAAGAGCGGAAATGGAGTTGACTCTGTATGCCGAAACAGACATTTCCGGCGAGGTTTTCTCCGGTGAGCATCACGCCTTTAGAGAAGCCGGTGGTGCCGGAGGTGTAATTGATTTCCACTAATTCGGAGTTGCTGCGGTCGGCATAGGAGATGCATGAAGCGTCAAACCCGTTTTTGTATTTATTGCGGAATCGGCGTTTGAGCAGACGAATGTCTTTGGATATCTCCAGGTTGTCTCTTTCGAAGAGGAGATGATTGCGGTCGGTGGAGATAACCGCTTTGACCTTCAGGAGCGCTTCGGGCTCGATATGCTCCCAGATAGCATCGCTGATGAAGAGTAGTTCGGCTTCTGAATGATTGACAATGTGAGTGATATCCACGGGGTTGAAGTCGGAGAGGATGGGTACTATGACAGCGCCGTATGTAACGACGGCCATATAAATCTTGACCCATCTCATGGAGTCCTTACCGCAGAGGGCTACCTTATCACCCGGTCGGAGTCCCATGGAGCGAAAGAGGACGTGAGCCTCTGCGATTTCGCGTGCCACTTCGCCGTAAGTCTGTGTAATGCCGGTGGGATAGTCGGTAAGAGCCGGAAGGTCCCAGTTTTCGGTGAACGACTTTTCGTAGATTTTGATGAAATTGTCAATTTTCATAGAGTCGAGAGTTTAGAGTTTAGAGTCGAGAGTTTAGAGAGGGTGTTAGAGATTTTGGGCGATCGAGTCGGCGATCTCTTTCATACGGGTGGGGTCGGGGTTGGCGATTTTGTGTCTGAAATCCATGTCACCCTCTTTTTGGAGGGGGATCAGATGGATGTGTGCGTGAGGCACTTCGAGTCCGAGCACGGCCATTCCGACCTTGGTGCAGGGGATAGCCTTACGGAGGGCGACGGCCACCTTTTTAGCGAACTGCATCATTTCTCCGATTTGCTTATCGTCGATATCGAAGATGTAGTCAGTTTCCTGTTTGGGCACCACGAGAGTGTGTCCCCAATTTACAGGGTTGATATCGAGGAAGGCGAAAAACTTGTCGTCTTCTGCCACCTTGTAGCAGGGTATTTCTCCTGCAATGATTTTAGAGAAGATTGTCATCAGATTTCGATTTTAACGATTTCGAAAGTCATTTTACCGGCGGGAGCCTGCACTTCTACGTGGTCGCCAACCTTATGTCCGAGAAGAGCCTGCGCGATAGGAGTATTGGAGGCGAGTTTTTTCTCGCGGAGGTTTGCCTCACTTTCAGTGACGATAGTGTATGTCATTTCCATACCGTTGGCCACGTTTTTGATTGTGACCTTGTTGAGGATCTGCACCTCGTCGGTGTTGAGTTTGCTGTCGTCGATGATACGAGCCGAAGAGATGAGCTCCTTAAGTTTGGCGATTTTCATTTCGAGCAGACCCTGTGCTTCTTTAGCAGCGTCATACTCAGCGTTTTCAGAGAGGTCGCCTTTGTCTCTTGCTTCAGCGATAGCCTGCTTGATGGCGGGACGCTGTGCTTCGAGTGCGGCGAGTTCTTCCATCTTCTTATTGTATCCTTCTTGTGTGAGATAGGTTGCCATGTTCTTTAAGATTGGTATTAGTCCGGGAATTATCCGGAGAATTAATAAAAAGTTATAAAATTAGTTATATGATGACGATAATTATAATTGCCTCAGACCCTGAACTTGGTCATAAAGCAAGCGTAAAGGAGGGTCCAAGACGATCAATTAAAGTCATCAAAAAAATCGAAAATGCGAGGCGAAAAGATAAGTGATATCTAAAAAATCGCTTGATTTTCTATCGCAAAGGTAAGCATTTTTTTTCTTTTCACCAAATTTGTTTATCTTTGTTGACGTATATATAAAATAATTATCTGATGACAATCAATGAGACACAGGATGAAATCATAGAGGAATTCTCGGATCTTACTGACTGGATGGATCGCTATGCGTATATAATAGACTTGGGCAATACCCTTCCGGCATATCCGGAGTCGGCAAAGACACCGGGTAATCTGATAGAAGGATGTCAGAGTCGCGTATGGATAAATGCCGAGCGTGAGGCAGACGGCAAGATACGCTTTGAGGCCGATTCAGACGCTATGATAGTGAAAGGGATAGTGACTCTTCTGATGAAGGTGTTTAATGACCGCACCCCTCAGGAGATACTTGATGCCGATCTGTACTTTATCGACAAGATAGGTTTGTCGGAACACCTGTCGCCAACGCGGAGCAACGGCCTTGTGGCGATGGTGAAGCAGATCAAGAACTATGCCCGCGCATTTAAAGTATTGGATGAAAAATAAACCATTAATAATAAAACCTTACATCTATGTTTGCTAACCAACCAAAAGGGCTGATACCCGCCGCGTTGAGTAATATGGGTGAGCGTTTCGGCTATTACATCATGAATGCCGTGCTGGTGCTCTTCCTGTGCTCGAAATTCGGTCTTAAAGAGGAGACAGCCACGATTATTTACTCCTGCTTTTATGCGGGTATCTATGTGCTCAGTCTTGTGGGCGGTCTGATAGCCGATAAGACTCAGAATTACAAAGGGACGATTATTACCGGTCTGATAATAATGACATTAGGCTATGTGATACTATCATATCCCGTATTTGCTACTCCCGAGAATACGACATGGTTATTGACCGTGACGTGTCTTGCCTTATTCCTGATAGCCTTCGGCAACGGCCTTTTCAAGGGCAATCTTCAGGCGATAGTGGGTCAATTGTATGACAATCCGAAATATGCAGCCCAGCGCGACTCCGGTTTCCAGATATTCTATGTATTCATCAACATAGGTGGTCTGGTGGCTCCTTTTGTAGCGCCGATGCTGCGTTCATGGTGGCTTGAGGCTCACAATCTGTTGTATAATGCCGATCTTCCGGCGTTGTGTCATCAGTATCTGAGCGTGACTGACAATATGAATCAGCAGAACATCGACAACCTGTATGCGTTGGCCTCTCAGGTGGGCGGTGCGATATCGGGTGCGAGTCAGCCGTCGGAAATAGCAGCCTTCTGCAGCGAGTATCTGAAAATTTTCAATGAGGGTATCCATTACAGTTTCATAGCCTCCGTTGGCGCTATGCTGATATCTTTGGGTATCTTCCTCTTCACTAAGAAGGGTCTTCCCTCACCGGCTAAGAAAGCCGCTGTGGAGACAGTGAAATATACACCGGAGGAGAAGCGTGCTATGGCTACGGAGATTCGTCAGCGCATGGTGGCTCTCTTTGCAGTGCTTGGCATAGCGATTTTCTTCTGGTTCTCATTCCATCAGAACGGCACATCGTTGTCGCTGTTTGCCCGTGACTTTGTGAAGACCGACTCTATTGCTCCGGAGATATGGCAGGCGTTGAATCCCTTCTTTGTGATAATCCTGACTCCGGTGATTATGTGGTATTTTGCTGCACTTGCTCGCAAAGGCAAAGTGATATCTACACCTCGCAAGATAGCGATCGGTATGGGTCTGGCAGCGATAGCGTATCTCTTCCTGACGATTTTCAGTGCATGGATGCACTATCCGTCAGGCGATGAATTCCGCGAGTTGGCCACCGGTGTCAAGGAGACGATGAAGACCGGTCCGTGGGTATTGATACTTCTGTATTTCTTCCTGACAGTAGCCGAGCTCTTTATCTCACCGTTGGGTCTGTCATTTGTATCGAAAGTTGCTCCGAAGCATTTGCAGGGCCTGTGTCAGGGTCTGTGGCTTGGTGCCACAGCCGTGGGCAACCTGTTGCTCTGGATTGGGCCGCTGATCTACAACAAGTGCCCGATCTGGGAGGCATGGGTGATTTTTGCAGCCGTATGTCTGATATCGATGGGAGCGATGTTTGGCATGGTGAAATGGCTTGAACGCGTTACAGAGTAAATATAAATCCATAAAAGATGGCAGGCATCCCGGCGACAGGATGCCTGCCATCTTGATTTTTTAGTGGGGAGTAGTGGAGATTTGGAAATTATGTATATCTTTGCAGTCGAATTTAGATATTTTAACATTTGAGTTGATGAAAGCTCGTTATGTTGAGGTAAGATGGGGATATGGCTTTATGGCTGTGATGATAGTCATGGTAGTATTGCTATATTCATGTCGTGAAGGGCATCATGAGAGTCAGGAGTCTGACAGCGTGAGTGTAGAAGCCTTTCATGCTGACAATGATATCGTGATGACGGTGAGATCGCTGATTGATGCCGTATGTGTCAGCGAACCGTTAGACTCCGTGTATTATGATTATGAGGGGGTATTGACGGATGGTGTGGGCAGACCGCTGTATACAGACCTGCAGGGGACGCCGGGCGTCTGGAACGTAGATGTGATATCTCCGGAAGAGGTGGTGATCAGGAATGTATATTTAGGTGATTTGTTTCCTGAGGATCTGGAAAATTATATAATAGATCAGACTGCTGTTCAGCCTACAGACCAGATAGAGTCAGACGAATATGATGATGACGATGAGGCCGAGTTATCAATTTATGATTTCGGCAACGGTTATCTGCGTTTTGAGACCCGTTTAGGCAAGACGACGAACGGTCTTGAGGGTCCGCTCCTGACGATACGTATTATCTCGAAAAACGCATCTCACGTATCAAAAGTATAGTGATTTTCAAGCCCCTTTGGCGTGTGTATATGCTATAAACGGTATATCTGTCAAGGTCTTAGCACGAAGCGGCGTGTAGCGTCAAAGCGTGGCAGCGCCATTAGTTGGACGTCAGCGCGTCGGTCTTCAATGGTTTCTTGTGCCGTGCCGACGGTAATGCCTTGCAGTTCGAGGGCTTGTCTTACAGCAGCAAGTGCCTTTTCGGGGGTGTTGTTATCCTTGCTTAGATGGCACAGGAAGATGTATTTCAAGGCCGGGTTGATAATCTCGGCGAGGAATCGGGCCGTGTCGAGATTGTTCATGTGGCCGCGTTCGGTCTGAATACGCGCCTTAAGATATTCGGGATATCTGCCGTTGACGAGCATGGCGAGGTCGTAATTGGCCTCGATGACGAGATAATTGGCCTTGGACATATAATGACGTGCGCGGTCGGTGACAGCACCGAGGTCGGTAGCGAGTACGAAATTGCGGTTGTCGTAATTGATGGAGAAGCCCATATTGTCGGAGCCGTCGTGAGGCACGTCGAATGCCGTGATGTCGAGACTTCCTATTTTGAAGGGGAATTCCTTGAAGATAGGGACGTGATAATCCTTGATACGTTTAGAGATATTGTGACGTCGGAGCATGCCGAGCAGCACACGATTAGTGCAATATAGCCGGAGGTGCTTATTGGCTCGTATTAGAGTATAGGCATGCTTGACGTGGTCGGAATGGTCGTGCGTGAGCAGGACGCCCTTTACTTTAGACATAGGTATGCCGTTGGCGGCCAGTTCGCGAGTTATCTCTTCTGCTCGTACGCCGACGTCGACGATGATGCCCTCGTGAGGATTGCCGATGTAGCAACTGTTGCCGGAGGAGCCTGAGCCGAATGAGATGTAATTGAAATATCTGTCCGCGGGATTATCCTGAGACGTGATATTTTGATTTTGTAAAGAGGAGGAATTAAGTGAAGAGGAATTAAGGGTATGGAGGTCACCGGGGTTGCCGGGAGTATTAACCGGGGGCAACTGAAATTCCTCAAACGGGAGAGTATATTGACCTTCGAAGTATATAGTGCGTTTTTTAGCCATGTGCTAAATATTAATGAGTGTTTTGTCTGTAGGGGTTCTTTTTGCCGCCACGCGTATCTGCGCCGATAATAGCCCCTTTATATATAAGGAAGACGGCGGGTCGCTTATCGTAATTGAGTGTCTTGAGAACGCGACGCCATTCAGCGGCTGTGCGGGTGATGATTGACTCGGTCTGCGGATTGGTGATATCAGCTGCCACGCATATTCGGGTGTCGTCGTGAAGAGTCTCTGCGAGAGTGGCGAGGAGGCGATTGTTGCGGTAAGGAGTTTCGATAAAGATATGAGTCATATCCAGCCGGGCGGAGGAGGCTTCAAGACTACGGATGAGGCTTACCCTTTCGGCGTCAGCGATAGGTAGATATCCGTGAAACGTAAATCCCTGTCCGTTAAATCCCGAGGCCATGAGGGCAAGAAGGATGGATGAGGGTCCGACGAGCGGAACGACCTTTAGATGTTCGCGTTGAGCCATATCGACTATGATGGCGCCCGGGTCGGCGATAGCGGGGCATCCCGCATCGCTTAGCAGACCTACGGGGATGCCGTGGCGCAACGGGTCGAGATACGCTTGGATATGCGTGAGGTCGGTATGACGGTTGAGTTCGGAGAAATGCATTGCGGAGATGTCGGCATGAGGTAGGGCACGGCGGATAAACCGTCGCGCTTCGCGGACATTCTCTACGATAAAGTGGGTGATATTGGCGAGAATATCAATATTATGCTGTGGGAGGACGCAGTCGATAGACGCATCGCTCATGGAGGAAGGTAAGAGGTATAAAGCCGGTGAGAGGGGAGAGTCAGAAGACTGTTGTTGTATCATTTACTACAAAAATACAAATAAATAATTAACTTTGCAAAAAAAGCACGTATGGAGACATCAATACCTCAAGAATTCAGGGAAAAGATGAGTAGAGTGTCGGGAATAGATGCCGACAGACTATTGTTGTCGCTTGATACGCCTCCCGGAGTGTCGATAAGATTTAACACCCGCAAGGCTCGGGTGGAAGAGATGGAGGGGATGTATTCCGATATGCGTGGGGTGGAATGGTGTAAGGAGGGGCGGAGGCTTAAGGAGAGACCGGTGTTTACGCTAAATCCGTTGCTGCATGGGGGCGTCTTTTACGTGCAGGATGCTTCATCGATGATTTACAGTGAGATAACTGAGACTTTGGTAAGGCTTATAGAAGCGGAGCGAGGGGAGAGGAGTAAGTCGCCGTTGCGGGTGCTTGACTTCTGTGCGGCTCCCGGTGGAAAGACTACGGCAATCATCAATGCCTTGCCGGAGGGTGCGGAGGTTGTAGCCAATGAGTATGAGCCGAAGCGCGGCCGGATATTGCGTGAGAATCTTGAGAAATGGGGATATGGGAATGTGATAATGACCGGGAGTGACGCGCAAGGATATACCGGTGTAGGCTCTATATTTGATATAGTGGCTGTCGATGCGCCATGTTCGGGCGAGGGTATGATGCGCAAAGAGGAGGAGTCGCGTCGACAATGGTCGGAAGGGCTGGTGAGAAATTGCTCAGTGTTGCAGCGAGAGATATTGTCGAAGGTAGCGGGGTGTGTACGTCCCGGAGGGTATCTGATATATTCCACGTGCACGTTCAATACAGAGGAGAATGAAGAAAATGTAAGATATATCCGTGATGAGTTGGGATTTGAGCCGGTAAGTCTTGATTTGCCGGGCACGGAGGGAGTGGGAAGAAGTGTATATGAAGATGTTGATGCACTACGCTTTATGCCGTATCTTGCGGATGGAGAGGGTCTTTTTGTAGCAGTGTTGCGACGGCCCGTTGAGGATGAGGTGGAGGAAAGGTCGAGACGCAGACCGGTTAAGAAAAATAATAAACAAGATAAAAGGAAGCCTGCAAGACCCGCGTGGATCAGCGAGGATGCGGAGGTGATGGAAAGCGGTGAACTACTTACCGCGTTGCCCAAAGCGATGCTGCCGCTTCTTGAGAGGCTTGTGGAGGCGGGAGTAAATGTAACAGGGGCGGGTTTGCCGGTAGGAGTAATCAAGGGGAGGGAGGTGCAGCCTGACTCTCGTGTAGTGTTGTCGACTCTATTAAACCCCGAGGCATTTCCGATTGTTGAATTGACAGAGGATGAGGCGTTGAGATATCTTCGCAGGGAGGCTATCGTGCTTCCGGAGGGAACGAGTAAGGGGTATGTGTGTGTTAATCATAAGGGTCATCCGTTGGGATTGGTGAAAAATATCGGATCGCGAGCAAATAATATGTATCCGCAGGGGTGGAAGATCAGGATGTGACGGGAATATCGGTGATAAATGAAAGAAATACAATACATTAAAAATATAAAATGATGCAATTTAAGACAAATGCGAATTGTGAGCATTGCGAGGCTCAGATACTTGCCGGGATGCGTTCACGCTTTCCCAATGGCCAATGGTCGATGGATTTAGACAGTGCAGACAAGGTGCTGGAGGTGCATGGCATCCCGGAGGATGCGGAGCATGCCGCTCAGGTGGAGGCTGCCATAGCCGAGACCGGTTTCAAGGGCTCTTGGATACAGCGTCAGTGACGGGCAGGTGAATATGAGTGAAGAACGGTGGGATGACCGTACAGAGCGGCTTATCGGTGCGAAGGGTATCGATGCGTTGACTCGTGCACGTGTGCTGATAGTTGGTGTAGGCGGCGTAGGTGGTTATGCCGCCGAGATGCTTGCCCGCTCGGGTGTGGGTCATCTTACTCTTGTGGATGCTGACAGCGTATCGCTGACTAACCTCAATCGCCAACTGATAGCGTTGCGCAGTGATATGGGTGAGAGCAAGACCATGCTTTTTGCCGAGCGATTTAAGGATATCAACCCCGGGATAGAGGTTTCCGCCCGGCAGATATACCTATCGGAAGAGAATGTAGATGAAATTCTGTCTGAAGGGTATGATTATGTGGTGGATTGTATCGATACGATTGCGCCGAAGGTAGCTCTGATACTTGGATGTAAGGAGAGGGGGGTGCCTATCATCTCCTCAATGGGAGCGGGAGGCAGGCTTGACCTGACGAAGGTGGGGTATTTCAGCCTGTGGGAAACGAAGGAGGATGGACTGGCGCGGGCTGTGCGCACGCGTCTGAAGAGGCTTGGTAAGCATCCTTCGCTGAAGGTGGTGGCGAGCACGGAGAGTCCCCGAGCGTCATCCGTGGTTGCAGCGGAGGGAAGAAACAAGCGGACGTCTTACGGCACGTTGGCGACGGTGCCGGCCGTGTTTGGCATAATGCTTGCCAATCATGTGATATTGAAACTGATAGAAAAAGAGAGATAATAATGATAGAGATAGAGAGAGTGTCGAAGTATTACGGACCGCTCCAGGTGTTGTGCAACGTAAGTCTGACGATAGATAACGGTGAGATAGTGACGATTTTAGGCCCGAGCGGGGCCGGCAAGTCGACGTTGCTTCAGATATGCGGCACTCTCGACCGTCCGGACTCCGGGCGAGTGCTTTATGACGGAGTGGAGGTGACGGCGCTTAAGGACAGGAAATTGTCGGAATTTCGCAACAAGCATATCGGCTTTGTCTTTCAATTTCATGAATTACTGCCGGAATTCAGTGCTGAGGAGAATGTAGCGATGCCGGCGATGATAGGCGGTATGTCTCGTCGTCGAGCGATGTCGGAGGCGCGTGAGTTGCTATCGCGCGTTGGCTTATCGGAGCGTCTGAGACACCGTCCGTCAGAATTATCGGGAGGGGAGAAGCAGCGTGTAGCGATAGCGCGGGCATTAATAAATAATCCGCGTATCGTCTTGGCCGATGAGCCGACGGGAAGTCTTGACTCACGCAACCGTGATGAGATACAGCGGATTATTTATGATTTGAATCAGGAGCGTCGGCAGACGTTTCTACTTGTGACCCACGACGCTACTTTATCAGAGATAGCGACACGGACAGTGCGGATGGCCGACGGCTCGATAGTGAGCGCAAGTGTCACCGAATAGTCCATTCGACACCGTTTTTGGTGTCTTTGACGTCGAAGCCGAGCGCGGCGAGACGGTCGCGGATGAGGTCGGAGGTGGTCCAATCCTTATCAGCCTTAGCCTTGGCGCGGACTTCCATAAGGAGGTCGACAGCGCCGTGATATGCTTTGGCGTCTTTATCAGCGGCAGTGTTGCCCTGCACCCGAATGCCCATTATGTCAACGAGATACTTGTCAAACAGAGCCTTGAGCGTATTTATGTCCTGCTCCGAAAGGTGAGCATTGCCGTCGGCGCCCGAATTGATGATTTTACCGGCTTCGAAAAGAATGGCGATAACCTGCGGAGTGTTGAGGTCGTCATCCATAGCCTCGGCAGCCTTGGCATCGAAATCGGGCAGAGTGACGTCCGACTTTTCAGCCGGTTGCAGGGCCTGGAGTCGCTGATAGATGTCAAGCATCTTCTGTAATGCCTTCTCGGAAGCCTTGAGGGCGTCGTTGGAGAAATCGACAGTAGAGCGATAATGGGCCTGGAGGATGAAGAAGCGTATCACCATCGGCGCGTATGCCTGCTCGAGCAAGGGATGTGAGCCGTCGTAGAATTGCTGCAGGGTGATGAAATTGCCGTATGATTTGCCCATCTTTTTGCCGTTGATGGTTATCATATTATTGTGCATCCAATATTTGACGGCTTCATGTCCCTGGGCGGCGACGGATTGTGCTATCTCACATTCGTGATGGGGAAACATGAGATCCATGCCACCACCGTGGATGTCGAAAGTCTCTCCGAGGTATTTGGTGCCCATTGTGGAGCATTCGAGGTGCCATCCCGGGAAGCCTTCGCTCCAGGGGGAGGGCCAGTGCATGATGTGCTCCGGAGCGGCCTTTTTCCAGAGGGCGAAATCGAGCGGATTGCGCTTTTCGTCCTGTCCGTCAAGTGCACGTGTCGTGGAGAGCAGATCTTCGATATTTCGTCCGGAGAGTTTGCCGTAATGATGGTCGCGGTTATATTTCTCGACGTCGAAATATACAGAGCCCTGACTCTCGTACGCGTAGCCTGCGTCGAGAATTTTCTTTATATATTCAATCTGCTCGATGATATGCCCGGATGCATGGGGTTCGATAGAGGGGGGAAGCACGTTGAGCGCCTCCATATCGTGATGATAGGAATTGAGATAGTGCTGCACCACCTCCATAGGCTCGAGCATCTCGAGTCTTGCCTTCTTGGCGATCTTATCTTCACCGGAGTCGGCGTCGTGCTCCAGATGTCCCACGTCGGTGATATTTCTGACGTATCTCACCTTGTATCCCAACGACTTGAGATATCTGTATAGGATATCGAAAGTGATGGCCGGGCGGGCATGACCGAGGTGAGCGTCGCCATATACGGTGGGTCCGCAGACGTACATCCCGACGTGTCCCTCGTGCAGAGGCCGGAAGGGCTGCTTGGTGCGCGACAGAGTATTGTAAATACTGAGATTATTGGTGGGCATATCTTGTGTGGATTGAATTCAGACGATAAATGAAAAGTGAAGGATCAGTTGTTGCCGAGCGCGCCGTTTTTAGCATTGCGCTGCTTGATTTCTCCGAACTGTGCCTCGTATTTCTTGATATTGTCAGTGATGGCAAACATGAGTTGCTTGGCATTTTCGGGAGTCATGATGATACGGCTTACAACGGGCGCCTGGGGCATGCCGGGGGCTGCGAAAATGAAGTCGATGAGGAATTCATTGGGACCGTGGCCTATCATTGCGAGGTTGGAGAATTTACCGTCGGCTACTTCGGGACGGAGTTGGATCTGGAGTTGGTTTTTGTTTTCGTTCTGATTAGACATAATGATATGATAAATTAATGCATCTAAGCTGTAGTAGAGATGCGAGTTGATAATGTATTGCGAAGATAATCAAAAAATCGGTTATCTCCAAACACGGGGATTATCGTGGTGGTTTAATTTACTTCTTCCGGGTCAAGCCAGTCGCCGTTGACTTTGATTAACTCAATGAGCGCGTCGACAGCATCTGAGGTGGGGATATTTTTGATAATCAACTGTTTGCCTTTGTATAGGCTGACTCTTCCCGGTCCGGCTCCTACGTATCCATAGTCAGCGTCGGCCATTTCTCCCGGTCCGTTGACGATGCATCCCATCACCCCGATTTTAAGGTGTCGTAGCTGAGATGTAGCCTCTTTTACCTCTTTGAGTGTATTGGAGAGGTCGAAGAGAGTGCGTCCGCATCCCGGACATGCGATATATTCCGTCTTGCTGATGCGGAGTCGGCATGCCTGCAGGATGGCGAGACATGTTCTCTCGTTTTCTTCCTTAGTAAGAGCCGGCGCGTCGAGCACGATGGCGTTGCCGTAGCCGTTGAGCAGGAGCGTGCCGAAATCGGCGGCGGCTTTGAGACGGACGTCGTCGGGATTGGCGTCATCGTAGGTCAGCCGGATAATGGCTTGCGCCTTGCCTCCCTGCTGATAGTATCTTTCGAGCCAGGAGGCTATTTCTCCGGCAGGGTTGATATGCTCGGAGTATATGAGTATTGCCTTACCGTCGGAAATTTCGATGACGGGTGAAGAAGCGTCGACGCACACCACGGGAGTCTCGGCGAGTTGGAAATCAAGTCCTGCCACGAGGGGGTGTTTCTCCGTATTGAGCGGAGAGTGGGGGTGGGCTAAAGAGCGCGTGGGAACGTCAGAAATCTCTGACGGCTCTACGATATGCGGATGGTCATGTCGACGGGTGATATGCTCACGCAGCGTGATGGCCACGGGTATTTCATTTTCGGGTGGTTCGGAGAGGGAGACGCGGATAGTGTCGCCGAGTCCTTCAGCAAGAAGCGTGCCGATGCCGACTGCGCTCTTTATTCTGCCGTCTTCACCGTCTCCCGCTTCTGTGACTCCGAGGTGCAGGGGATAGTGCATATCCTCTTTGTCCATAGTTTGGGCGAGGAGTCGGACGGTCTCCACCATTACGACGACATTTGAGGCCTTGATGGAGATGACGATATCGTTGAAGTCAAGTTGGCGGCAGATGCGGAGGAATTCCATGACGGACTCCACCATACCGGCGGGTGTGTCGCCATACCGGCTCATTATTCTGTCCGAGAGGCTTCCATGATTTACGCCGAGTCGGATGGCAGTGTTGTGTTGGCGGCAAACCTCGATAAAAGGCTTAAGAGTCTGCCGTATCTTCT
Organism: uncultured Sangeribacter sp.; assembly: GCA_964456155.1. Lineage (GTDB taxonomy): Bacteria > Bacteroidota > Bacteroidia > Bacteroidales > Muribaculaceae > Lepagella. The sequence continues at coordinate 54,666 of CAYVZJ010000009.1, forward strand.
CTATCTCATCGCGGTATTCCTCGTCTGAATAATTGATTTTGATGAAGGTGCGTGCAGCGTCGACGAAATTACCCGGATTGATGCGCACCTTATCGCAGGTGGTGGCAGCCATAAAGGCGGCTTTGGGATTGAAATGCACGTCGGCCACGAGTGGCACATGACACCCAGCTTCATCGAGTGCGGCCTTTATATTGGCCATATTGGCAGCCTCCTTTACGCCTTGCGTGGTGAGGCGGACGAGTTCGCCGCCGGCTTCGGCGATGCGGATAGCCTGAGCGGCGCTGCCCTCCGTATCGTTGGTGGAGGTGTTGGTCATAGACTGTACGCGCACGGGATTATCTCCTCCGATGGCGGTATTGCCGACATGAGTGACGGATGAGGGTCGGCGATGATAATTGTATATAGACATTTTTAGAAAAATTCGGTGATGAAGACGCAGAGGAAACCTACGAGCGCGCCGGCGATGGTCTGGAGAGGAGTGTGACGTCCGAGCCATACACGAGCCGCGCCGAGGAGTCCGGTGAAGATGACAGCGATGATGAGCCATATCCAGACATCCACGTCAGGGAAAGCATGTTGGTGCATGATGGCGAACATGGCGGTGAGTCCCCCCATTCCGGCGCCGTGTGCTGAGATTTTCCACCAAAAATTGATTATGAAATTGATGACCCCGGCTGCAGCGGCTCCCCAGAAGAAGAGTGGTATCCATGTCGGCGTACCGATTACCTGAAGATAGAAGCCGGTGGCAGTAAGCGCGGCAGTCATGATAATGTAGGGGTAAAGGCGGTCGCTGCGCCGCGATAGCGCGAGGTCGGAGACGTCGCCAAACTTATTGAGTAGGAGGACGGCCAGGCCCGGCAGGAAGCCGGTGATGCCGAATACAACGGCGAGGACTATGGCGATGGTGCGTCCCGGCACGAAACGCAAGGGCGTCATGGCGAAAACGGCAATCATGCCGTAAGTGGGGGTGAGCAAGGGAGAGAATACCCATGAGAGGAAATGACTTACAGACGTGATGGCCGAGGCCTCGTTGGCGTCATTGGTCTCTTTATTCAGAATATCGTTATCAGAATTCATAGACAAGAGAATTATACCAAAGAAAGGAATTTGGAAGGGATTGGAGTTTCAAACTTCATATCCTTCTTAGTAATGGGGTGTGCAAACCGTAGAGTGCGGGCATGTAGGGCGATACGATTGATGGGGCTTGTCTTGGCGCCATATTTTTTATCGCCGATGATGGGATGACCCAATTCTTTGGCAGCGTGCACGCGTATCTGATTTTTGCGCCCCGTGTTGAGTGAGAATTCAGCCAGTGTCCGTCCGGAGCCTCGCTTCAGCACCTTGTATCGGGTGATGGCCGGTTTGCCGACACTCTTCTCTTCAGAAGAATAAACCTCAAAGCGAGAGGTCTCTCCGAGATAACTCTTTACTTCACCGCTGTCGGAGTCAAGCACGCCTTCGAGCACGGCGATGTAAGTGCGGTCGAGCACCATATTGTTCCAGTTGTGTTGCATGGACATCTGAGCCTCCGGATTTTTGGCAAACATCATGAGTCCGCTTGTGCCACGGTCGAGCCGATGCACGACAAAAATCTTGTTGGATGGATGCTTGGCCTTTACGTAGTCCTTGAGAATGCTGTAAGCGGTCTCCTCCTTTCTGTTTTGCAGGCCGGTGGCGACTGAGAGCAGACCATAGCCTTTGTTTACGACGATGATATCGTCATCTTCGTAAACGATTTGCATACGATGATGACGGAAGACGACGAAAGGGCGTGAGAGGTTGATTTCCACCCATTGTCCGGGCTCAACGGGAGCGTCAAACTGTGTAGTGACGACACCATTGATCATGATATGGCCGTGTTTGAGCCATTTTTTTATGTCGTTGCGTCCGGCGTGTGGCATGACGGAGGCGACAAACTGCATCAACGGCTCGGTGATATCGGTTTGATTTTGTCGGGCGATGATGTTGTCGTCTTTGACGAAGCCTCTCCTTGACTGATTATTTTTCATATCTAAAGAACGTTGCAAGTGGTGTATATGTTGCAGTGAGGGGTGAAAATAGTGAGTTGGCGTCTATGGTGCGGCATCGGGGGAGAGGGTGTTGGCTACGCAGGGCGCGGCGCGATGTCGGAGTATGTGATATCCGAAGCGGCATTCAAGGCAGCGCTGCCGGTCGCAGTATTCACGGCGCAGGTGGATTAGCGCTTGGCTGCGGAGAGCGTTTTTGGGAGACAGGCCGAGTGCGCTCCATGCCGTGATGATGCTGTTGCGTTCGGGGGCGATATCTGAGAGGAGATCGATGGTATATTCTCCGAGCGTGTATTCGCCGGTGACATGAGCGTAAGCGTAATAGAAGGGGGCTGCGACATTAATCATCAGCGACTCAATGCTGCCGTTGGAAAGCGAGGGAGCGTGTTGTGTCTCCGGTGTGCCGAAGGAGAGATGGGTGGCCCAATATCCGGTGAGCGGCCGGCGGAAGAAAGACTGAAGTAGGTCGTATCGTCCTTGTGCTTCGACGAGAGATGATGTGAATGCCTTTGCTGAGTAGAGGAATTGTGCGAGGATGGCGATGCGTCGATGCGGGAAATTGGCAGGTCGGCTGCGTGAATACTTCCATATTTCTCTGCTGACAGGCTTCAGGGAGTATTTTTTCATCAGAAAGTCGTATTCCGAGCAAAGATGCTGAAAATAGGGGTCGAAGGGATGTAGTCCCGGCGTGAGCATGCCGGCTTGTCCGAACAGGAGAGCTTCGATCTGGAGGAGTGAGTCCTGATGATGATAGACGTACTTGAGTGGCAGACTTTTGGCGAGGAGTTCGAAGGGGACACCGTTGAGTCCGAAGCCGAGTGCACGTGCGAGGGTGATGAATACGGACTGTTCCCAATCGCCTGAGAATGCGGTGTTATAGTTGAGGATGCGCTCTGCCTTCTGTTGGATTCGTTCTATGGCGAGAGTCTCAAGCCAGTCTTCTCGTCGGAGGTTGGGGATGAAGGGGAGATTTTGCCGGCATCTTACCTCCTTCATTTGTGTCAGGAGGGTGGCATATGTGTAGTAGAAGCCGGCGGGTACGGTGACGGTGGCTTGGGGTATGATGTCTCCATTACTGCGATGTATCACAGCGTCATTAATAGATACGAGATGCAGGATGATATTGTCGTAAGCCGGGTCTTTTTCGTGTTGATGTCTGAACCAGTCGGAGGCTTTGACATGAATTTCTACATTTCCGGCCCATTTCTCATCACCGATGGCGAGAACAGCGCCGGAGAAATCCGGTCCGGCATCATTATTATGTATACCGGGATTGATAATGGTGACGTCGCGTCCGTCGGTGAGCCGGAGCGGTATGCCCATAAGTCTGTTTTTCCAAAGGTAATGAAATAATAATTCCATAGTGTCGGCCGCAGCCTGTAAATATATCTTTTGACTTGCGACTTATTACTGCAAAGATACTAATAATTTCTTATTTTGGGTATAGGAGTGTCAACCAAAGTTGGGATTGGGGTGTTAGGAAGTCATAGAATAATAATAATCATAAAATTATAAAGATATGTTAGACGAATTGAAAGAGAAGGCTGAGGGCCTTATGAACAATGAAAAGGTGAAAGAGGTAGTTGACAAGGTTCAGGAATTTGCCTCAAGTGAGAAAGGAAAAGAGGTCATCGAGAATGTTAAGGAGAAGGTGACTGAGTTTATTAACAAGAAGAAGTAAAGATAATTACGCAAAAAACGGGACATGCCTTGGGCTACAGTACATGACATTTTTTATTGAGTGGTTGATGGTATCCTATCTTCTATG